>JASIAO010000143.1 GCA_030041955.1 Acidobacteriaceae bacterium | reverse complement strand
CGGCAGCGGCGGCGAGCGGTTGTGGTATTTCGGCGGCAAATTCATCTTCTGATCTCTCCAAAACCAACCCTGGCCGGGACGATCCTCCGTCCCGGCCCTTCTTTTATCGCATTCGTTCGCCTCACGAACCATTTCCCGGCGTTTCTGCGAAAATCGAAAGGGTCGCGATGTTTAGCATCCGCCAGCGCCGATTCGGTTTTGTTCCAGTGTCTCTGCTCGCGGCCCGTCTGCTGATCGTCGTGCCCGCCTGCGCCCAACGGGTATCTGCGGCCTGGCTTCGCTACGCGCCGCTGCCTCAGAGCAGTCTTGGCGCCCGGGCGAAGATTCCGCCTGCCATCGTCACACTGGATTCCTCGCCCACCGCCGCCAGTGCACAGGCGGAGATGCTCCGCGGCGTCCGCTCCATGCTTGGCTGCACGCTGCGGATCGCACCTCAGGGCCCGGCCGCGCAGCTTCCCGACGAAGACGCGTGGGTGCTCGCGACCACCGATGAGCTGCACACGGTCTTCCCGCACTACGATCCTCCGGCGCTCGGACCCGAGGGATTCGCGCTCACCAAGTATTTCTCGCGTGGCCACACATATTGGCTGATCGACGGCGCGGACTCCCGCGGTATCCTCTACGGCGCCTTTCATCTGTTGCTCGGCATGGCGGGTGGCGAAAGCTTCACCGCCATGCAGGGCGCCGACTCGCCCGCTGCACCCATCCGCTGGACCAACGAGTGGGACAATCTGAACGGCACCATCGAGCGCGGCTACGGCGGACGCTCCATCTTTTTCGATAACGGCGAGGTCCACGCCGACCTTACCCGCGCCGGCGACTACGCGCGCCTGCTGGCCTCGCTCGGCATCAATGGCTGCGCCATCAATAATGTCAATGCCGATCCGCGTGTGCTCCAGCCGGAGATGATCCGCCAGATTGCGCGCATCGCCGATGCGTTCCGCCCGTGGGGCGTGCGTCTCGCGCTCGCCGTCGATCTCAGCGCTCCACAAAGCGTGGGCGGTCTCGACACCTTCGATCCCGGCGATCCCAAAGTCGCCGCGTGGTGGCGCACCAAAGCCGACGAAATCTACGCGGCCATCCCCGACTTCGCCGGCTTCGTCGTCAAGGCCGACTCCGAAGGCCAGCCCGGACCTTCGAAATACGGACGAAGCCCCGCAGTCGCCGCCAACATGCTCGCTGCCGCGCTCCAGCCACACGGCGGCATCGTGATGTATCGCGCCTTCGTCTACAACCACCATCTGGATTGGCACGATATGAAGGCCGACCGCGCCCGCGCCGCCTACGACATTTTCCATCCGCTCGACGGCCAGTTTGCCGACAACGTTGTCGTCCAGATCAAGAACGGCCCCATCGACTTCCAGGTGCGCGAGCCTGTTTCGCCGCTCTTCGCCGGCCTCCGCCGCACCAACACCGCCGTGGAGATGGAAGTCACGCAGGAATACATGGGCCAACAGCATCAGCTTGTTTATCTGCCCACCCAGTGGCAGACCTATCTCGACTTCGATCTCCGCGTGGATAACCGCTCCACGCCGCTGAAGGCCATCGTCGACGGCCGGGTCTTCCATCACCCGCTCGGCGGATTTGTCGGCGTGACCTGCGTCGGTCTCGATGACAACTGGCTGGGCAGCGACATGGCGCTTGCCAATCTTTACGGCTTTGGCCGTCTCGCCTGGAACCCAAACACCGCAGCAGAAACCATCGCGCGCGACTGGACTCAGCTCACGTTCAACTCCGAGCCCACCGTCGTCTCCACTATCACACGCATGCTGATGTCATCATGGCCGACTTACGAGAGCTATACCGGCCCGCTCGGCCTGCAGACGCTCACCAACATCACCGGTTCGCACTACGGTCCCGCGCCCCAGTCGCAGGAGAACAACGGCTGGGGCCAGTGGATCCGCGCCGACCGCACCGGCGTCGGGATGGACCGGACCACCGCTACCGGAACCGGCTTCATCGGCCAGTACCCGCCGCAGGTCGCCGCGATGTACGAGTCGCTGAAAACCTGCCCCGACAATCTGCTCCTCTTCATGCACCACGTGCCCTACGCGTACCGCCTGCACACCGGCCAAACCGTTATCCAGACTATCTACAACCTGCACTACCAGGGCGCGCAGCAGGTCGCGGGACTCGTCGAGCAGTGGCAGTCGCTGCGCGGCCTCATCGATCCCAAGTCGTACAACGCCACGCTGAAGATGCTCGAATATCAGGCGGGCGAAGCCATCGTCTGGCGCGACGCCATCACCCGCTGGTTCTATCAGCTCTCCGGAATCCGCGACGATCTCGGCCGCGTCGATCATTATCCGAATCGCATCACCGCTGCGCAAATGCAGCTCGACGGCTACACGCCCGTCGACGTCCATCCCTGGGAGACAGCGTCCGACGGCAAGGCTTACGTCTGCGAGACGCGAGACGCCTGCACAGCCTCAGCAAAATTCACGCGTCCCGCAGGCTGGTACGCCGTCTCCGTGCAGTACTTCGACTATCGCGACGGCGTCTCCACCTTCGATCTGCTCCTGAACCGCCAGATCATCGCCTCCTGGGCGGCCGACAATACGCTCCCCGGCAACGCTCCCGATGGCGACACCTCCTCGCGATTCACGCTTCGCGGCGTGCCGCTGCGCCCCGGCGACGTGCTCACCATCCAGGGCCATCCTAATGACGGCGAGCCCGCGCCTATCGACTACCTCTCGATCGCACCCGAACACGGCGCCGCAACGCAGGGGCCGCAGCCATGAAGATCACCCACGCCTCCGTCAACGTCTGCTCGCCGGGCCGCAATTTCGTCACGCTCAAAATCGAAACCGATCAGGGTATTTACGGTCTCGGCGACGGTACCCTCAACGGGCGCGAGCTCGCCGTCGCCAGCTACCTCACCGACCACGTCATCCCCTGCATCCTCAACCGCGACCCCTTTCAGACCGAAGACATCTGGCAGTACCTCTATCGCGGAGCCTACTGGCGACGCGGCCCAGTCACCATGTCCGCGATCGCCGCCGTTGATATGGCGCTGTGGGACATCAAAGGCAAAGCCCTCAACACGCCTGCCTACAATCTGCTCGGCGGACGCAGCCGCGACGCGGTTCTCGTCTACTGCCACGCGCACGGCAACGATATCGAAGAGGCCCTCGACGACGTCGGCCGCCACCAGGAGATGGGCTATCGCGCCATCCGCGTGCAGAGCGGCATTCCGGGGATCGACTCCACCTACGGTGTGCCCAAGGGCGCGCAACCCTACGAACCGGCCGAGCGCGGCCTGCCCAGCGAAAGCCGCTGGTCCACCGAAAAATATCTAAGCCACGTGCCAAAGCTCTTCGCACGCGTCCGCGAGCGCTTCGGCGACGACCTGCACCTGCTCCATGACTGCCACCATCGCCTGACGCCGATTGAAGCCGGCCGTTTGGGCAAAGAGCTGGAGCCTTTCCATCTTTTCTGGCTTGAAGACCCGACGCCTGCCGAATTCCAGGAAGCTTTTCGCGTGATCCGCGAGCACACCACCACGCCGATTGCGACTGGCGAAGTCCTCAACTCAATTTGGGACGTGCACGACCTCATTCGCAATCAGTGGATCGACTACGCGCGTCTCACTCTCACCCACGCCGGCGGGTTCACCGCGCTGAAAAAGATCGCTGACTTCGCCGCGCTCTATCACGTCCGCACCGGCTGCCACGGCCCCACCGACCTCTCGCCGGTGTGCATGGCCGCCGCGCTGCACTTCGATCTCGCCATCCACAACTTCGGCATCCAGGAGCACATGCCGCACTGCTCCGAAACCGACGAAGTCTTTCCCCACGCGTACCGATTCGACTCGGGCTTCATGCACCCCGGCGACGCACCCGGTCTTGGCGTGGAGCTTGACGAAAAGCTCGCCGCCAAATTCCCCTATCAACGTGCGTACCTGCCCGTGCTGCGCAAGCTCGATGGAACCGTCACCGACTGGTGATCGCCAATCCGCAACAGGGGCCCCGAATCAAATCATTTCCAGACTGCCAGGAGTTATGCCGTGATCGTTGTGAATGCGAAGCGCTGGATTCCCCTCCTCTGCGTTCTGTTCGCCGCTCCCATCCTCGCGCAAACCCCCGCCCAGCCCAAGCCGCAGAAGCAAATTTGGTTCGATCCCTCGCAGCCCGTCCAGAAGCGCGTCGATGCTCTCGTCTCCGCGATGACCCTCCAGGAAAAAGTCGATCAGATGATGAACGACGCCCCCGCCATTCCGCGTCTGGGCGTGCCTGCCTACAACTACTGGAGCGAGGGTCTGCACGGCATCGCCCGCTCCGGCTACGCGACGCTGTTTCCCCAGGCTATCGGCCTTGCCGCCACGTGGGATCCAGCCCTCCACCACGAAGTCGCCCACACCATCGGCATCGAGGCGCGCGCCAAATACGACCAGGCGATGCGTGACAACCTGCACAGCATATTCTTCGGGCTCACCCTCTGGGCGCCCAACATTAATATCGTTCGCGACCCGCGATGGGGCCGCGGCCAGGAAACCTACGGCGAAGACCCCTACCTCACCGGCCGCATGGCCGTAGCCTTTGTCACCGGCCTCGAGGGCAATGACCCAAAGTACTACCTGACCATCGGCACGCCCAAGCACTTCGACGCCTACAGTGGTCCCGAGCCGCTGCGCCACAAGTTCAATGCCCAGGTCTCTCCGCAGGATCTCGAAGCCACCTACACGCCCGCCTTCCGCGCTGCCATAGTCCAGGGCCACGCCGACTCGCTCATGTGCTCTTACAACGAGGTCGACGGCGCGCCCTCCTGCGCCAACAAAATGCTGCTCGATCAGCATCTGCGCGACGACTGGAAGTTCGAGGGCTTCGTCACCTCCGACTGCGGCGCCATCGACGACTTCTCGCGCCCCGGCGCGCATGGATTCTCGCCCGATGCTGCCCACGCCAGCGCCACCGCCGTTCTCGCCGGCACCGACACCGACTGCGGCTCGGCCTACAAGGCCCTCGTCCAAGCCGTCAATGAAAATCTTATCCCCGTCTCCGCCATCGATCAGGCGGTCGAGCGCCTCTTTACCGCGCGCATGAAGCTCGGTATGTTCGATCCGCCCGCTGACGTGAAGTACGCGCAGATTCCGTTCTCCGTCGTCGATACGCCCGAGCACCGCGCTCTTGCCCGCAAAGCGGCCGACGAATCCATCGTGCTCCTCAAAAACGACGGCGTTCTCCCGCTCAAGCCCGATCTTCAGCGCATCGCCGTCATCGGCCCCAACGCGGCGTCGCTGCCCGCGATCGAAGGAAACTACAACGCCATCCCCTCGCACCCGTCGCTGCCCATCGATGGCATCGAAGCCGCGGTCCGCGACCAGACCAGCGTCGTTTACGCGCAGGGCGCTAATTATGTCGACGATCTCCCCATCGTCGTGCCGCGCACAGCGCTCCATCCCGCGAAAGGCTCCACGGAAGAAGGGCTGAAGGGCGAATACTTCGCCAACACCGATTTTTCCGGCGCGCCCGCTGTCACCCGCGTCGATAAGCAGATGGAATTCGACTGGGACGCCGCCCGTCCTGCGCCCGGCGTGCCCGCGCGCAACTACAGCGTTCGCTGGACCGGCGTCTTCACCCCGCCCGCGGCCGGCGATTACCGCATGATGGTCCGCCTGAACGGCTGCTGGCCCTGCGGCGGTCAGCAGGCCTGGACCCTCTGGTTCGACGGCAAGCAGATCGCCTCCAGCCAGACCCATCCCATCCACACCCGCCACCAGATCGACTCCGGCGTCGAGTTCCACTTTGACTCGACCGCCGCCCACTCCATCCGCCTCGACTACGTGTATCGCGGCCAGCTCTTCGGCGGCGGCCTCACCCTGCAATGGCTCGCGCCCGCCGAGGTCCTGCGCGAGGAAGCCGTGCGCGCGGCCGAGCAGTCCGACGTCGTGGTCGCCTTTGTCGGCCTCTCGCCCGATCTTGAAGGCGAGGAGATGCCCGTCCACCTACCCGGCTTCGACGGCGGCGACCGCACCACCCTCGACCTGCCGCAAACCCAGCAGGATCTCCTCCACGCACTCGCCGCCACCGGCAAGCCTCTCGTCGTCGTACTCATGAGCGGCAGCGCCATCGCGGCGGACTGGTCCAAACAGCATGCCAATGCCCTTCTTGAAGCCTGGTATCCCGGCGAGACCGCCGGCGAATCCATCGCCGACATCCTCACAGGCCGCGCCAATCCCTCCGGCCGCCTGCCGCTCACCTTCTACGCCAGCGACAGCCAGCTCCCTGCCTTCACTGACTACAGCATGGCGAACCGAACCTACCGCTACTTCAGCGGCCAGCCGCTCTATCCGTTTGGATACGGGCTGAGCTATACGACCTTCCGCTACGCGGACCTGAAATTGTCCTCGGAGTCCCTCGCCGCCGGCGAACCTCTCACCGCCAGCGTCACCGTCACCAATACGGGCGACCGCGCGGGCGATGAAGTCGCCGAGTTGTATCTGATTCCGGCGCAAGGCCAGGGCTACCCGCTGCGCAGCCTCGAAGGATTTACCCGCGTCCATCTTGAGCCGCACGCCAGCGCCGAGGTGCACTTCGACCTGACGCTGCGCGAGCTGAGCGAAGTGGACTCGGCGGGACAGCGCGCCGTCCGCGCCGGTGACTACACCCTCTTTGTGGGAGGCAGCTCCCCCGGCACCGACTCCAGCCTGCCCGGCGTTACCGCGCAGTTCACCATTACGGGAGAAAAGGAGTTGCCGCAGTAATCCGCCCAGCCTGCGGGGAACAGCCTCAAAACGACCACCCTTCCCTGTCCAATGCACAGCCTCCGGTGGTAGTGTTTCCCCGTGCAGCTTTCCGGCGCGCTTCGGTCCTGAAAGCGTCCTCGCGGCTCGATGCCCGGCCTTCAGGATTCGGTCTCAACCCAGGTCCGCGTGACCGCGTTGCACCCGAGGCAAATTTATGGCTACCATCGCGATCGACCCCCGCGTCAGCACCCGCACCGCTGACTTCGTCGCCCAGCAACATCGCATGTACGTCGACGGCCGGTTTGTGAAGGCCGCCTCCGGAAAAACCTTCCCCGTCTACAATCCCGCCACCGGCGACGTCATCGCGCACGTGCCCGAGGCCGAAGCCGAAGACGTGAACCGCGCCGTGCTCGCCGCCCGCCGCGCCTTCGACGACGGCGCCTGGGTGCGCATGGCTCCAAGCGAGCGCGGCCGCCTGCTCTGGAAGCTCGCCGATCTGCTCGAGAAAAATCTCGATGAATTCGCCGAGCTCGAATCACTCGACAATGGCAAGCCCTTCGCCGTCGCCCGCGTCGCCGATGTGCCCTATTCCGTCGACATGTTCCGTTACATGGCCGGATGGGCGACCAAGATCACCGGCAGTACCATCCCGCTCTCGTGCGGCTACGACTTCCACTCCTACACTGTCCGCGAGCCCATTGGCGTCGTCGCCCAGATCATCCCGTGGAACTTCCCGCTGCTGATGGCCGCGTGGAAGCTCGCGCCCGCGCTCGCCTGCGGCTGCACCGTGGTGCTCAAGCTCGCCGAGCAGACTCCGCTTACCGGCCTGCGCCTTGCGCAGCTCTTCGACGAAGCCGGATTCCCTGCGGGCGTCGTCAACATACTCACGGGATACGGCGAAGGAGCCGGAGCTCCTCTGGCCGCGCACGATCTGGTCGACAAAGTGGCCTTTACCGGTTCCACCGAGGTCGGCAAGCTCATCGTGAAAGCCGCTGCCGGCAACCTGAAGAAAGTCACCCTGGAACTGGGCGGCAAGTCCCCGGCCATCGTCTTCGCCGA
>JASIAO010000142.1 GCA_030041955.1 Acidobacteriaceae bacterium | reverse complement strand
CGGGTCATCGCTGCGCAGGTTTCAGCGTTTTCGACGAGCGCATCGCGGCCTGCGGCGAGGTCTCCGCCGGCCTGGGCGGCGATGTAGTCGAGGGCGGCGCCGAGCGCGGCGATGAGCGCGATGGCCGGGGTGTAACTTGATTCGCCCTTCTGCGCGTTCTTGCGCTCCTTGCGGAGATCGAAGTAGTAGCGCGGATTCTTCGAGGTTTCGGCGGCTTTCCACGCGCGATCACTGAGGCTGAGATAGGCGAGGCCGGGGGGGATCATGACCGCTTTCTGCGAACCGCCGATGATGACGTCGACGCCCCAGGCATCGACGTCGAGATGCGTGGTGCCGAGGCCGGTGATGCCGTCCACAATGAGCAGTGCCTGGCTGCCCGCACTACGCAGCAAGTTCGCGATGCCCTGGATGTCGTGACGCGCGCCGGTGGAGGATTCGGTGGCCTGCACGAAGACGGCACGGGTATCGTCGCGGAGAGCGCGCTTCACTTCATCGAGCGAAAAGGTCTCGCCATAGGGCGCGCTGAGGCGGTCCACCTGGCAGCCGAAGGCTTTGGCCAGCGCTTCCCAGCGCTCGCCGAATTTGCCGGCGGTGAGGACCAGCACGCGATCGCCGGGCGAGGTGAGATTGGAGACGGAGGCTTCCATAGCGCCGGTCCCGGAGGAGGCCAGAAGGAGGACGTCGTTTTTGGTGCCGACGAAGGTCTTCAACTGGCCGAGCACGCGTTCGTAAAGGGCGCGGAATTCCGGAGTGCGGTGGTGGATATCCGCGGCGGCCATAGCGAACTGCGCGGCGGGGAGCAGCGGGGTCGGTCCTGGGGTGAAGAGGCGCGTTTTGCGGATCATGACCACGATTCTAGCCTTCAGTGAGATGCGGTGTTTCTCTCTATAATGAGAAGGTTTGGGCAAATTTACGCACGCGTTCCGGCAGGGAGCGATGCGCGTTGACTTCGGAGGCCGGCGGCAATGAATCTCGTCAAGCAAATCGATTACGACATGATTGCCGCGATGAAGGCGCGCGACGTAGAGCGCACGTCGACGCTGCGGATGGTGAAGGCAGCGCTGAAAAACCGCGAGATCGAGAAGCGCGGCGAGCTGACGGACGCCGAGGCGCAGCAGGTGTTCACGACGATGATCAAGCAGCGGCGGGATTCGATCGAGCAGTTCCAGAAGGGCAACCGGCCGGAGCTGGCGGCGAAAGAAGCGCGCGAGATCGTGGTGATCGATGCGTATCTGCCGAAGACGGCGAGCGAAGAGGATCTGAAGAAGATCGTGGACGAAGCGCTGGCGGGGACGAGCTTCGGCCAGCGCGATATGGGCGCGGCCATGAAAGCGGTGCAGGCGAAGGTGCAGGCGGCCGGGCTGCGCGCCGACGGACGGCAACTGAGCGAGCTGGTGAAGGCGCGACTGGCACAGTAGGGTGCGGCATGGACGCTGAGAGTCTGCGCACGCATCTGCTCTCGCTGCCGGACGTGTGCGAGACGATGCAGTGGGGCGAAAGCCTGGTGTACTGGGCGGCCGATAAGGCGATCGGCGGCAAGATGTTCGCGGTCGTCACGCTGGGATCTCCGAATTCCGTAATTTCGTTTGCGGCGGGGCCGGAAGGCTTTGCCGAGCTGGTGGAGCGGGAAGGAATCTTCCCTGCTCCGTATCTGGCGCGCGCCCATTGGGTCGCGGTGGAGCGATGGAACACGCTGCCGGCGGCGGAGCTGAGGGAACTGCTGGACCGCGCGCGGGAGTTGGTCCGCGAGAAGTTGCCGGCGCGCACGAAGGCGGTGTTGGCGATGCCGGCGGCGGAAAAGAAAAAGCGGATTGCGGCGAGGAAGAAGCAGTTGACGTCGCGCGGCAGGGGCCGCTGACCAGGCGGTGGGCTAATGCGCGGAGGCGGCGGCCATAAGGCTGGCGCGTTTGTCGGGCGTCATGGGGCCGGAGGCGCGCCACAGGATGTGGCCGTCGCGATCGACCAGCAGGATGACAACCTGCTTTTCATTCGGGATATTGAGGGCGGCCATGAACGTGTGGCGTTCGACGAAGAGCGGTACGATCCAGGGCCAGCTTTCAGGATCGTTCTGATCGCTGCGCAGGGACGAGGTTTCCCACCAGCGGAAGACGAAGTTCTCGCGGCCTTCGACCGGCAACTGGTAATAGTGAAACTGAAAATTGGAGTGCTGGATGGCCTGGGCTGCCTCCAGCCAGCTCTCGATATCGTGGTGCTGTTCGGGCGCGAAGGAAATCAGGAGCAAGTCGGTTTTGCCGGCCATGCCGCCGGGGAGCGTGACCTTCTGTTTGGCCAGATTGTACGAAGTGACCTGGGGGAAGACCGGTTGTTGCTGCGCGTGCAGCGAGGCGCAGACCAGGAACAGCGGGAAGAGCCATGGCAATCGTCGCGGCAAAGGAGTTCCGAAAAAGCGGTTTACGTGAATGTGAACGTGAGTGAACCTTGAGGAATGGTATCACCGCGGGAGGCGCGCACAGCCGGTGCATTATCATGAAAGAGCGATGAACCCGCATCCATTTCAGACGGACGATGTGCGGCTGGAGCCGATTGCCGCCAGGGTCGCGGCGGGCGAGCGGCTGAGCTACGACGACGGCCTGGCGCTCTATCGTTCGCCAGATATTCTGGCGGTGGGCTGGCTGGCGAATTCGGTGCGCGAGCGGATGCACGGCGACGTGACGTACTTCAACGTCAACCGGCACATCAATCCGACGAACGTGTGCGTGGCCGCGTGCCGGCTGTGCGCGTTCGGGCGCGCGAAGGGCGCGGAAGGCTCGTACACGATGGCGCTGGAGCAGGCGTGGGAGACCGCGGCGTCTGGCTACAGCGAAGCGGTGACCGAGTTTCATATCGTGGGCGGGCTGCATCCGGACCTGCCTTTCGAATATTTTCTCGACCTGGTGCGCGGACTGAAGCAGCGGTTCCCGCAGGTGCACATCAAGGCCTTCACCATGGTCGAGGTTGCGTTCCTGGCGAAGCGCGCGAAGCTGACGATTCCGGAGACGCTGATGCGGCTGAAGGACGCGGGAGTGGATTCGATGCCGGGCGGAGGCGCAGAAATCTTTGCGGACCGGGTGCGGCACATCATCTGCGACCACAAGATCGACGGCGGCGAGTGGCTGGAGACGGCGCGGGCTGCGCACCAGCTTGGGCTGAAATCGAACGCCACGATGCTCTACGGGCATATCGAGAACGACGAAGACCGCGTGGATCACCTGCTGAAATTGCGGGCCCTGCAGGATGAGACGGGCGGGTTTCAGACGTTTATCCCGCTGGCGTTTCATCCGGACAATACGGCGCTGGATCACCTGCCACGGACGACGGGGATCACGGACATCCGGCAGATTGCGGTGAGCCGGCTGCTGCTGGATAATTTTCCGCACATCAAGGCGTACTGGCAGATGATGACGCCGAAGATCGCGCAGATCGCGCTGCGCTTTGGGGCGGACGACATCGACGGCACCGTAATCGAGGAAAAGATCTACCACGATGCTGGTGCGACGACACCGCAGGGCATGACGCGCAGCGAACTGATGCGGCTGATTACCGCAGCGGGGCGCGTTCCGGTGGAGCGCGACACGCTGTACCG
>JASIAO010000141.1 GCA_030041955.1 Acidobacteriaceae bacterium | reverse complement strand
CCGGCACTTCGGAATAAACACCACGTGATATTTGCACTCCCACTTCGCGTGGCTTAAGCTTTCATACTCGTCCATCCGGATTCTCCTCTTCGTGTGCTTGGCGGCTCACGTTGAAGAGTTTCCGTGATGGACTCCTGAAACTGTCAAACTCCTGCTGCCTCCCCGGCATAGCCGGGGGGCCTCCCTTGCTTTGCTAGAAGCGCTGCGCATTTTTGCCGCTCGTCGATACCGGCGCTGCGGCTTTCGTCACGGGCCCCAGGGGATCCTCTGCCGGCCCACTCGGCTTTTCGACGGACGCAGCGGCCTTCTCCGGCGGCGCGGGCTCGAAATCGAAGGCGGCGCGCTGGCGCGGCGCTGTTTCAGAGCGTGAAGGCCAGGATGGCGCGGCCGGCAAATCGTCTCTCCTGAAGGGATCGGGAGACGTGATCATGCGCTGTGGAGCGGAGCTCGTTTTCACAAAGAGGTCATCGGCTCCAGTGCAGCGGTACGCGAAGGCAGCAATGCCGAAATAGAGCAGGCCGCAGACAACTACCTTTTGTGCTCTGAGCACTGTGCTCTGAGCCCTGTCCTAACGCACTACGTCTGCGAACAGCGGCGACTGCAGCAGGCTCTCAAACTGGTTGTCGGAGGTCGTAAACGTCACCGTCAGCACGGACGCAGTCGAGTTGATGGTGGTCGAATCGATGGCCTGCTTCTCCACCGCCGTGCCGCTCGCCTTCTCGAACATCGCGGCCGCATTCAGCAGCGACGACATAGTCGCCGCGGTGAACGTGTCCGAGGTATTCACGTTCAGCGTGAAGTTGACGCCGTTGTTGAAGTTCATCGTGTAGCTGGAGCTCTCGAGACGCTTCTTTAGCGTGTCGAAGTTCGAGAGCTGCGAAGCCTGGCCGAGCAGCGAGCGCATCATGTACTGCGTCCCCTGCTGATCCATGACGCTCCACAGCGGCTGCGAATCCACCTGGCCCATCGCATTCACCATGTCGTTGTTGGTCAGGAAGCTCGGCGCCAAACCGTCGCGCGCGTCGAGAGCCGGCTTCAGGGCGTCCTTCGATCCGAACAGCATCGTCGTCGGATTCAGGAACGTCACCAGCATCCCGCTCGAGCCCATCGGCCACAGGCGGTTGTTCCGGATCATCATCGGCTTCACCTTCTTCTTCGTAAAGGCGCCCACAATGTCCGCTACCTCAAACTGTCCCTGGGCCACGCCGACCACGTCCACGTTGTCGCCGTTGCCGGTCCCGGTGCGATAAGCCGCAAAGGCCAGCACCTCCACGTCGTCGCCCACGTTCATGCCGGAGTGGCTCAGCGCCGTCTCCAGATCCTTGAGCTGCGGCGGCAGCAAGCGCGCTTTCAGGTTCATCGCCGTCGGCGAATTCTCCATCGAGCGGTAATCCACCACGATCAACTGCTGCACGTCGTGAGGAATCGCGGAACGCGCGTCGGTATCGATCTGCGCCGCCCGCGCCGGCAGCGCCACGGCCGCAGCCAACACCAACGCGACCGACATCGTTAAACGAACCATAAACTGCTTGCTCAGTTTCACTCGGAACCCACTCCCCTCGCCGGACCCCCGGCTGAGCCTGTTGATATCGATCCTTGCTCCCGGCCACACCCGGGACACGGACGGATTCCCGCCCGAAAATGGAGATTACGACAATTTTACGCTGGATTCTGCTGCCTTTTGGGGGCTGGATTGCATAGCTTTCAGCGGTTGTCCGGCCATGCCAGCGGGCTTTCCAGCCGCCGCTCCAGCACCTTCTGCCCCTCCTCGAATCCATCCAGCAGACGCATCCACTCGCTGTTTCGCTCAAGCGCCGCTTCCGGCATCAGTCCGATCAGCTCCGCGCGCACCGGTTTAGCCCCATGCTGCAGCGCCTTTTCCTTCACCGCGGCAAACGCCTGCCCAACCGGCGTCCGCGTAAAGTCCGTCAGGTTCATCGAGACCTGCGCCTGCTCCTGCGCCGTCACGCCAATAGCCTTCACCCACGGCAACCCCCCGCCCGACGAGCGGATTTCCCGCGCAATGGCCCGCGCCACCGCCACGTTCGCCGTATCGAGGTAGAGATTGAACGCGATCAGCAGCTTCCGCGCGCCCACCACGCTCGCGCCAGCCGTCGGATGCAGCCCTGGACCGCCCACATCCGGCTGTCGCGCCGCGTCGCGCCGAACCTCCTCGCGCAGCCCTTCAAACTGTCCGCGCCGAACATCCTCCAGCAGCACGCGGTCCGGCCGCGTCGCTGCCGCTTCGTAGAAGTACACCGGCACCTGATACCGCTTCCAGATTTCCGTCGCCGCCTGGCGCGCCAGCATCACGCACTGCTCCAGCGAAACGCCGCGCACCGGCACAAACGGGATCACGTCCGCCGCTCCAATCCGCGGATGTACCCCGTGCTGTGTGGTCAGATCGATCAACTCCGCCGCTCGCCCCGCGCCGCGCACCGCCGACTCCACCACCACCGCCGGAGGGCCCGCAATTGTCACCACCGAGCGGTTATGGTCCCGGTCCAGCGACCAGTCCAGCAGCCGCACGCCCTCGACGCGCATGGCCGCGACGATGGCCCGCACCACCTCCGGCCGCTGGCCTTCGGAGAAGTTCGGCACGCATTCAATAAGCGCGTCAGACATGGAGAACCCTGTCTATGCTGCCGCCGGGAGCGCTCCTGCGCAATCCCACTCTCGCTGCTGCTGCGCGCTTCAGTACTACCTGCTCCAACCTATCCGTTAGTACTTTCTGCTCCAAAACGTATATCCGATCTGAAACTGCACGCTGGCGTTGACCCCCGGGTTCCGGTCGCCCAGCGACGCGCTCGAAATATGCACCGCGTTGGCCGAGAAGTCAATGGACCGGCGCGGCCGCACAAAGTAATGGAAGCCGAAGCCGAACTGCGGGCAGAAGTTCCACACGCTGGTCGCGCCGGGCTGTCCGTGCGGCACCAGGACGTCAGGAGGAAACTTGTGCGTCGTGTAAATCAGCCCGCCCGCACCCTGGAACCACGGCGCAAACCGCCGGTGGGGCTTGAAGTTCCAGCGCAGGATGATGGGCGTGATGCTGACGCCGTGATAGGCCCCGCCGCCATAGGGAGCATAGGCCACTCCGCTTTGCCCGGTCGCCGGGTTGGTGTAGGTGATCAGTTGCTCGTGCGGCGGCGGCGTCAGGGCCTCCCAGTACGGCATCAGCTCTCCCGCGTACTCGAACTGCCCGCGCAGCAATCCCGGCAGATGCTCGTCCGTAATCACCTTGCCCAGCCGCACACCCGCGCTGAGCAGTGTGTAGTCCCAGGTGTCGCCGTAGCTGTCGACACCCTCGCCGCCCTGGAAGAACGGCCCGTATTCCCACGGCCGCGTCGCCAGTTCCGAAGTTGCCGGACTTGCCGCGGATGCGCTTGCGCTCTGGGCTACGGCGGAAACGGCGCCTGCGAGCAGCAGACCCGCGGCAAATCGGGCAAACATCCGAATTCTCATTCCTGGCGCTTCGACTCCATTCACAGCAAAGGCCGCCAACGGGCGGCCCGCACGCTGTTTTGTGCCACTTGTTTAGCTCGTCACTTCTTCCAGCTGCTTCGCGTCCATGTCGAAATTCGAATAGACGTGCTGCACGTCGTCGTGCTCCTCAAGAGCTTCCAGCAGCCGCACCATCTGCGCCGCCGTGGGCCCTTCGAGCTTGGTATAGGTCGAGGCGATCATCGTCACTTCCGCCATCACCGTCTCGATCTTCGCGTCCCGCACCGCCTGCGCCACCGCTTCGAACGCGTGCGGATCGGTGATGATCTCCCAGGTGTCGCCTTCGTCGTTCAGATCCTCGCCGCCGGCTTCCAGCACGATGTTCATCAGCTTCTCTTCATCGGCTGCGCTCCTGGGAATGGCGATGATGCCCTTTTTCGCGAACATAAATCGGACGGAATTCGGCTCGCCCAGGTTTCCACCATGCTTCGAGAAGATGTGCCGGATCTCGCTCACCGCGCGATTGCGATTGTCCGTGGTCGCCTCGACAATCAGCGCCACACCGCCCGGTCCGTAGCCCTCGAAGGCCACCTCTTCGTAGCTCACACCCGGAATCTCGCCGGTGCCGCGCTGGATCGCGCGTTTGATGTTGTCGTTCGGCATGTTCTCCGCCTTCGCCGCAGCAATGGCGCTGCGCAGGCGAGGATTGCCGTCCGGATCGCCGCCCGATTTTGCGGCAATCGTTATTTCCTTGATCAGCTGCGTGAAAATCTTCCCGCGCTTCGCGTCGAGGGCGCCCTTCTTGTGCTTAATCGTCGCCCATTTCGAATGGCCGGACATGAGAACCTCAGTTCGATTTTGCGTGGATTTTTGGGGCCAAATCCCCGGAAACAGAGGTGCTTCCAGGACACGCCCGCAACCTGTGAGTATAGCACGCAGCCTCGTCGCTTTCGCGCGCCCTGTATGCGCATCGCAGCGCACTTTCACCGCATCGATTTCAGTGCGATTTCCCCGGCTTCTGCTGATTACTGATCACTTCTCATTGTTCGCCGCCCACGGCCAGCTATACTTGCTCCAACGCCTTTATGTACCCCTTTATCCACATTGGACACCTCTCCATTGGCACCTTCGGCATCATGCTGTGGCTGGCCGCCGTCGCTGCCTGCTGGGTGCTCCATCGCAACTTCCGCCGCTGGAAGCTGGACGCCGACGCCATCAGCGTCGTCGCCGTGGTCACCGTGGCCGGCATCCTCGGCGCCAAGCTATGGCACGTTTTTGAAACACCGGAGATGCTCTTCCACCATCCAGCCGATCTGCTCTTCGATCGCGCCGGCTTCGCGTGGTATGGCGGCCTGATCATCGGCATTCTTGCCCTGCTCTGGCAGGGACGCGTCTACAAAATCGGCGGCCTGCGCATGCTCGATCTCGCCGCTCCGTCGGCGGCCATCGGCTACGGCGTCGGACGCCTCGGCTGCCTCATCTCCGGCGACGGCGATTATGGCAAGCCCACTCATCTTCCCTGGGGCATAAGCTTCCCTAACGGACTGGTCCCCACCACGGGCATGAACGGAACCTGCGCCGAATGGGGCTGGCCGCAAAGTTGCCGTGTGCAGCCCACGCCCATTTACGAGCTGCTGGTCGGCCTCTTCATCGCTTATTACCTGTGGCGCCGCGGAGCTCCCGGCAAACGCCGTCCCCTCGGGCAGATCACCGGCGAATACCTGATCATCAGCGGCCTTGCGCGCTTTCTGGTGGAGTTCATCCGCGTCAATCCCCGCATTCTCTGGGGCATGACCAACGCGCAGCTCGCCAGTTTGGGATCTATCGTCTTAGGCGTTATTTTCGTCGTGTGGGGGCGCCGCCACGCAGCTTCCATAGCCGCGAATACCGCTGCCCAGGCGCAAACCACCTGAGTTGTTGGGAAGATCGCATCTCCATGCACGTGATACTGCCCTGTGCCCGCGCGCCCTGGACGCTAAACGCTAATCCCTGCTTTTAGCCTTCTTCGCCAGCTGATTCAGCGTCGTCTTGTCCAGCTCCTCGCGCATCGCCGCTTCCGCCGCCCCAAAGATGCGCTCGAGCGCCGCGCTCACCTTCGCCGAATGACCGCCGCGGAACTCAGCGGTATGGAACAGCTCGCCGCCCTCCACCGCCGCGTAAATATCCGCCAGCGTAATCTGCTTCGCGGAGCGCGCCAGTCGTGAGCCGCCGCGCGGCCCTTTCTGGCTCTCCAGCAGCCCCGCCCGATGCAGCAGCGAGAACACGCGCCGAACCACGACTGGATTGATGTCGAGCTTACTTGCCAGCTGCTCCGAGGTCTGCAGCTGATCCGGTTCCGCAGCAAGCAGCACCATGGCGTGAACGCCGGTTGCGAATCGGGTGTTTGCGGCCATGCCCCACGCTATCACAGCTTTTCCGGACGAAAAATAAAATCTGTAACAATCCCGGTGGCCTGTCTATCCGGGGCCCCGCGCCCCTAACCCATATAATTTCCTTTTGCCAGGGAGCCGCAATTTGCACATCCTTTTTGTCGGCGATGTCTTCGGTCACGCAGGCCGCCGCATCGTGCGCGAACACATCGGCCACGTCATCGAATCCCGCCACGTCGAGCTGGTCATCGTCAATGCCGAAAACGCCGCCGGCGGATTCGGTCTCACCCCCGGCATCGCCGACGAGCTGTTCGACCTCGGCGCCCACGTGCTCACCACCGGAAATCACATCTGGGACAAGAAAGAAATCATCGATTATCTCAGGTCCGCGCCGGCCGACTCGCACGAGCGCCCGCGCCGCGTGATCCGTCCTGCTAACTACGCACCCTCGAGCCCCGGCTATGGCTATTACCAGGACACGCTGCACAACGGCGTCGACTACGCGGTGATCGATCTGCAAGGCCGCGTCTTCATGGCCTCGAACGAAGACCCATTCCGCGTGGCCGACAGGCTGCTCGAGCAGATCACCGCTAAAATCATCATCGTCGACGTCCATGCCGAAGCCACCAGCGAGAAGTGCGCTATCGGCTGGTACCTCGACGGACGTGTCACCGCGGTCATCGGCACCCACACCCACATTCCCACCGCCGACAACCGCGTCCTGCCCGGTGGCACGGCCTACCAGACCGACGTGGGCATGAGCGGGCCGTACGATTCGATCATCGGCGTGGAAAAGCAGATGGTCCTCGACCGCTTCCTGACCGGCATGCCCGGCAAATTCGAAGCCGCCAAAGGCGACCCCCGCATGGCCGCCCTCCTGATCGAAGCCGACCCCTCGACGGGCCGCGCGTTGAACTGCGAACGCTTGCTGCTCGGCGAATGATCACCGCTGCTGCGACAATAAACAGAGGAGGAGTCCTCGTTGTCCATCACCACCCCCGAAGAACTCGCCGCCCTCCGCGAATCCGGCCGCATCGTCCGCCTCATGCTTGAAGCTATGAAGGCCGCAGCCCACTCCGGCGTGACCACGCGCGACCTTGATCAGATCGGCGGCGATTTGATGCGCGCGCATGGCGCTGTCTCCGGACCCAAGCTGGTCTATAAATTCCCCGGCGTCTCCTGCATCTCCGTTAACGATGAAGTCGTCCACGGCGTGCCCTCAGGCCGCAAGCTCCGCAACGGCGATCTGCTCAAACTCGACGTCACCATCCAGAAGGACGGCTTCATGGCCGACGCCGCCGAAACCATCCTCGTAGGCGGGCAGCCTCTCGAGACCGGCCTCGGCCCCCGCCTCGCCGCCTGCGCCCAGCGCGCCTTCCAGCACGCCATGCGGGCCGCACACGCCGGCAACCGCGTTCGCGACATCGGCCAGGCCGTCGAGCATGAGGTCACCAGCAGCGGCTTCCACGTCATCCGCGACCTCTGTGGACACGGCATCGGCCGCACCATCCACGAGAAGCCCTCGGTTCCCAACTGGGCAGACCCCGCTGCTTCCGACATCCTCACCGAAGGCCTTGTGATCACCGTCGAACCCATCATCGCCAGCCGCTCCGGCCGCACCGTCCTCGGCAAAGATGGCTGGACCGTCCGCACCGCCGACCACGGCCTCGCCGCACACTACGAGCACACCCTCGTGATTACCAAAGACGAGCCCATGCTCCTCACCGCCGCATAGCGAGTTTGGCCCGCACAGTTTTTTGCGCGCTGCGCGTTCGCCTGGACGGCCAGTCCCGCTGTACGCTGTTACACCGGAGGCTCTTTATGGAACCCGATCGCATCGAAAGAATCACCGATCTGGCCGCCCCCGTCTCGCGTGTCTGGCGCGCCATCACCGACCACTCCGAATTCGGCGCCTGGTTTGGCGTCAACCTCGAAGGCCCGTTCAAGGTCGGCGAAGAAGCCCACGGCCCCATCACCAACCCGGACTACCAGCACGTCATCTGGCGCGCCGTCATCCAGGCCATCGACCCCGAGCAGTACTTTGCCTTCACCTGGCACCCCTACGCCATCGATCCCAACTTCGATTACTCCGAGGAGATTCCGACCCTGGTCGAGTTCCGCCTCGATCCGGTCCCTGCGGGCACGCGCCTCACCCTCACTGAATCCGGCTTCAACGACCTGCCCGACGACCGCCGCAAGGAAGCTTTCCCGAACCACGAGAAAGGCTGGACGCAGCAGATGAAGAACATCGAAGCGTACCTTCAGAAAAATCCATAGCGCGGGCATTTCTCTTGACTCGCCGTGCGCCTGCGGGCTTAATGTTCCTCATCGGTTTCCGCAGCGCAATTCCGTTGTCGTAACGGGGAGGCGGATATGATTCGCGGGCTTCTGGTTTTTGCAGGCGCTCTGGCCCTGGCCGCGCCCCTGGTTCATGCGCAGGTGGTCACGGTCTGCGTCTTTCAGGCGCAAAAGGGTCACAAAATGCACAATGACAGCGATGCCCAGGGGGTGGTCGACGCGCTGAGCACACTGAAACTGCCAAACGGCGACGCCATCAGGGCGATCCCCGTCGACGGCATTTCTACCCGTGACGAGGAAGCCGAGGCCCTGAAGCGCGGATGCGGTTTCGTCGCCGAAGTGTGGCGGAACGACGTTCCCGCCAGCACGCCCCTGGTCGCTGCCGCCGGCGCGAATCCCTCCAGTCAGAATCCGGACCTTTTCCCCGGATCGGCAACTGAGGCCGGCACGGTGATGGAATATGCGCTGAGGAAAACCAATTCCAATAAGACGATCGCGCACGGCGAGGCGAACAAGAGCGATCCCTGGAGCGAAGTGGCCGATACCATAGCCAAAAAGATAGCCAGGGCGAAGTAGCGCCCAATGGTTACTGGCCACTACCTGCTGAGGGCTGTTCACTGACTACTGATCGCTGATCACTGTCTTCTGCGGCTTCAGCAGCGGAAACAGAATCACATCCCGGATCGATCGCGCCCCAGTCAGGATCATGGTCAGCCGGTCGATCCCGATCCCCTCGCCGCCCGTCGGAGGCAGCCCGTACCCCAGCGCCCGCACGTAGTCCGAGTCCATCTGGTGCGCCTCTTCGTCGCCCCGCTCGCGCTCGGCCAGTTGCGCCTCGAACCGCCGCCGCTGCTCCTCCGGATCGTTTAGCTCGCTGAAGGCATTCCCCAGCTCGAACCCGCCAATGTAGAACTCGAAGCGCTCCACCCACTCCGGCTCATCCGGCTTCTGCTTCGACAGCGGCGACACCGCCAGCGGAAACTCGTAGATGATCGTCGGCTGGATCAGGCGACGTTCGGCGACCGCCTCAAATATTCCTGCAATCGTCTGACCAAGCGACTGGGGAAGAGCGGGCAACGGATCAGCCGGCGTGGGAAGGCCGAGACTTTCCATGACCGCCTTGATGACGGGCGTGGAATCTCCGCGGAGCAGAATACGCTGCCCGTTTATGAGCATTAACAAGCTTCGAAGCTCTCGATGCCTCTCGACATTTACGCCCTGCACTTCCCTGGTCGGCGTAGAAATTTGCGGATAGTTCCGTTGCAAATGTTGAAACGCCTCGTCGAGGAAGTGCAGCAGAAGCTCGGATTTCTCAAAGGCGACCATCGACGGAGGCGGTCCAAACTCTTCCGGCCACCACTTCACAATCGCCTCCCGCATCGTCAGCCGTTCCCACTTCCCCAGGTCAATCTCCACCCCGTTGAAGTGCGTCGTCAGCGTCCCGTTCACCTCCATCGCCACGAACTGCACCAGCTCCTCGGTCAGATCCATCAGGTCGTGATAATTCGCGTACGCCTGGTAGAACTCGAGCATGGTGAACTCGGGATTGTGCTGTGTCGAGATCCCCTCGTTGCGGAAGTTCCGGTTGATCTCGTACACGCGGTCGAAGCCGCCCACCACCAGCCGCTTCAGATACAGCTCCGGCGCGATGCGCAAAAACAGATCGATGTCCAGCGCGTTGTGGTGGGTCACAAACGGACGCGCCATCGCCCCGCCCGCGATCGGCTGCATCATCGGCGTCTCCACCTCGATGTATCCGCGCGCGTCGAAGAACTTCCGCATCGCCCGCAGCACCGCCGCCCGCTTCACAAAAACATCCCGCACCCGAATCTCCTGCGCCGGGTGCCCCACATCTGCCTGATCCTGGCAGATGTGGGATGGCAGTGCCGTCCGGCTCCCTTCCGGCTCCGAGCTGTCGGCTTCGTTCAGCACCCCGTTCATGAACAGATCCACATACCGCTGCCGATAGCGCAGCTCCACATCCGACAATCCGTGATACTTCTCCGGCAGCGCCAGCAGCGCCTTGGCCAGAAACGTAATCGTCTCCACATGAATCGTCAGCTCGTTGGTCCGCGTCCGGAACAGATACCCCGTCACCCCGATGTGATCGCCCAGGTCCAGCAGCTTGTACAGCTCGAACCCCGCATCGCCCACCGCGTCCTTGCGCACGTAGATCTGCAGGCGCTGTCCCTCCTGCTGCAGCGTGGCAAATCCTGCCTTGCCCTGCTGCCGGATCGCCATAATCCGCCCGGCCACGGCCACTGGGATGCGCTCGGCCTCGAGTCGCTCGCCGGTTTTCGAGTCGTACTCGGCGCGGATGCCGGGGATGGTGATCAGCGGATGGTCCCCCGGCGGCGCAAATGTATTGGGATAGGCGCTCTGCCCCAGCGCCTCCAGTTGCTTCAGTTTTTCCTGGCGGAGCGCATACAGGTTGCGCTCGAATTCGCTCTCGAACACGCGGTTCCCTCTCGGAATTCGGTCTGGTTCGAGTATAACGAGCGGGGTTGAGCGCCTTTATGGAACTTCCCCGCGCCTCCAACGTCTACCCCCAGGAGCAAGACCTTGAAATCCCAAGTCGTTGCGCTGGCTGTCAGCATGCTTTTCCTGCCGTCGGCTCTTGCCAAAACCCCGACCTTGCCGCCCTCCTGCGGGCCTGTCAAACCAGCTATCAGGATCCAAACCTCGAAGCACAACCATCCGCCGATCCCGCTCGCTCCCGGTGCCGCGACACTGGTCTTTGTCCAGCGCATCCCGGTCTGCCTCGGATGCTCGGCGGACCGCGTCGGCGTCACCCGCATCGGCATGGACGGCTCCTGGGTCGGAGGCAACAAAGGGAATTCGTATTTCGCGGTGACCGTTGCGCCCGGCGAGCACCACGTGTGCGCCTACTGGGATACGTTCGAATTATCCGGTGAGGACAAGCTCTGGCTTACCGACGTAACCGCGCAGCCGGGGCACACCTATTACTACAAGGTCGAAGTGCTTCCCGACTGGCAGCAGAGGCAGCCGATGCTGCGCCTCAAGGCGCTCCAGCCGGACGAAGCGAATCTCCTCATCTCCGGCTCCTCCTTCGCCACGGTCGAACACAAAAAGCCCTGAGGGCTTTCCCTGATCACTCCGTGGTGTATAACTGACCCGGAACGAACCGTCGCTTATGCCGGAAGAAGCTCCCCACCGAAAGCCCGCCGCGCGCAGGGCCTCCCCTGTCGTCGACGGCATCGTTCGTGCCGAGCGCCTCTTTCAGATCGCCCTCATTCTGCCCGTCTCCGTGGTTGTGGGCTGGCTGCTCGGCGCGGGGCTGGACAAGTGGCTGCACCAGGTTTGGATCTCGATGGTCGGCCTGGTCCTCGGCGCCGTCGCCGGATTCATCGAGGTCTTCCGCGTCGTTCAGAAAAACGAAGACTGAAGGCCCCCGACAGGATCAAAACAGACTATGGCCCCTGAATCCGACCCCCTGCCGGAGTCCGCCTCCGCGATGACCGATGACGACCTGCGCGGGATGCTGCGCCGCGCCCTGCGCACTGTGGCCATCCTGGCGGCCGTCCTCTTCATCGTTTTCGCCTTCACCCTGGGCTGGCAAACTGGGCTGCTGCTGCTGGCCGGCGCGGCCATTTCCTTCACTGGCATCTGGGAGTGGCGCAGCCTCGCCCTGGCCGTTTTTGCCCGTCTCGATAACCAGCAGCAGGCCCGCCCCATGGGCCGTACGCTGGTCATGTTTTTTCTGCGGCTCGGGATGGCAATCGCGATTCTGTATGTTAGTCTTAGGTGTTTGCACGGCTCCCTTTACGCGCTGTTAGCCGGCCTCGGACTCGCTGTAATCGCCCTTTCGTTTGAGGCTCTCCGTTACCTGCGCGGATAATTTCATTCCCATCCTGCGCGCATAGCGAAGGAACACAGCGATTACCGCCCTATGCTCATCTGGGTCCTCAGCCTCACCCACCTGCTGAACCACTGGTTCGCCGTTCCTGTTGACGAACTGCTGTTCGCCCTCGGGATTCACCCCCTGCATCCCGCACACCCAATCAGCAACACGCTGACCGAAGAGTTGATGGTGGCCGCGGTGCTGGTGATCTTCTTCATCCTGGTACGGCTTTCGCTCAGCGTGGAGAAACCCGGCAGCGCACAGCACCTGGCGGAGATCGTCCACGAGTTCGTCGAGGGCCAGGCCGGCCAGGTCATGGGCCACGGACACGATCCGCACCTGCCCGTCCTCACCTGTCTGCTGGTCTTCATCCTGCTCTGCAACTGCATGGGTCTGCTGCCGCACATCGAGACGCCCACCTCCAATCCGGTGGTTCCGCTCGGCCTCGCCCTGTTTGCCTTCGTTTACTACAATTTCAACGGCATTCGCGCCAACGGCATCTTCGGATACCTCAAGCACTTCATGGGACCGGTCGGTTGGCTGGCGTGGCTGATGTTCCCCATCGAGATCATTTCTCACCTCGCGCGCATCATGTCGCTCACCATACGACTCTTCGCGAACATGTTCGCCAGCGACCTGATCACGCTCATCTTCTTCTCGATGTTCCCGCTGGCGCTGCCCATCGTCGGTCTCGGCCTGCACCTGTTTGTCGCCGTCATTCAGGCTTACATTTTCATGCTGCTCACCAGCATTTACCTCGCGGAAGCAACCGCGCACGGAGAGCACTGAGTTTCGATTTTCCTGCCGGAACCCGCTTCCTTTCCGGCATGAAACCGCCGTTCAGCGTGAGGGGGCCAGCACGGTGAACCCCAACCACCCACTGGCGGCAATCTTACGGAAGCAGGAGAAACACATGCGCAAGCTGCAGTACATCTTCATGTCGCTGGCCGCGCTCTTCATGGCGTCCCCGGCCTTCGCCCAGGCTAACGGCGGTGGCAGCCCCGGCGCCGAATGGGTACCCCTCGGCGCTGGCATCGGCATGGCCATCGCCTCCGGCCTTTGCGGCCTCGGCCAGGGCCGCGCCGCCGCATCCGCCACCGAAGCCGTTGCCCGCAATCCCGGAGCCCGCGCCGGTATCATGACCATGCTCATGCTCGGCCTGGCCTTCATGGAGTCCCTCGCGCTGTTCACCTTCGCGATCATCATCTTCAAGGTGAAGTAACTCGCAACCCTCAAAAAAGAAAACTCCCTGCTCCTGGCAGGGAGTTTCTTTTTGCCTGAAATGCCTACATCTGCTGCAACGACTTCAGGTACATCGTCAGGTTCGCGATCCGCTGATGCTCCTGCATATCGGCGGCCGAACTGCCCTTGGCCAGCGAGCGCAGAGCCGGGCCCCAGATCGGCATGTCTTTCGTGCCATGGGCCGGCGTCTCCACACCGAACTGCAACACGGTGTACACGCGATCATCAGGGAACTTGCCGCCATTGTTTTTGGCCAGCATGGTCAGGTCGGTGGGCTGATCCTTCAGCGCGACTGCCGCCGGTCCGTCCCCTTTCCCGTCCGCTCCGTGGCACACAATGCAGTAGTTCTGGTACATCAGCTTCCCGGATGCCGCTGAGGTTGGGTTCACCGGCACTTGCTTCACCTGCACATTGGTCTGGGCGATTCCGAATACAGCGGTGGCCAGCAGCCCCGCCACGAATGCGACGTGGATTCGATTCGGCATAATTGCCCTCCTTTCCGGGAACTAATGGTCGTCCTCCGCGCACACAACTGTATGTGACGGCGGGCACAGGAGGGATGCTGTTGGTAACGTGGAATGGCTCGAAACTCGAACCGTTTCGAAGGGCCAACTGCGTCTGGCAGATGCACCACGCGTTCCGGACGAAGCCGCATGGCCGCCAGAGGCCAAAGGCCAGGCCGGCCATCTATGACCGGTCCTTAGCTGACGGCTTCTTAGCTGCTTCTTACGTGATATCGTCCGTATCGAACGGCGCCTTCACCGGCACGCCGTGCACCTGGCTCACCAGGTCGCGGACCACATCCTCCAGCTGCCGCTGGCTCTCCATCACCGCGCTCATGGTCTGCAGCTCGCCCGGCTCCTCGATGCGCTCCAGCAGAACCACCGCATGCGCCTGCGCCACGTGGTCCACACCCAGGCCTTCGGGCGTCTTGGCCTTGATGCCCACATGCGACGGCGCAATGTCCAGCAGCTCCGCCACACGTTCGCGCATTTCCGCTGCGATCGGACCGATACGCGGCGCATTCAGCACCAGCGTCGTATCCAGATTCACAATGCGGTAGCCCGCGTTCTGGATCTCCTCCATCGCTACGTTCAGGAAGATCGCCGAGTCGGCGTCCTTCCACCGCGCGTCGCCGGGCGGAAAAAAGCTGCCAATGTCCCCGGCCGAAACCGCGCCCAGCAGCGCGTCGGTGATGGCATGCAGCAGCACGTCGCCGTCGGAGTGGCCGGCGAGCCCCTCCGAGTGCTCGATGGTGAGGCCGCCAATCCTGAGCGGCACTCCTGGCTTGAATTCGTGCGAGTCAAATCCGTAGCCGATGCGGATATCCATGGCGTTTCCCTGAGACGACTGCGTGGGACTGCAACTTCAGGGTATATCAGGATTCTACGAGTGCAGAACCGCGGTTTGGCGTTGGGCGAGGTAGAACTCGGCCAGTTCCAGGTCGCCCGGCTGCGTGATCTTCAGGTTCGAGGGCGAGCCCGCCACCACGAACACCTGCTGCCCGGCCCGCTCCACCACGCTGGCCTCGTCCGTGCCCACAAACCCGTCGGCCTCAGCCTCAGAAAACGCCTTACGCAGCAGTCCGCAGCGGAACCCCTGCGGCGTCTGGGCCTGCACGATGTACTCGCGCGGGATGGTCGCCGTCACAATCGCCCCGTCCGCCGTCCGCTCCACCTGCTTGATGGTGTCCAGCGCCGGCAGCCCCACGATCGCGGCGCCGTGCTTCTCCACCGCTTCAATCACGCGCCGGATCACCGCCGGCTCAATCAGCGGCCGCACCGCGTCATGCACCAGCACGATGTCGCCGGCCTCGCAGTCCAGCGCCTGCAGCGCGTTCGAGACGCTCTCCTGCCGCGTGTCGCCGCCCTCCACCACGCGCACCCTCTTCGCGAAGCCGTGTTCGGTGACGTGCGCGCTCAGCCGCTCCATCTCCGTGGCGCGCACCGCAACCACTATTGAAGAAACTTCCGGCACCGCCGCAAACGCCCGCAGCGTGTGGATCAGGATCGGCGTCCCCGCCAGTTCCAGGAATTGTTTCGGCGCCGCCTGCGTCGCATGCCCCGGAGACATTCTCGTGCCCAGCCCCGCGGCCGGCAAAATCACGAATACCCGCATAGAAAGTGGAGTATATCGCAGCAGGGCAGGGTTTAGGGTGTAGGGTTTAGGGGTTAGGGCTTTGTTATGCGGAACTCGCTTGCGAAACTGCTTCTGCCCGTCGTCTTCGCCGTCGCCGCCGTCAGCACCGCCGCCGCATGGTCCCGGCACGAAGACGCCAGCGTGCTCGCTCCCACCCCGCCCATGGGCTGGAACAGCTGGGACTCCTGGGGCATGACCATCGACGAGGCCGAGTTCCGCGATACCGCCACCTGGTTCAGCGATCATCTCGCGCGCTATGGCTGGCAGTACGTCGTTATCGACGAGGGCTGGTTCCTCCAGCATCCTGACAACCCCGCCGGTCAGCAGGGTTACACGCTCTCGAAGGACGGCCTCTTCACCCCCGCGGTCAATCGCTTCCCTTCCGCCGCCGACGGCAAAGGATTCGCGCCGCTCGCCTTCTGGGTCCACTCGCTCGGCCTCAAATTCGGCATCCACATCGTTCGCGGTATTCCCCGCGAGGCTGTCCAGCAGAACCTCCCCATCGCCCACTCGCACTCTCGCGCCGCCGAGGCCGCGGACACCAGCGACGCCTGCGCCTGGAACTCCGACAATTACGGCGTGCGCGACAACAAAGCCGGCCAGGACTACTACAACTCCCTCTTCGATATGTACGCAAAGTGGGGCGTGGATTTCGTGAAAGTCGACTGCATCTCCAGCCCGTGGAAAGGCGCTCAAATCCACATGATCGACCGCGCCATCGCCCAAAGCGGCCGCCCCATCGTGCTCAGTCTCTCGCCTGGTCCAACTCCGCTTGCTGACGCCAACGACGTCGTGCGCAGCGCCGCCATGTGGCGCATCTCCGACGACATGTGGGACATCTGGTCGAAGTCCGCCGGCGCGCCCAACTTCCCGCAGGCCCTCAAAAACCAGTTCCCTCTCATCGCCGCGTGGGAGCCCTGGGCCGATTCCGGCCACTGGCCCGATGCCGACATGCTACCCATCGGCTACCTCGGCCCGCATCCCGGCTACGGCCAGCCGCGCCACACCCGCTTCACCCGCGACGAAGTCCGCACCCTCATGACGCTGTGGTCTATAGGCCGTTCGCCGCTCTTCATCGGGACCAATCTCCTAAAAATGGATGCCTTCACGGAGCAGACGCTAACCAACCCCGAAGTCATCGGCGTCGATCAGAACTCGCAGAACAACCACGCCGTTTCGAACAAGGACAACGTGATCGTGTGGATGGCCTCGGCTCCCGAGCACCAGGGCGATTACATCGCCGTTTTCAACACCGGCGACACGCCGCAGAGCGTCACCTACACCTGGCAGGACCTCGGCATCATCTACGGCCGCTGCCCGGTGCGGGATCTGTGGCAGCGTCAGGATCTCGGCGTCAACAACCAGATCACCGTCAGCCTCGCGCCGCACGCGTCAGCGCTGTATCAGGCGCAGCACCCATAACGGCACAAGAACACATCAGGACGCTCGCCCGGCGCGCGACCGCCACGTCTTCTCTGCCGACTGGAACAGATACACCCCGAAGATCGCGATCAGCGGCTCCAGCGGATGCCGGAAGCGCGCACTGATGCTCACGAAGTAGTACGTAAGCGGCAGCAAGAGGAATGCCCACGCAAACAATCCTGCCGCCGGAATCTTTCGTCGCAGCGCCAGCGCCAGCCCGAACAGTCCGGCCAGGCTCGTAAATTGGAAATTCAGACTTCGTCCCAGTTCATTCAGCACCCCTTCGTCGTTGGGGTGCGGCACGCTGAACCAGAAGAAATACCCCCGGATCAGGCAGAGCCTTGCAAACCGCAATGGATTCGCCGCGATCAGCCGCTTCGCCGCCTCTCCACGCATGCGCGAATACGCGACTTCGCCCATTTGCCGGTACAGCCGCAGTTGATCCGGCGCCTGGAAGGGATGGTCGTACTCCATCAACTGCCCATCCGCTCCGGGTCCGTTGCCCAGATACAATTCCGCTCCAAAATTGGCGCGAAACGGCACAAATTGGTGGAAGACGCGATAATTCCGGACCATCCACGGCGTGACGCAACCCACGAAAATCACTGTTGCCAGCGTCGCATACGCAATTTGCCGCGGCCACACCTTCCCGCCCGGCACGCCCGTCAGAATCCAGATGCCGCATATCGGCAGGAACAGCAGCAGCGTGGGATCGCTCAGCGCGATCATGCCCCAGAGCAGCGCAAACAGCACCCACTGCCGTGCCGTCGGGGATGGCTTCGGCCCTGCCTCGCCGGTTCTCCGCATGCGCAGCGCCAGCACCAGCACCCACGTGAAGAGAAACGTCGTCAGCGTCATCTCCCAGATCCAGCGCACCGCGTACTGCATCGCCGCCGGATACAGCGCCCAGATCCACGCCGACCACCACGCCACTTCGCGGTTGAAGCAGCGCTGCGCGA
>JASIAO010000140.1 GCA_030041955.1 Acidobacteriaceae bacterium | reverse complement strand
TAGTACTTGCGCGCCTGGCCGTGATCGCGCAGCATCCGGATGCTGGCGGCGATTTCGTCGTCGTTGGTGACCGCCGCTCCGGCTTCGCCGCAGGCTCCGAGGTTCTTGCCCGGATAAAAGCTGTACGCCGCCGCACGGCCCATAGTGCCGGCCTTCATCCAGCGATTCAGACGGCGCGAGAAGTATTCGGCTCCGTGTGCCTGGCAGGCATCCTCGACGACCGTAAGACCGTACTCCTCGGCCAGAGCGAGGATCGAATCCATGTCGGCCATCTGGCCGTACAAATGAACTGGCACAATCGCAGTTACCGGCCGGTTGCTGCGATGGCTGATCAGCCGACCCGACTTATCTCGAGTGCAATACTCGGTAAGATACTGCTGCAGCTTGTCAACCGATAGGTTATACGTCTCCTCGTCGATGTCGATAAACTCCGGCAGCGCTCCCGCCTGCGAGATGGCTTCGGTGGTGGCGATGAAAGTGTGCGGCACGGTCAGCACGACGTCGCCGCGCCGGATTCCGCACGCCATCAGCGCGAAGCGCAGAGCGTCTGTGCCGCTGCTCACGGCAACAACGTGTTTTGTTCCGCAGAACGCCGCAAACGACTCCTCAAATCCTTCCACCATCGGACCGCCGATAAATCCTGCGGTGTCGAGAGCTTTGCGAAACACCTCCGTCAACTCCTGTTCGATCTCCATATGCGGAGTTACAAGATCGAGAAACGGGATTACCTCAGGGACGGACATTGGATGCCTCCAGACTCTGTTCGATATAGCGCAAAACTTTGGCCGGATTTCCGGCCACGATCGCGTTGGCGGGAACATCCCGGGTAACCACACTGCCGGCTCCCACGATGGCGTTTTCCCCAATGCTGAGGTTGCAGAGAATCGTCGCTCCCGATCCCACGGAAGCGCCTCTGTGCACCACCGTGGGTTCTACCTTCCAGTCAGCCTCCGTCTGCAGCCTGCCATCGGCCGCGGCGGCCCGCGGATACACGTCGTTAGTAAAGATCACTCCGTGTCCGATGAAGACGTTGTCTTCAATCGATACGCCCTCGCAAATAAAGGTGTGACTGGATATCTTGCAGCGCCGGCCAACGCTGGCGTTCTTCTGGATCTCCACGAACGCGCCGATTTTCGTCTCTTCGCCGATGGCGCAGCCATACAGGTTGATGAAGCGCGCCAAGCGCACATTCGCTCCCAGCTTCACATCGTCCGCGATCGAATTCCAGTCGTTCACAGGCTGACCAGAGCTCCTCGCCGGCGAAGCGACTCGGTTGCCGCCTCCAGCATTTTCACCACGCGCAGGCCCGCGAAACCATCGTTGTGCGGCGTCTGTCCGGTCGTAATGCAGTCGACAAAGTAGGCGAGTTCGTTGCGCAGCGCTTCGCCCTGTTCCAGTTGCGGAGCAAACATATCGCCGGAGCGGTAACTCACCAGGAGTTCGTACACTCCCTCCCGATTAGTGATATTCACGCCCTTGTCGTAGACCTTTATCTTCTCGTCCGCCTCCAGGTCGTTCCACACCAGCATCCGCTTTTCGCAGCCGATCAGCGTGGTGCGGACCTTCACCGGAGAAAGCCAGTTGACGTTGATGTGCGCGATCACATCGTCGGGAAAATAGAGCGTCATGAACGCGATGTCTTCGTGGCAGTTGAGATGCTTCTGGCCTGTCGCCACCACCGCTTCGGGTTTCGCCTGAATTAGGTGATCCATGATCGACAGGTCGTGCGGCGCCAGGTCCCACAGGACGTTGATATCGTGTTGGAAAAGACCCAGGTTGACACGCGTGGAATCGTAGTAATACAGCTTTCCCAGCGTGCCTTCGTCCAGCAACTGGCAGATCTTTTTCACCGCGCCGGTGAAGAGGAACGTATGATCCACCATGATGGTCAGGTTCTTCCTCATGGCGAGTTCGATCAGTTCCTCCCCCTGCGCGGTTGTGCTGGTGAACGGCTTCTCCACAAAGACGTGTTTGCCATTCTCCAGTGCAGCTTTTGCCAGGTCGTAATGGGTCCATACGGGAGTTATGACCGCCACCGCGTCGATGTCCGGCGAGGTTATGACTTCCATGGCATCGGCGGTAATATGCATGCCCGGATAAGCCTTCTGCGCGCGTACGCGCGCGGAGGGACTCATCTCGGCGACAGAAACGACCTGGGACCCGTCCAGATTCGCGAGATTCCTCACGACATTGGGACCCCAATATCCGTAACCAATCACACCAAAGTTCACGGCAGCATCACCACACTCTCAGTTTCAAATCGCAGGCAAGTTGTTTGCCTCGGTCGGCGACGGCAGACTTCCACGCCGGTAGCCTTGCAGTGCAAACCGTGGTCAGTAAGCGCCCTTGATGACCGCGGCCGGTGTTCGCATCAGGATTTTCAGATCCAGCCACGGAGACCACGTCGTTGCGTAATGCAGATCGAGCCGGACCATGTCGTCGAACGTTACCCGGCTGCGCCCCGTCACCTGCCACAGTCCGGTGATTCCCGGCTTTACCTGCAGCAAGCGGCGGCGGTGCCAGATCTGGTAGGCAGCCAGTTCATAGGGGATGGGAGGCCGCGGGCCGACCAGCGACATGTCGCCCCCAAGCACATTGAGGAACTGCGGCAGCTCGTCCAGGCTGGTCCTGCGCAGAAATTTCCCGATCGGCGTAATCCGCCGGTCGTTGGCCAGCTTGTACACGCCATCGGAGTTGCCGTCGATCGAAATCCGCTCGGCGTTTCCTGCGATCAGTTGCTTTACATATTCCCGGTGAACGGTCTGATCGTTGTTCACGTACATCGACCGGAATTTCAGAAAGGTGAATTGCCGGCCATACTGCCCCACCCGCTGCTGCCTGAAGAACACCGGACCTCTGGAGGTCAGCTTGATGGCAGCCGCAACTACCAAAAGAAGCGGCAGGCACAGGATCAGCAGGAACAAGCTGCCGGCAATATCCATCAACCTTTTCATGCGCAACATGGAGCGCCTGGCCGATGCATGCGCGTGCCGGTCCGGATAGAGCACCGGATCGCCACGGTCGCCAGACTCGTGCCCGTCCCAGTCATCGGGAAAAAAGTGAAACGAGATACTGATCTGGCTAAATTCTTCCGGGGGCAGTTCCTCGCGCAGCGCCGTGGTGACTTTGCCGAGTATGGTACCGAGCGCTGTCCGCTTATCAGCGGCCCCCAGACCGGTGAACATCGCACCGATCGTCGTTCGCTCCGTGTACCAGCCGACCACATCCGTCTCCCGCGTTGCGGGCAGGAGTGCAGCAATCACTCTTTCCAGAACCTTCCCGTTCCTTGGCGCACCAGGCCGATCGCCGGCCGCCAGCAGCATCAGCAGGAAGGGTTCCCGGGACCGTTCGGTGCGCTTGCGTTCAACGGCCATCATTCGCTTGAACGCGGCTTCACTTAGCCCCTGCCGCTCGACGGCAGGAACCGATCCCGAGATAAGTTCTTCCAAACCTGTTGCGTTTTCCACACGTAATGGAGTCAAAGTCCGCTCCTTTCCGGAACGATCACTTCGTTGAGAAACTGCGGGTTGCTTTGTCCGGCTCTCGCCTGCGGGCTCGCGAGTCCAGCTTCCTCCGCTTTATCTTCGGTCGGGACGTGTTGGAAGAATCCGGCGGAGCGGCCACTGGGGCTCAGGGGATGCGAGTGGCACCAGGCGTGAAACAAATTCCAGGAGATAACTGGCTTATTAGGCAGAATCGCCGGCAGCGCCGCCGGATCCCGGTGCGTGCCGGTAATAGGCGTAGTCGCTGTCGGGTGAGCTGTGCGAAGAGTTCAGAAGAGCGCCGATGAGTTTGGAGGGTTCCAGCGCCTCGATGCCGCGCTGCATCCTCCGCTTCTCCGTGACGCCTGCGCGAGCGACGAGGAGGATGCCATCGGCGACGCGCGCCCAGACGCTGGTATCCGCCAGGGGCAGCACCGGCGGGGAGTCAATGATGATCCAGTCGAATCCGCCAGTCAGTTGCTCCATCATGATCGGTAATTTTGCCGACTGCATCACGTCGAGAGGATTTCCTGGCGCGGCGCCTGCCGGCAGAACCCAGAGGTTCGATTTCTCGATATGGCAAATGCTCGAAGACAAGCTGCTCATTCCCTGAAGGTATTCGCACATGCCAGGACCGCCCGCCACTCCGAACATATGAGCCAGAGTGGGCCGGCGCAGGTCGCCTTCCAGCAGCAGCGTTTTCTCGTTTCCGGAGGCAAGCACGCACGCGATATTTGCGGCTGCGAAGCTCTTGCCTTCGCGGGGAACAGTACTGGTAATGAGCAGTTTCTTCAGCGCACGATCCTTGCGAAGGTGGCGCAGGCGCACACCCAGCAGTCGAAAAGCCTCGCTCGCCGGGCTTTCCGTTTCCGTCAGGCATACCAGGCGCGCGTCCGGCGCCGGTCGCAGCTCCACGGTCCGGCACTTACTGAGCACGCTGACCCGCTCCAGAGCCTGGGAGGGCATCGCGGCTGTCGATGCGTCCTGCGCCGCCGCATCGGTATCGAGCACATACAAGCCTGCCCGCGACGCAATCTCGGCAGCCGCATCCGCGCCGAGATCCTCGATGCTCGACTCGGAGCGCCATTGCCGCACCGCCTGACGCTCGGCCCGCTCCAGAAGCTCGGTGGCAGCCGCCGTTACAGGCCGATCTTTCCCGCTGCGTTCCGCCTCGGAGCGCTGCAGGGCGTCAAATATGTGGCTCATGTCTGCTCACTTCCGCTAAGGCTCTCAAATCGGCTTCGCCGACGCCCGGCTTGCGCAAGGCGGCAAAGACATCGAGGAGGAGATTGGCCGCGTTCCGGATATCAATCTCCGTGCCCGACCCGATTTCCCCATCTCCGTTCGGAGAGATAACACCCAGGCGAAACTCTCTCGCGACATCTCCGATGATCTCCGGAGTAACCACAGCCGACTGTCGCGCATACGCCGCAATGAGGCCGTTTTCGCAGATGGTGTTGATCAGCCGGGGCAGTCCCCGCGAGTGCTGATAGACCGCTTCGACCGTATCCTCGGGGAAAATGGCAGCGCGCCCCCGATCAGCCCCGGCGATTTGTAACCGCTGCGCGATGTATTCCTTCGTCTCATTGCTGTCCAGAGGCCCCAGCTGAGCGCGCAGCGCGATACGCTGCTTGAGCTGGCGCAGTCCGAGGGAATCCAGCTTCTGATCCAGTTCGGGCTGACCCACCAGAACGATTTGCAGCAGCTTGTCGTCGGTCGTCTCCAAATTCGACAGCAGCCGGATTTCTTCCAGAAGGTCGTCTGATAAGTGATGAGCCTCGTCGACGATCAGAACCGTCGTCAGTCTCTTGGCTCCCCGAGAAACCAGGAATTGCCCCAGGTCGAGCAGCAACTCGCTCTTGTTCTTTCCCGAGGCCGGTAGCCCGAAGTCAGACAGGATGTACTGCAGAAACTCGGACGGCGAAAGCCTGCTGTTGAAGAGATAGGAATAGGAGATATCCTTGCTTTCTCGCAGCAGCCGGAGCAGGCAGCGCAACAGCAGCGTCTTTCCGGTACCGACTTCCCCGGTGACAACCACAAACCCTTTATGCCAGCGGACGCCGTAGTAGAGGGCGGCGAGCGCCTCGTTGTGCCGCCTCGTCGAGACAAAGCAGCTCGGGTCGGGAGTCAGGTCGAACGGGTTACGCGCCAGCTGAAAGAAAGTCTTGTACATAAGCAACCGATTTCATGCGTGAAGATAGCTGAAGGCCGTCCCGGCAAGGATCGTGATCAGCACCACCGAGGCCATTGCCCAGCCCAATACCATCCTTCTTCTGTTGCGCTTCTCGTCCGCAGGGCTCAGGACTTCCGGAACTTCCGAGATCACCGGGGCTGTGAGCAGATCTGCGATTGCCTTATCGCTGTGCAACCGGTCATCGAGGAACTCGAGAAGAAATACCGCGAGAACCCCAAGAGCCAGTCCCGCCCCTGCTCCCGCGCCGCACATCTTCAGCCGGTTCGGAAAATCCGGCGTCAGCGGCAGGCTCGGCGGATCTAGCATCGTGAACCTCTCGCCCTCCTGCATCTGCTCCATGCTGGTGGCCATCTGCGAGTCGCTTTCCTTCTTCAGCAGATCGTTGTAGTTCGCCTGGGACTGCTCATATCCTCGCGTCAGGTCCGCCAGTTGCTGTTCTACCGCGGGTTCCGCGTTCAGTCGCCCCTGGTAGTCGCCGATTCTTTTCTGCAGATCGGCAATCGTACGTTCGCGCGTTGTAATGTCAACCTCTTCGGCGTGGAGCTGACCCTGGACCTGCAGCAGAGCGGGATTTTCAACGTCAGGAACGGAGGCCTGCGTATTGCTCTCGGACTCGTTCCCTTTGCTGCTGGCGCTGGCCTTCAGGTTCGCAATCAGCTGGGTCCTTTCCTTCTCCGTCTTTGCGATCTCTGCTTTCACCTGCTGCACTTCGGGATACGCATTCGTATACCGCGTCATCAGATCCGTCAGGCTGGACTGCAGCGTCGAAAGCCGCTGATCGAGCGCCGCCAAACCGGTGGGAGCGCCAGTGCCGCTCTGAGTCGGCGTCTGAACCGTCCGGTACTGGTCGACCAGCGACTGGAGGTAAGCCCGTTGCTGGCGCGCTGCATTCAGCCCGTCCTGTTCGTTCTGCAGCTGAGACTGGAGACCGCTCAATACCGCCAGGTTGCTTACCTGCTGCGAAGGCAGTTCCCCCTCGTGGGCAGACTGGAACGCGCGAACCTTGGCATCCTGGTCGGCAAGGCTCGAACGTGCACTTGCGAGTTGGTCCTGGATAAATTGCGTGGTGTTTTCTGACTCCTGCTGGCGAACACGCAGGTTCTCGTCGATGAACAGATCCGTCAGCTCAGTGGTTACCTGCTGGGCGACATGGGGATCCGGTGCAGAGTAAAACACACGGAACGCTGTAATGACGTCATGTGGATCGCGCACTAGTTCTATATCGATATCTTTGCGCATCCTCTCCACCTCTTCGTCGGGCGTCAGAACATGGCCCTTATCTCTATAGAGGTGCAGCTTGTCGATGATGAGAAGCAGCCGGGTCCTGCTCAAAATCTGCTGGGTGATACTTTGCAGCCGGTCCTGTAGGTCATCGCTCACATTTGGGACGACATAATTCTTTGGCATGGTGGGTTCTTCCACCAAAATCAACGTGCCCGACTTGTAACGCGCCGGCAGAATCCAGCTCGACCCCCATACGAGTGCCCACCCAACCAGCAACAGCAAAAGAAAAAGAACATGACGCCGGCGAATGATGTCGAGATAGCGCCCGATGTCGAACTGCTGCTGTGTCTGTTCTTCCATCTCCTCCGGCATAATCATTCCTCTCCTAAAGGCCGGGAAAACCTCCAGGTGACTGAGATGATCTCCTGGTTGCTGTTCGGATTACTGATGATGGAGGTTACTCCTGCAAAAGATTCATGGATACGCTCGTACATGAAACTGATATGGAGTTGCTGCCCAACGGCGCGCTCCAGAGTGGCGTTCCCCGACACCGAGTGTCCGCCCTGCGTGCCCGGGCTCATAAGCGAGGTCAAGACCTTGTAAATCTCATAATTTGCACCTGCTCCTGTGGTCCAGTTGCGCGCAACCTGCCAGCGCATCGTAGCACCGGCGGTGCTCGTATTGAAGACGCCGAGGATGCCGCCGCCGCCAGTGACTTCCCTTGAGTAATTAGCCGCAAAGCTGGTGCGGTCACCCTGCCAGCCTATGCTGGCAATCACAGATGGTTCCCAACCAGTCTGCCCCGGCAGGGATGTCTGCCCGAATGTGTAGTATTGCGGGCCGCCGGAAACGGACAGCGAGACCCGCTCGGTTGGGTAAAACGAGTAAAAGGCGTTTATCGCGTGCGTCTGTGTCTGGCTGGTCCCGGCGGTCGGATAAGTGATGAAATCCGAATATTGGTAGGTCGCGCCCATGTATTGCGAGCCGGAAACGCGCCGGTTGTAGAAGACCGAACCGCCCCGCGATGTCGAGTTGTCGAGGCCGGCCGTCTCGGAGGAGTTTGGATACTGCAGGATCGCATCCATTCCCGACAGACCAAACATGCTGGCGCGGCTGATCTGCGCTGTGAATTCTCCATTCGCCATGTTGCTCCGCATTTGCGCAAAAGGCGGCACGATAGCGGGCGTCTGAGACTGTAGCGAGCCGGACAGCGTTCCACCCACTCCGGCATAGGCCGCGCCGAACGCCGCCGACGTATCCTCAAAGGCATCGCTGAGGATCATCGCGGTGTGCGGGGTGAGTTGCAGGCTGTATTTCGCGGCGGCCGTTTCGCTGGCCTCATTGAGCGCGCTGGTGGGCTGATAAAAAATAAACCCCGGGCTATAAACCAGCGTGGCGTGTTGAATTGGGGACGACCGATCGAATGAGACGGTGGGAGCAACCGTGTATGTTGTCTCGCTGAGAGCGCTGCCTGTTTCGCCAGCATAAAGGTTGTCGATATAACCGGCGCTGAAAGTCACACCTATGTGAAGATAGTTCGATCGCACTTCATCGCCCACAGCCGTCGGAAACGGCGTGCCGCTTACCGGCGGCGGGGTCTGCATCTGGGTATCCTCAGCCTGGCCAGTCGCTCCGGCGCCGTTATCCACCTGAGCCCAGGCCGGAATCCCTGCAAGCACCACGAACACCACACAAAGCCGCACAAGCATAAAATTCTCGCTCAGGGCACAACGATGGTATCGCCCGGCTGTAACCGGATGTTCTCCTGGGAGGCTTTGCCCCGGATGACATCCTTGTAATTAAAGTGGATCCTGTCTTCTCCTCCGCCGGCCTTCGCGCGCAGGATGTACACGTTCTTCTGTTTCGCGAAATCCTGAAAACCGCCCGCCTCAGCGATCGCGTCGAGGACCGTCGTCGTCGTCGACAGCGAGTACGATCCCGGCTTGGCCACCCGTCCCAGAATGTTGAACTTCTGGCTGTTGATCTGCAGCACCATCACCGTCACTTCCGGAGCGGTCATGTAGGTGCGCAGTTTGGCTGAGATTTCCACTTCCAGATCGTGAGGTGTCCTTCCCGCGGCCTGAACGTCTCCGATCAGCGGCAGCGAGATTTTCCCGTCCGAGCGCACCGGCAAAGTCTGCGTCAGATCCGGTTCTTTCCACACGTTGATCGCCAGCCGGTCGTCGTTGCCGATCACATAGGTGTCGTTATGCGGCTTCTGGATGGAGGTCGTGTCCGTGTCCGGATTCGGGTTTGGCGCCACTGCTGCTGTCGGAACAGCCTGAACCTGTCCGCCCGTTCCCTGCCCGTGCAGGAAAGCCGCCTGAAAAACGATCAGGAAGCTGACGCTCAGGATTCGGTACGACTTCATCTCGTCACTCCACTTCTTTCGGGCACGACTCGCCCCTTTTGCGCGCTCGGCGCGCTTAACCAGCCGCCGCCGTTGAGTCCGCGCCCGTCCCGGCCCAGCTACTGGTGTGAACCGGCAGTGGCCGCGTTGTCACCGGAGCCGGAGCAAACGGACTTACGATCCTTGCGGGCGAGACCGGCTCCACATCCGAGGCGTCGATTTCCACGCCCACAGACTGCGCCAGCATCTCCACGGAAAGAACCAGCCGGCAAAGATTCTTCTTCCGGGTCAGAATGCCTTCGATCCCCTGCAGGGATCCGCGGGTCACCCGTACCCGCTCGCCGCATCGCAGGAATGGATGCGGCTCTACCCGGAAATCCCCCTCAACGGTCCTGCGAATCGCCTCGATTTCTTCATCGGGGACAGTGGCTACCCGCTCCCCGCGCGAAAGAATCATGTGAACACCCGGAGTCGTCACCACCGGCAGCCGCCGTTCGTACACTCCGCGCACAAACACGTAGCACGGAAAAAGCGGCAGCGACAGCAGCTTCTGCCTGTCTTTCCAGCGCCGCATGGACTCGTACAAAGGCAGAAATACCTCAAACCCCTTGCCGGCCAGCGTATCCGCTACCACTTTCTCGTGCTGATGGCGCGTATAGACCACCCACCAGGCCGGCGCTGCTCCCGGATTCGTCTTACCGATCTCTTCCACAATCATTCGATTCGCCGCCTCATCGTCTCCGGCCTTGTCCTGCCGGCAGAGGATTTTAGCCATAGCTTCGCCCTGTGAGCTACAGAGCCCATTTCTCGTTTCGACTTCCGGACCACGAGCAGCGGCCTGGATGAGCCTGGTTCCAGGGGGGAAGGTTAATGGCTCACGCCGCGTCGGCCCAGTGCTGGAGTTTTGCGGGAATCGCAAGCATACCTGCTTGCGCCTGACTCTTCATTAATCCCCTGCAAACTCCTCCTTCTTCGTCATCTGTCGCAAAAAACGCGAGTGAGCGATTCTGATGGCGATGCTGACACTGCCGGCAGGGCCTGATCGGGGGGACGATCGGACGACCCAGCCTCGGCAAAGAACCTCAGCAGCAATCTCACCGTTAAGTTCAACAGGTAATCCAAACCTTAATTCAACCAGTGTGTTCGGTTCGAGGCTTTGAGTTGTATGGATGAGCACACCGGTGATACTGATGTTCTCCATCTGACCGTCTCGCCATTCCTGCTCTCCCCGCACGCGATAGCGGAGTCCCGTACCGATCGGATACCGTCGCGCCCGGGAAATTTCCCCTTCAGAGCAGACCGGCGCTCCATTCGGTTCCATCCCGTCTCCTTCCAACGTGTGGGGGAATTGAAGTTCGCAATTTTTTGCAAGAATGGCGAAACCTGAGACTATGCGGAGGCGCAAGCCGCTTCAATGGCCCGACAGTACCATAGTCATGTCCCCATTTGGTTCTATCCGCTATAGACCTATGGAGAGTTACGAGGACGCTGAAGAAAATAGCTAAAAGTAACCGGATATCATCCGGCCTCCGCGTATTTACGGCCTGCAACGGTACGTCGGTTACGAGTTGGATTCGGTGAGACGGTGATTCACCGCAAATAACGCAAGCTCAAGGCGATTGGAAACGCCGAACTTATCGAAGATATTGCTGATGTGATGCTTCACCGTCTGCTCACTGATCGCGCAATGCTGCGCGATCTCCGGATTCGAATATCCGGCCACCACCAGGGTTACGATCTCCAGTTCCCGCGGGGTCAGGCCGAACTCCCGGTTGCGGGGCTTGGCTTCCGCGGGCGATACGCTGCGGAGCGCCTTCACCAGATCGGATACGCTCTCTCGGCCAACCCAGTACTGTCCCGCCATCACGCAGCGAATGCTCTCGATGAGCCGCTGCGTCGTCGATTCCTTCAGGACTACGCCGTAGGCCCCGAGCTTCAGAGCCTGCACCACCTGCGCCTTCTCGATGGATACCGTCAGCAACAGGGTACGAGCCGGAATCTGCGCCTTGGCCAGCTCCCGCAGAACCTCCATACCGTCCTGACGCGGCATGGCCAGATCGAGCAGAATAATATCGGCCGTCGTCTTTCGGGCCATCGCAAGCAGCATCTCTCCGTCCGCGGCTTCGCCCGCTACTTCAAAGTCTTCCTCCGACTCCAGAAGTTTGCGCAGGCCGTCCCGGAAGAGCGTGTGATCGTCCGCGATCAGGATTCGAATTGGTCGAGGGTTAGGGCTGCTCTTAGCCAAAGTAGCCATTCCGTGGGCCCCTGAAGAACCATCCGGTATTGCAGGACGGCTCCTGTAGTTTTCGATCTGGCGCCTTTCACAGCGCGCCCTTGCAGACGGGTTTCATTAAGGATAACACTAGTTGATTCAGCGTATTGCTAAATTCTCCACGTCCCCCCTCCCGTACAAATTGCCGATTTTGGTGCCGGGCCGTTAAATTTCGGCGGTCTTGTGCGAGTTCTGCTTGACGGCGGATTGCGGGAAGCACATAATCTGAGGTCTTGGCTGCCCCCCCAGCTAATTCAAGAAGAACTGTGCGCCGGTTGATTCACGTGGCTGCCGGTGCGCGGACCGCTTTTTGCTGTCCCGCTTATCGCTGCAATAGACGGCGAAACCTGACGGCATCGCGGATTTCGGTCATTGCTTCTGTTTGCCGAAGGTTTCCATGTGGGGTGCTGAGACAAAACGGGCCCTCCGAGCGCAGTCGAATCTCGCTTCGTTCCTGCCCTTTGGCAGAGCGCTCTATCGCGAGCAGGCCATCGCCGTCTGCCGGCTGGCCGCGGCGCTGTGTTTTGTCATCGTCTTTCCGCTCATTGAATCGCTGGCCGGCTCCCACCAGCTCACGCTCTCCCTGATTCTGTTCGGTTACGCGATGGTCAGCGTCGGGATCCTCGCCCGCGTGTTCGTCAGCAGCGCGATGACCGCTCCCTTCCTGATCTTTATTCACTCCTCTGACCTCATCTGGCCCGCGCTGATCTGCCTCTTCACCGGCTGCGCTCGCAGCCCATTCCTGCTCCTCTTCATCTTCGCGCTGCTGGCCACGCCGTATCGGAAAAAGTGGCTCGAAACTCTGCTGGCCGCCGTCTTCATCGTTCTCATCGTGCTCCTCGAGTGCTTTGTCACAGTCTTGCCGGCTTTTTCCTGGCTGCACCTCGCGAAGGGTCCCGTTAGCTGGGGACCATTCGCCGTCAAAGTAGCAATTTTTCTCATCCTCGGCGGCTTCCTCTCCTATTCGGCATTCTGGGCGGAAAGAGAGCAGCTCGCCTATGCTACCCGGTCCATCCTGCGGCGGCTGCGTTCCGGCGCCGGAATTCAGGCGAATTTGCGCGAGGTTCTGCCCGCTGTTCGCGATGTTTTCGAGGCCCGCAAAGTCGTTCTCGTGCTGCGAAACTCCTCCACCTGGCGGGTATTTCAGTGGGGCGCCAGCGCTGACGGACAAGGACCGGAATTCCCTCAGAACATCCCACGGACCGAAGTGGACGAGCGGTATTTCTGGGCGCTGCCGGCCGACGTCTGGTCCATTGCGTGTGCACGGAAAGGCCCCCGCCTCGACCTCCTTGCCCTCGACCGTCAGGGCTGCAGAGTTCCGCTGGACCCTGCGGCGCTGAGCCTCAATGGCTTCGCCGCGGAGCCGTTTCGTTCCCTCCTGGTCACGAATCTGCAATTCGGCAGCGAATGGACTGGGCAGTTGTTTCTCGCCGATGCGCCCTGCGCCGCCGGCCAGGAAGCCTGCCTGCACCTGCTCCAGCAGTTGGCCGATGAAGTGGGACCCGCGGCCTACAGCTTTTACCTCTGGCAGCACACCAGCGCGCGCGTCCGCTCCATCGAGCGGCAACATCTGGCGCGCGACCTCCACGACGGAGTGGTGCAGTCGCTGATCGCTACGGAGATGCAGCTCGATCTGCTCAGGCGGCAGAGCGCGCAGCCCGGAGCGCGCGGCTTCTCTCCGGAGATTCTCCTCGGAGCCCAGAATGTGCTCCGCAATGAGGTCGTGAAACTGCGTCAGCAGATTGAGCAGCTCCGCTCCAGCACCATTGCCGGCCCCCTGTTGCCGCGGCTGGCGGAGATGATCGAGCTCTTCCGCCGCGAGACCGGCATTACAACCGTATTTAGCTGCAACGTGCGCGAGGAATCCGTTCCCGGCCGCATCTCCACCGAGGTGCTCCACATTGTCCAGGAAGCCCTCAGCAATATCAGAAGGCACAGCGGAGCACGGAAGGTGGAAGTCCGCCTCAGCTCGCACGACAGTACCTGGGAAATCATGGTTCAGGATGATGGCTGCGGATTCGATTTCAGCGGACGCCTGTCGCTGGCGCAACTGGAAGCCAGCCAGAAGGGACCGCGCGCCATCCGGGAGCGCGTGCACTCCGCCAACGGAGAGCTGACCCTCGAATCCCATCCCAACCAGGGGGCTGTGCTGAAAATCCGCCTCGCCTCGAATAACTGATTCCCGCATCGCCTTACACGAAATCCGCGAAACCTGATTCGCCAGGACAATCAGGCGCCCTCGTCGCCGGTTCAGCGCGCCGACCGGTCCCGGAGCACGCGAAATGGGCGAATCAGGTAATACAGCGGATCGAGCCATTGCGGCAGCGCAACCACAGAGCGATCCTGGTTGTTGGGCCGCAGAATATCTGCCGAGAACAGCAATCGGAGCCGGTCGCGCACATCCAGAAGCTGCACGTTGTAAGGTATCCATCCGGCCGGCCCGAGGCCTGGCGTTGCGAACAGATTGTCCCCGAAATGCTTCGCGAGCTTGCGGGCAGAGGATACCCGCTCCAGCCGGCGCAGAACGTCCCGCGGAATCTCCGCGCCGCACACCTGACGCGCCAGCAGCACTCCCAGCGCAAGCGCGCACCATAATCCAAGGCGCTTCGCATCGCGCATCGCAACGTCCCAGTTCAGCTCCGGCGACGCAGCCAGCAACTGCGCGACATCGCAGATCCACACCAGCTGCGACCATGTATGCCGGCTACCGTGCATGCAAAGCACGAGCAGCGCAATCTCGCGGCTGAGATCCGGAACTTCAGCCCCCGCCAGAACCGCGGTGCGCCGGAGCGGCCATGCCCAGTCCAGGCCGATGTCACGCCGGAACCTGCCGTAGACCAGGTCGAATTGCCAGCGAAGCTCCAGCACCACGCCGTCGGCCGCGCGGTAAAACGTGTATTCGCGACAGTGCTCCCGGGCCGGAGTGCCATCGCCTTGTGTCGGCGTTTGCCAGGTGTACCCGCGTTCGACGAGCACTTCCGCGGCGCGAGCCACATCCTTCCACCGGATCAGCACGTCCAGATCGCCGCCATGCCGCGCCGTCGGATTGCCGTAGGCGGATGCGCCCAGTACCACGCCCTTGAACGGAATCGCCTCGATGCCCGCGCGATTGAATTCACCCAGCACCGTCACCAGTTCCGCTGCATTCACCAGGTTATGGAGCGCATTGCGCTCGTAATCGGCACGCAGCCTCGCCTCAGCAGCCGGCGGAACGGCAGCGCCGCTGGCCATGAGGCTCAGATAAACCATCGGCGATACCTTGTGCTGCGCCGCCAGTTCGGCAACCGCTTCCCAGTCGCTCACCTGCTCGGCGATCGCACAGACGTGTTCGCTGTCGGCGGGCCGTCTCGCAATGGCGCGCAGCAACTCGCACGCTTCCCCCTCAGTGGTTGCCATTCTCACCTGTTGGCTGTCCGGCGCACGGTTATGATGTGGGCCTTTGCATGGACTTTCTGCTTTTTCAGGCGTCCGCTTTCGAACTCCCGTAACATCTCTGAAGTTAGGCTTCCCGGCTCCGGAGATTCTATTTCCTTCCCCGGCCTGCGCCCTGCTCCCTGCGGAACGACAGGCGAACGCGTTGGTTCATACGAAATGCGACGCCCGTCATTCGTCCCGGGGAAACCCCGGCTAAGGGCTAAATCTCTCGCAAATCGGTCATCGAACACGGTTACCAATGATAGTTCACTTATTACTCGGAAGGTAAAGCACTGCCAGATTGCCTTGTTTACACTTCTCTTATGCACAGGCAGGCAAATTAACGCCCCGGCTGATATTAGCTGAATAACGGAGGCAATGATGCAGGTGGAACGCAATACCTTAAATGCCCTGGTTGAAAACAAGCTGCCCGATGGTTCGCGCGTTCTCCTGGATCCGCAGAACCAGTCGGTCTTTGCTCTCAATGCGACCGCCGGCGCGGCGTGGGATGCGTGCGCAGCCCCTGCCTCCCTGCCGGTTATCACCGCGGAGATGCAGCGCTCATTAGGCGCTCCAGTCGCAGAGGAAATGGCCGAGGAAGCGGTCCGGCGCCTGCAGGACCAGAATCTCGTGACCGTCCGCGGCGCTTCGCCGGCAGCGACGTCGCGGCGCCAGTTTATTACGCGTCTCGGCGCGGCCGCGGTGCCCCTCGTCGTCGCCATGACCGTGACCGAGCAACGGGCGTTTGCCAGCCAGGCACAATCGTTCCTCGGGCCACAGGAGAAGTGCACCCACCTTCCCTGCGATGGCTGGCCGGATGATCCGCTCCCCGGCGGCAATCCCCCTCAGGGCCACAATCCACATCCGGGCGGCGATCCGTTCGGTTTCAATCCGCCCAATCCTCTGTTCACCTGGCAGCAAGACCCCAAAGGGTCGCAACACTAAAGTCGGCATCAGAGGCAGTTCCGCACCGCTCACACGCGGGACTGCCTGGTTTCCCCTCATCTATG
>JASIAO010000139.1 GCA_030041955.1 Acidobacteriaceae bacterium | reverse complement strand
TGGGAGACGTGGAACCAGCGCGCGATGGCCGAAGCTGGTTTGCCCACCGAATGGGCGCAGGATAATTTCTCGCTCTCCAGGAAAAACGTGCTGCGCGGGATTCATTATCAGAGGACGCAGCCGCAGGGAAAGCTGGTGCGCGTGACCCACGGTGGCGCGCTCGACGTCGCCGTCGATCTGCGCCGCGGCTCACCCACGTTCGCACAGCACGTGGCTGTGGAGCTGACCGGGGAGAACGGAGCCATGCTCTGGATCCCTGTTGGTTTCGGTCACGCATTCCTGGCGCTCAGCGAGAGTGTCGGATTCGCCTATAAAGTGACGGACTACTATTCATCAGCCGGCGAGCGAACGATCCTGTGGAACGACCCGGAGATTGCGATTCCGTGGCCGGTCGCGCCAGAGGATGTCATCGTCTCGGATAAGGACCGCCAGGGTGCGCTTCTCCGCGACGCGGAGCTGTTTCCGTGACTCCGCGCATTCTGCTGGTGGGCTCAACGGGCCAGGTGGGCAGGGAACTTCAGCGCAGTTTCGCAGGATTTGGCGAGATGGTTGCCTGCGATCGGAATGCCCTGGATCTTACGCGCGAAGATTTCATTCGCGCAGTCATCGAGCGCGCGCAGCCGGAGGTCATCCTGAACGCAGTGGCGTACACGGCCGTCGACAAAGCGGAATCAGAGCCCGAACTGGCTCACGCAATCAATGCACGGGCTCCGCAGGTTCTCGCCGAAGAGGCCGCGCGCCGCGGCACATTGCTCGTCCATTACTCCACCGATTACGTTTTTGACGGCAGCAAACCCTCGCCCTGGACTGAATCCGATGAGCCGCATCCGCTGAACGTCTATGGCGCAAGCAAGCTGGCGGGCGAAGACGCGATTCGCCGCGTGGGCGGGCGTTTTCTCATCTTCCGCACCAGCTGGGTCTACGGGCCGCATGGAAAGAATTTTCTTTTCACCATGCTTCGCCTGGGACGCGAACGCGAGCGGCTGACAATTGTCGACGATCAGCAGGGCGCGCCGACAACATCCATTGCCATAGCGGACGCCACACGCGTAATCGTGGAGGGAGTTCTCGCTGGACGATTTGGCGCGACCGAAAACTGGGCCGGTCTGTACCACATGACCTGCAGCGGAGTCGCTTCCTGGTTCGTCTTCGCGCAGGCGATCTTTGCGCGCGCCAGCCGTCTGCTGGATGGCCGCCTGCCCCATGTGGCGCCCATTGCAACCGCGGATTATCCCACTCCCGCGCGGCGACCGCTGAATTCGGTTCTTTGCTGCGACAAGCTTGCCCGAATCTTTGACGTGCGGCTGCCCCCGTGGGAAGCGGCGCTGGATGCAGTACTGCGTCAGCTCTGAATCGACTGGTTCTCGCCGGGCTTACGGAATCGACGCCGAAAACAGGTTGGATGGCGTGCTCTGATTGCCGGAAGCGTCGAAGCTCACTACGTAATACGTGTAAGCGGTTCCGTTTTGCACCGACGTATCCGTGTAGTTCGTGACCCCAGCGGCAGTCGCGCCCACCTTCTGGTAAGACGAGCTGCCACTGACTGTCCGGTAGATGTCGTAGCCGGTGACCGGATCCGTCGAATCCGTGGGAGCATTCCAGGTCAGCTCGACTTCGTATGAGCTCGCCGCCCCCGTCCCGCTTAGCTGGATGGTCGCCGATCCCGATGGCGTGTTCGTGGTCAGAGTCACCGTTCCCGTCACCGCTCCGGTAGCCTGCGGGTCGAACTGGATGCTCAGGTTGGCCGTCTGGCCGAGCTGCAGGGTCAGCGGAAAAGTCGGGCCCGTCAGGCTGAATCCAGCCCCGGTTACCGTGGCCGCGCTGATCGTCGCTGGCGCCGTCCCCGACGAGGTCAACAGCACGGTCTGAATGGCCGGCGAATTCACCGTTACATCGCCAAAGTTCACGTTCGTCGATTGCAGCGTCAGCGCTGGCGTCGCCACGCCCAGCTGGATTGTGTAAGTCTCCGTCACGCTTCCCGCTGAGGCCGTCAGCACCGCCGACTGGGCTGTGGTCACTGCCGACACCGTCGCCGTGAACCCCGCGCTGGTCGCTCCGGCCGCCACCGTCACCGAGCCCGGCACCGACACCGCCGCGCTGCTGCTGGACAGATCCACGGTCAGGCCCCCAGTACCGGCCGCCGCCGTCAGCGTCACCGTGCAGGCGTCTGTGCCGGCTCCCGTCATCGAATTGCTGCTGCAGCTCAGCCCGCTCAGAGCCGGGGCCGCGACCGATTCTCCAGTCCCGCTCAGCGAAATCGTCACCTGGGGATCGGTTGATATATTGCTGGTGAGGACGAGCGCTCCCGTAGCCGTCCCGGTCGCAGTGGGGCTAAATGACAGGCCCAAACTGTATGAGGCGCCGCCGGCGACGCTGATTGGCACATTGTTCTGTCCGGTAAGCGCGAAGGCCGCTCCTTGCACCTGTAGTTGTGTGATCGAAACCGCCGCTGATCCGGGATTGCTCACCGAGATGGTCGCGTTCGCCGTCTGGCCAACGGCCACGCTGCCAAAATTGACGGATTGGGTGGAAATGACCAGGGAACCGTTGTTGTTGCCGGTCAGACCAGGCCCAGTGGTCCCGCATCCGGCCAAACCGACCGCCATCGCCCATGCCACAGCGGCCAACAGTGTCGCCGCGGACCTGAGATTCCGGAGCGTCGCGGCCGGAGCATCCGCTGGGCGCAGACGGCGATCCCGGGAAATAGCCCTGAGCTTCCTTCGACGGTTCAATTCAAACAAGAGGTGAACACTGATCTTGCGCGTGTTCGACCTACAGCCGTTCACGACCCGCACACTTGCCTTTCAATCGGGACTCAAATCACTCTGCTGGAGCCGAAAGGAACAGTTCCAAGCCCGAGTCGCTGATCAGCGAATCGGGTTCAACCAGAAAATTTTGAGGACATCTTAGCACTGAACTTAGCACGTGCATGACCATTTTCGGATAAAGAGTCATCCGGCTGGTACATGGGGCGCTCCCCGCAAATCAAGGGCTTATCGAATCGCTGTTTGCCGGAGTCGCGGGGTGCCGTGCCCCCCAACAGGGAAACTTTACCGATGTGGCGGAGATTTTCTTTACGGTTCGTTACGACGATTTCCGGTGTTGCGACCGGCGTACCCCAGTTGGGGACGCCCTGCCGCAAATGCATTTTGCATCATTTCCACAGCGGACCATCGGGCTGCGTTCGCTCGCGCACTGGGAACTTAGCGCCCAATAAGTAACAATCGATGGTTACTATCGCCACCGAAACGGTTACGTAAGCACTCAAAAAAGGGGCGTACTGCCCCTTAGAGCCAAAATATCTTACAGCTTCGCTCGTATCGAGCTGAAAATGAGCCAGTTACTATTTTGATTCTATTCTGTTACTGCATGCCGATGCGCGCGCGTTGCCCGGCGCATACAGTAGCAGTTCTATGGCCCAGCACGGAAAGGATCGGGCCCCCCTCTCGGCCGGCCTGCTCGCAATCTCAACACTCCTGATCGGTCTCCTGTGCGGGTGCGGCGCAACGCAGGCAGCGCCTGCCGGCGGATCGAACGTGGGCGAAGGGGGCCAAAGCGCAACACCCGTCTCCGGCCAGAACACCGTTGTCACCGTGCTGTTTTCCAGCACGGCTAACGATGAGCTGACAGATTTCCGGCTGAGTCCTGGGACTCTCACTCTCACCAATGCGAACGGGAAGAGCGTGACCGTCTTTAATCTGAATAACAGAAACCAGTTTGCCGAGTTCATGCACTCGAACAGCATCCTGGAGCCGATGATATCCGTCAGCCTGCCCCAGGATGATTATACTTCCGCGAAACTTACGTATTCCGATCCGCAATTTACCTTTGTCACTTATGACGACGGTTACATCTACTTCAACACTGACATAAGTACGGACAGCAGCGGATTCGAACCTGCTGAGGTCAGCCTGCCGGGACCGATCACAGTAGCAGGACAGTCGATGGCGCTGATCGTGGACTCGAATGTATCTCAGTCGGTATCGATGTCCGGAGATCCTCAGGAGAGTAATTTCTCGTCGTCCGTGACGCCGCAGTTCACGATAGCGCCGGCGGTGCTCGACGGGGGAGCGCAGGACACCATCAGCAGCGGCCAGGTCAATGCTTTCCGCGCGATCGGTTCTCTTCAGCCTTCAGCTTCCGGGGCAGGCAGTCTGGTGCTCATCTCGCCATCCGGCGATTCGCTGACCATCGCAGCAGGCAGCAATACCGTCTATCAGGGCGTAGACGGCTATAGTTCGCTCTCGCCGGGCATGTTTGCGGATGTGGATGTCGCTCTGCAGCCGGACGGCACCCTGCTCGCCACTCGCATTGAGGTGCCGGATACTACGGCACGCGATCTGGTGACGGGACCGGTGTTCAACATCAATCCATCCGCGGGCATCTTCAACCTCGTGGGCGAACGCGAACAGGGTCAGGATTTTTCCTCGGGCTTCCGTTCCGGCGGCATGGCTCTTCAATTTGCAGGCGACACGGAATTTCGCATCGATGGCGGATTTCAGGCACCGCAGGGGCTGCCGTTTACTCCGGCTTTCGATGGAAACAGCATAGTTGCCGGGCAGAATGTCGCCGTAACCGCGCAGTCCATTCCTCTCTCAGGGCCCTATCCCACGGTCACAACGGTCACGCTGCTTCCGCAAACGGTCGATGGAACTGTGAATTCTGTGACCAGCAACAACGGATTTCAGGTAATTGAGGTAAGTTTGGCATCCTACGATCCCCTCAGCACGACGCGCGGCAGCATGAAGCTCGAAGTATACGTGAGCAGCCAGACGCGCATGCTGAATACCACTCCGGCCGAAGCGGGCGAGGTTCTTCGCTTTCATGGTATGTTGTTCAGCAACCAGGGCTCGCTCGAGATGGTTGCAGACCAGGTAAATGACGGCGTCGCGGAATGATCCGGGGAATCCCGGAAAGTCACTGCTTCGCCGCGACGCCGGTCTTCTAAGATACGTCGTAGTCCGCGACCGCTCCCCGCGTTGTCGCGACGAAATGCGTTGCGATCCGAGAGACAGCATAGCTCTCTTCGTTGGTCGCCCCCTCCTATATGTGACGACCGTCACATACTAACCTCCTGGACAAGTGGATAATACCTGCGTCGTCCTGTGGCGCAGCGACATCCCTCTGCCCTGAGAGGTCCAGTCCTCCCCTCGCTGCTTTCCAGTCCGGCAACGCCTGCGCTCTGCGCAGCGCGAGGCCGGTCGACACCGCGCCCCATGGCGCCTGGAGAGGGGTGGACGGATTGCGCAAGTATTACCGATTCATAGATGGGCTGCGGAAGTTCGCAAGAACACGCATGCAGCCTGAAGGAGCCATCGAACTGGCCCGATCTGTGCTGCGCAGGCGCATTGCCGCGCGCGAGGAGAACTTTCTCTGCCTGGCCGAAAAGGGCATCTTCGGATATGCTCGCAGCCCCTATTTGCCGCTGCTGGCATCCCGTCATGTCTCCTTCACCGATCTCAGGTCATGGGTTGCACGAGATGGTCTTGAATCGGCCCTTCGGCGCCTGGAAGAAGAAGGGGTCTACGTCACCGTTGACGAATTTAAGGGCAAGACTCCGCTTCGGCGCCGCGGCGTCACCGTGATTCTGCGCGAGAGCATGTTCGACAATCCCTGGCTCTCTGCCGGATACGAGGTTCGGAGCGGCGCCACACGCAGTGCGGGCACCAGGATCCGCATCGACTTCGATTACCTTCATCAGCGCTCACTTTACGACGCATTTCTGCTCGATCTTCACGGATGCCTCACTGCGCCCATCGCCAATTGGTTCCCGATTTACCCCGGAGCGCCGGGAATCAACTCCAGTCTCCGCTTTGACCATATCGGCAACCCGGTGCGGCGCTGGTTCTCGCAGGTTGCCGAGGATCAGGTCAGGGTCAACTGGGAAAAAACGTGGGGCACAAAGGCGATCTTCGCATTCTATCGCCATTCGGGCGGAACCCTGGCGAAGCCGGAATACACCGCGCTGCACGAAGCGCATCGAGTAGCGCTATGGGCCGCGGAAGCCCTCAGCGATAACCCGAATTGCGTCATCTATACTTTCGCGGCATCGGCCGTTCGCGTGTGCAGTGCGGCGACTGACCTGAACCTCGACCTTACCGGTGCGAAATTCCTGGTAACCGGCGAACCGCTCACGCCGCAGAAGAAGCGCGAGATCGAATCCACCGGAGCAACCGCCATCCCGATCTACGGGATATCGGAAGCTGGAGTTATTGCCGCGGGCTGCGACCACCCGCATGAGCAAAGCGACCACTGCCATCTTTATAAAGACACGATGGCCGTGATTGGCCACCGGCAGGAGGTTCCGAGGTTCGACGTCCGTGTCAATGCCTATCTCTTCACGACCCTGCTCTACGAATCGCCTAAGTTACTGCTGAATGCCGGAATGGGTGATTTCGGCGAGGTCTTCCCAGGGATCTGTGAGTGTCGCTTTGGTGAGAGTGGATTCGATGTATGTCTGGGTAACATCCGTAGTTATGAGAAGCTGACCGGCGAGGGAGTTACTTTTGTCGATACGGATTTCGTCCGCATTCTGGAAAGGGAACTGCCCCGGGCCTTCGGTGGCCGGAGTACGGATTATCAGCTGATGGAGGAGGAGGACGAACAGGGATTCACCCGACTCCACCTATTGGTCAGCCCCCGCGTCGGCAATCTCAACGAAGGCGCAGTTCTCGAAAAATTCATGACCCTGCTCCGGAGGAGTGAAGCCAGTCCGGAATCCTGGGCACAATCGGGAGTGGAGATGTGGCGACAGTCGGGCATGTTGCGCATCCGGCGCGACGAGCCGGTCTCGACGCCCAGCGGAAAGATTCTGCCCTTTCACCTGCGTCCCGCCACTCTTCCAGCCGCAACAGCAGTTGAATGAAAGGAGATGCCATGGCATTCCCGGCGCAAAGGCCCCGAAGACTACGTCAAAACGAAGCTTTGAGGGGTTTGGTTCGTGAAAACCATCTTTCCGCGGGCCGATTCATACTGCCCCTTTTTGCGGTGCCTGGCAGTAACATCCGACAGGAGATCTCCGCGCTCTCCGGGAATTACCATCTTTCCCTCGATTGTCTGGTTGAGGAAGCACTGGCTGCGCGCGACCTCGGCATTCCTGCTGTCCTGCTCTTTGGTGTCCCGGAAGCGAAGGACGAGCAGGCCTCCGGCGCCTATGCTCCCTACGGCATTGTTCAGGAAGCTGTCCGGGCGCTGAAAAAGATGGTTCCCGATCTCATTGTCATCACCGATGTCTGCGGCTGTGAGTACACCGCTAATGGACACTGCGGCTTTATCAAAAACGGGTATCTGGACAATGACAGTTCGCTCGATCTGATCGCGCAGATTGCGCTCTCGCATGCCGAGGCCGGCAGCGATATGGTGGCGCCCGCCTGCATGCTGGACGGACAGATCCAGGCGATCCGCAGGCTCCTCGACACGAATAGCTTTCAAAATCTGCCCATCATGGCGTACTCGGCGAAATTCGCCTCCAAACTGTATGACCCATTTTTTAAGGAAGGCACCCAGTCGACGCTGGCGTTCGGGGACAAGAGAACGCACCAGATGGATTTTTCGAATTCCGACGAAGCGATGCGCGAAATCGCTCTCGACATCGATGAGGGCGCGGACATCGTCATGGTCAAGCCCGCTCTCTTCTGCCTCGATATTGTCTCGCGCGCCAAACGGGAGTTTCACATGCCGCTCGCGGCGTATAACGTGAGCGGGGAATACGCGATGATCGACGCGGCCGCTCGCCTCGGCCGCATTGACCGGGATGCGATCATGATGGAAGCCCTGACTGCCATCCGGCGCGCAGGCGCGGACCTGATCATTACCTATTTCGCAAAGCGGGCCGCGGAACTGCTCGAGGGCCGCGCGTCGCGGTCTGCGCACGCCGAGCTCTTGCATGTGTAAGGACTGTTAAACGGGTCGCTTATGGCCATTGTTCTCACGCAGGATGAGCCGGAATTGCTTGCGGGCCAGGACTCCAGCTCTCGCGGATCGCCCAACCTCCGGCAATTTATCCGGCTGCTCGACGATGCCGGCCTTCTGGTTCGCGTGCCGGAGCCGGTTCACTGGAAGTTCGAAATCGGCAGGAGGACGCGGGAAACACGCAAGCCACTGCTCTTTGAGAACATCATCGGCTACCCTGGTCAGCGCGTTTTCACCAACGGGCTTTGCAACACGGCCTGTGTCGCTATCGCTCTCGGGATCGATCGCGACGACTCGCGTCCCGCGATTCTGCGTGAGGCGCGACGGAGACTGGAGTCGCCTTTTTCTCCGCGTCTCGCTGAAGCCTCGGCTCTCTGCGGGAACCTTACGAAAGCGGACCACCCCGACCTGACTCGGCTGCCGATTCCGCACTGGAGCGAGCTCGACGCAGCCAGATATCTGGGCACCTGGCATATCAATGTCAGCAAAGATCCGGAAACCGGCGAGCGCAATATTGGGGTCTACCGTATGCAGCTTCTGGATCGCCATCATGCGACCGTTAGCGCCTTTCCAGGCAGTCATCTCGCCATGCACGTCCGCAAAGCGGAGCGACTCAACCGGCTGTTGCCGCTGGCCGTCGCCATCGGCGTCCCCGAGGCTGTAATGACTGCGGCGGCTGCGGGATGCCCGCCCGGCAAGGATGAGTTTGAACTCGCCGCAGCTCTGTTGCAGCGGCCTCTGGATCTCACCCGATGCCCAGGCGTCGCTCTTGAGGTCCCCGTGGAATCTGAGATTGTGGCGGAGGGATTCATTCAACCGGGAGTTCGTGTACAGGACGGACCGTTTCTCGACTATCGAGGTGTGCAGAATACAAACTCCGAGGCATTCCTCTTCGAAGCGACTCAGCTTTGGATTCGGGATATGCCGATTTTTCGCGGCGCATCGGTAGGTACGCCGGGTGGTGAAGACCATCAGCTCTTTTCTCTCCTCGCCGAACTGGGCCTGCTGGATTTTCACGGATCCCGGCTCCGCCACGGAGTTCAGAACGCGCTGCTCAGGCGCGGCCTGTTTGGCATCTTTCAGCGAGTGAGCAAGGCAGGCGCGATGCTCGGGCCATTGGCCAGGATTAAAGCATCTCCATCACCGTAGGGCCCGCAGTCGCGTTCCAATCAGATAGCCAGGAAATTGGAACGGCTCCGGAGCGATATGGCAACAGGGGAAACCACTTTCTGTGATAACAGCGGCGATCCCGGTGTCCTGGCTGCGACACGTGGATCATGGAATGTTCGCGGTATAAGTGGTCGAAGGTGAGCTGGTGTTCCCCTCCGCGTCCACGCTCTCGACATAATAGGTGTAACTTGCCCCGTCGGCCACCGTCGTATCGGTGTACTGGGTCGTACCAACGACCGTTGAACCGACCAACTGATACGAAGTGCTTGTCCCAGTCGCCCGATAGACGTTATAGCCCGCTACCGGATCCGTCGAGCTGCTGGGGGCGTCCCAGGTCAGCTGCACCTCATACGCGGTTGCCTGCCCGGTGCCGGTCAGCTGTACAACCGCGGTCCCGGCTGAGGTGTTGTCGGTCAGCGTCACACTGCCGGTTACGGCCCCGCTGGCCGTGGGATCGAACTGGATGTCCAGCGTCGCGGTGGCATTCGGATTGAGCGTGAGCGGGAAGCCCACCCCGGAGATACTGAAGCCGGTGCCCGTCACCGCGCCTGCGCTGAGGGTGAGCGGAGCCGTGCCCGAGGAGGTCAGGATGACCGTCTGTGTGGCCGGCGTGTTCAGGTTGACATCTCCGAAGGCCACCGTGGTGGCGCTCAGGGTCAGCGCGGGTGTGGCCGCGCCCAGGTCCAGGGTATAAGTCTCGGTCACCCCGGCGGCGGTCGCGGTCAGGGTGACGTTCTCAGCCGTGGTCACTGCCGATACTGTGGCGGTGAAGGTGGCCGTGGTGGCGCCGGCCGCCACCGTCACCGAGGCGGGCACAGTCACAG
>JASIAO010000138.1 GCA_030041955.1 Acidobacteriaceae bacterium | reverse complement strand
AGCGGCTTCACTCCCGAACTGGTGACGGACCAGACCAGCGCGCACGATCCATTGTGGGGTTATCTGCCGATTGCGCGGGCGGATGAGGACCTGAACACGCTGCGCGCCCGCGATCCCGATGCGTATCTGAAACGCGTGCGCACGTCGATGGCCACGCACGTGGAGGCGATCCTGAAGATGCGGCAACGCGGGGCAATCGCTTTCGATTACGGCAACAACCTGCGAGCCCAGGCGCAGATTGCCGGGGTGAAGGATGCGTTCGCATATCCAGGGTTTGTGCCGGCGTTTATCCGCGACGCTTTCTGCGAGGGCCGCGGGCCGTTTCGCTGGGCCGCGCTTTCCGGCGACGCGGCGGATATCGCTGCGACGGATGCCGCGCTGCTGGAACTGTTTCCGGAGGATCGGCGGCTGCACGACTGGCTGACCTACGCGGCCGATCAGATCGCTTTCCAGGGATTGCCGGCGCGGATCTGCTGGCTGGGGTATGGGCAGAGGGACCGCGCGGGGCTGCTGTTCAACCAGATGGTTCGCGACGGACGACTGAAAGCGCCTGTTGTTATTGGGCGCGATCACCTCGATGCGGGCTCGGTTGCGAGTCCCTTCCGCGAGACTGAAGCAATGCGCGACGGGTCGGATGCGGTATCCGACTGGCCGCTGCTCAACTTTGCGACCGGTATTGCCAGCGGCGCGTCGTGGATGAGCTTCCACCATGGCGGCGGCGTGGGGATGGGCTACAGCCAGCATGCCGGCTTGGTGGCCGTGGCCGATGGCAGCGAGGAAGCGGACGAGCGGCTGCGCCTGTGCCTTCGCAACGATCCAGCTCTTGGCGTCGTCCGCCACGCCGATGCAGGCTACGACAAGGCGATTGCCACCGCGCGCGAGCGCGGACTCGACATGCCCAGCCTGCCATGAATGCTGACCTGCTTGTTACCGGTATCGCGCAGCTCGTGACTGCCGAAGGCCCAGGCCCCAAACGTGGCGCGGAGATGCGCCGCCTGAAGATCGTGGAGCGGGCCGCTGTCGCTATCGCACGCGGACTGATTGCGTGGGTTGGCGAGGAACGAGACTGGAAGGGCACGGCGGCGGAGGTTATTGATGTTGGCGGACGAGCGGTGGCGCCAGGACTTGTCGATCCGCACACGCACGCCGTTTGGGCCGGAGATCGCCTGGCGGATTTCGAAGCGCGCACCTCCGGCGCCAGTTACGAAGCGATTCTTGCTGCCGGGGGCGGCATCCGCAGCACGATCCGCGCCACTGCGGGGGCTTCTGAGGAGGAATTGATCGCCGTTGCCGTGCCGCGCATTCGCGCGCTGGTTTGCTCGGGCGCCACGGTCATTGAGGTGAAATCGGGGTATGGGTTTTCGTCCGACGCGGAGATGAAAATGCTGCGTGTGGTGCGCTCTCTTGCTGCGAATACGCCGGCGCGGCTTGTCCCCACGCTGCTGATTCACGTGCCGCCCGCGGAAACAGGTGACCGAGCCCCCTACTTGTCCGACGTGTGTCAGACGCTGATCCCCGCGGTTGCCCGCGAAGAGCTGGCGCAGGCCGTCGACGTGTTCGTCGAGAAGGAGGCCTGGAGGGTGGCGGAAGCGGAAGCGATGCTGCAGGCCGCGCGGCAGCACGGACTCGGCATCAAGCTACATACGGAGCAATTTCATCGCGTGGGTGGGCTGGAGATGGGCCTGCGCATGGGCGCGCTGAGCGTCGATCATCTGGAAGCATGCAGCTCCGAGCAGATCACATCGGTTGCCGCTGCTTCGACCATTGCGACGATTCTGCCGGGGGTGTCGCTGCATCTTGGGCTGCCCTCGGCGCCCGGACGAGCGCTCATCGACGCCGGCGCAGCGGTCGCAATAGGTACCGATCTCAACCCCGGGTCCAGCCCGCTCTTCTCCACGTCGATGGCGCTGGCGCTCGCTGTGCGCCTCAACGGACTCACGGCGCAGGAAGCGCTTGTAGCCGGAACTGTGAACGCGGCCTGCGCGCTGGGTTTGCGCGACGCAGGCCGGATTGAGCCAGGATTGCGCGCGGACTTTCTCGTGTTGCAGTCGTCGGACTGGCGCGACCTTGTGTATACGTTCGGCACCAATTCTGTTCGCGAGGTGTGGATCGCCGGCCAGAGGGCCGAGGAGGCCTGTTTATGACGACCTTCTACCGGCCTGACTTGCTTTTTTCCGACGGTCGATTTGTTTCCGGCGTGGGGTTGCTTGTCAACGATGACGGACGGATTGGCGGTGTCGCGTCCGACGCGCCGTCGATGGCCACGGTTGTCGATCTGCGAGGCAAGGCGCTGCTGCCCGGGTTCATCAACACGCACTCGCACGCATTCCAGCGCCTCATCCGTGGCAAATCGGAATCGCGCGCCACCAGCGGAGGCAATTTCTGGTCCTGGCGCGGGACGATGTACCACGCAGCCGCACAACTCGACCCGGCGGAGGTGTTCGACGTTGCGCGCATGACGTTCCTCGAAATGGCGCTTGGCGGAACGACGACGGTGGGCGAGTTTCACTACCTGCACACGGCGCCGGATGGTCAGCCGTATGACGATCCAAACCTGCTGTCGAAACAGGTGATCGCCGCCGCGCGATCCGTGGGACTGCGCATTGTGCTGCTGCGGTCGGCCTACCTGCGGTCCGGCTATCAACTGCCGCGCGACCCAGGGCAGACGCGGTTTTTTGAAACCGCGACCGAGTTCCTTGCCAGCATAGCTGCGCTGATCGCCGAAACCCCGTCAGACAGGTCCGACGTTCGCATTGGCGCCGCTCCACACAGCATCCGTGCGGTGCCGCTGGACGATCTGCGGGAGATTGCTGCGTGGGCTCGCGATCGCCGTCTGCCTCTGCACATGCACATTTCGGAACAAGTCGCGGAAAACGAGGCCTGCCTGCGTGAGCACGGGGCAACTCCGGTCGCATTGCTCGCACGGGAGGGTCTGCTCGGTCCGGACTTCACGGCTATCCACGCGACGCAGATCACATCGGACGAAACTGCGACGCTCGCGGGCGCCGGCGTGACGATCTGCGCGTGCCCCACGACGGAGCGCAACCTCGGCGACGGAATCCTGGCGGCGGATGCGGTTTTCAAGGCGGGAATTCCCGTGGCGCTGGGTTCCGACAGCCAGGCGCAGATCGATCCGCTCGAAGACGCGCGCCAGCTTGAATATCACCTGCGACTGCGGGATCAGCAGCGCGCCATCCTCGATCAAATTGCCGGACAATCTCTGGCGGAGCGTCTCTTCTGCTGCGCCACAGCGAACGGCGCTCGCGCCCTCGCGGTGCCTGCAGGCGAGCTCGCGCCCGGTTGTCCTGCCGACTTCTTCACGGTCGATTTGCGCGATGTTTCCATTGCGGGACACTCGGCGGACGATCTGCTGCCGCTCCTCGTCTTCGGGTTGAACCGAGCAGCCATTCGGGACGTCGCCGTCAACGGCAGGCTCATTCTCCGCGACGGTCGTCATCCGCTTCAGAACGAGATCGTCTCCCGGTACGCCGAGATCCACGAGAAGGTGTGGCACGACTCCGCGGGGAACGCGCGATGAAGGATGCCGCTGTCGCTGAGATTTTGTCGGAGCTGATCCGCATTCCATCGAACTCTGAGGTCTCCAATCGACCGGTTGTCGACTACGCGGCGAACGCTCTCGGCTCTATTGGCTGGTCGACGCGTGAATTAGCTTATCGCGATCCCGCCGGCGTGGAGAAGGTGAACCTA
>JASIAO010000015.1 GCA_030041955.1 Acidobacteriaceae bacterium | reverse complement strand
ACTCCTGTTTATTAGACGGCTAATACCCTCAAACGATTCAGTTCCGTTCGGACGCCTTTGCCGTTTGCCGCGAGGAGACTGCGAGCAACTTTTTTTCGGCGGCGGGGTCGCGCGGGTTATGTCAGGCTGCTCCACAACAGCCACGATCCCGTGACCAGCAATACCGGCGAGGTCAGCACGCCGGCCATTTTGCGCCGATAGAGCAGGGAGCTGCCGACGTGCAGCAGCGCATTCCCGATGCCCACCAGGATCGCCAGCGGCCAGGCGGCCACCCGCATCCAGTGCGTTCCCCGAAAAGCCAGCGGCGAGAGCAGCAGCAGGACGCATACGCCCAGGACCAGGCTGGCGAGCCACGAGCGGAAGGTAAAGACCGGAACCGGCAAGTGCAGCCGCTGCCGGATCACCCGCGCGTTCGGGTTATAGACGGCGAGGAAGTCGTGATTTGCCTCATCGGCCACGTGCAGCGCCACGGCAAGAGCAAACGCAGTCCACGCCAGGCCAAAGCTCCAATGAATCATGCGCAGCCCTCCGGCTGGTGAGTTTACGCCGAAAAGCGCTGGGCGCAACGCAATTCGGCTTCGCGCCTCGGTACACTGATACTTCGCGCTGCCATCTTTGGAGGATTATGCGTTTTCGTTGTTTCGCGACTCTTGCAGTCGCTCTCGGGGCTGCTTTTTCGCTCCACGCTCAAACCACCCCCGCGAATCCCATTCATCTCACTGTCGATCTCACCGACGCACCGCGCAAGATGCTGCACGGCGAGATGACCATCCCGGTCACGCCCGGGCCGCTCACTCTTCTCTACGCCAAATGGATCCCCGGCGAACACATGCCCGACGGCCCCATCGACAATCTCGCGGGTTTGTTCATCACCGGCAATGGGCAACCGATTCGCTGGGTTCGCGATGACGTGAACATGTACGCCATCCACCTGACCGTGCCGTCGGGCGTGACCACGCTCGATGTGAAAGACGACTTCCTGGCCACAGCCGCCGCCACCGGATTCTCCTCCGGCGCATCGACCAGCGCGAACCTCGCGCTGCTCAGCTGGAACGAACTCGTGCTCTATCCCTCCGGCCATCAGTCCATCGAGCTTTACGTAAAACCATCTGTGATCCTGCCCGACGGCTGGAAGTTCGGAACCGCGCTGAAAAAGACCGCGCAGGACGGAGACCGCGTCGCCTTCTCCACTGTTTCGCTGGAGCAGCTCATCGACTCGCCGCTGTTGACCGGCCGCTACTTCGTGGAATTTCCGCTCGCGCCTGAAGTCTCGCCCAGGCATTATCTCGATGTTGCCGCGGATGGCCCCGAAGATTTGGCTCTCACCCCGGAAACTCTCGCCGGCTACAGCAATCTCGTCCGCGAAACCGGCGCCCTCTACAAGTCGCACCACTACGAGAGCTATCACTTCCTCGTCACCGCGAGCGATCAGGTCGCGCATTTCGGGCTCGAGCATCACCAGTCCAGCGACGACCGCGTGCCGGAGAAGACTTTCGTCGATCCCAATCTGCTCCTGCTCTCCGCCGACCTGTTGCCGCACGAGTTTACGCATTCCTGGAACGGCAAGTATCGCCGCCCCGCGGGCCTGGCCACCGGTAATTACGAAGACCCCATGATCGGCAATCTGCTCTGGGTCTATGAGGGCCTCACGGATTATCTCGGCAATGTGCTGGCCGCGCGTAGCCACCTTGAGACGGCCGCGGATTACCGCGACTACCTCGCCGACGTCGCCGCGCAGATGGATTGCCGTCCGGGCCGCACCTGGCGCGACCTGCAGGACACCGCGACCGCCGCGCAGCTCCTCTACGAAACCTCCGACGAGTGGGACAACTGGCGGCGCAGCACGGATTACTACTCCGAAGGCGACCTGGTCTGGCTGGATGTGGATACGACCATCCGCAAGCTCACCGACGACAAAAAGAGCCTCAACGATTTCCTCGCGGCCTTCGAGGGATACGGCGGCAACACGCCGCCTAAAGTGGTTCCCTATCACTTCAGCGACATCGTGAACGGGCTCAATGCGGTGGTGCCTTACGACTGGGCGGGATTCCTGAAGCAGCGCCTCACCAGCCTCTCACCGCACGCGCCGCTCGGCGGCATCGAAAACGGTGGCTACAAGCTGGTCTTCACCGATCAGCCCAACGCGATCATGCAGGCCGCCATCAATGCCGAAGGATCGATGCCGGAGTGGTGGTCCATCGGCATCAACGTCTCCAGCGACGGTCACATTGAGGATGTGCTGGTCGGCTCGCCCGCGGATAAGGCGAAGCTCGGCCCAGGAATGCAGATTATTGCGGTCAACGGCCGCCAGTTCTCGGGTCCGCTGCTCAGCGCCGCCATTCAGGAGGCGAAGGGGAATGAGCTGCCGATCGAACTCATCGTGGTGAACACGGGCACTTACCGCGTGGTCGGAATCGACTACCACGGCGGACTACGCTTCCCGCATCTTCAGCGCGTCGAGGGCACACCCGACCTGCTGGACGAGATTCTGCAGCCGATGACACAGGCACCGAAGAGCTAACAGATTAGCTTCACGCGTAAGAAAGCCGGCTGGTTGCTCCTGGCCGCCGGCTCTGTCTTTTTGTGAATGGTCGAGCTTACCGGCCCGCCAACGATAAGCTTTGCTCCGGAACATTCCATCCGCTCAGCTTCACCACCAGTCCCGCGGGCGGATGCTGTGGTAGCACCGCGGTCAGCGTCCGTGATTCGCCGGGCATGAGTTCGATGTAGTTATCCGACCACAGCACCGGCGCCACCAGGCCATCGTCTTTTGTTCGCACCGTCGCCGCCAGTTGGAAGACCAGCGCCTGCGACGGATTGCGCAGCGTCACCACCACGGTTTCACCGTCCGGCGACGGATGCTCGTGCAGTTGCGCCTGCACCGTGGCCTGCGGCAGTGAGCGCAGTTCCTGCATGTTCGCAGGCTCCAGCGCCGGTGTGTGCGTGTAATCGGTCTTATCCCAATCGAACACAGTCAGCTTCGCCGGGATCCAGTAGAAATTCCGGCTGACCACTGCGCCCCTCGCGTCCCTCAGCGTCAGATCCACGAAGTAGACCTGCGATCCCTGCTGAAAGACCGAGTCGGGAACGGTCAGCACGCGGTTTGAGCTATCGCTGCCGGCGTCCAACTGTTTTTCCGCGGAAAACAGCTGCTTCAGGTGAGTGTCATACACATGCGCCACCGCGGTCAGCCCGTTCACCGGCGCGTATGTGCTGTTCACCACCACAATGCTGTGGTCGTCGTACGAATACTGCACGTGCACCGGCTCGCAGGCCTTCTTTGCGCCGAAGTAGCCGCCGTCGGCGTCCAGATAGTAGTCGAACAGGTGCCAGATCATCGATGGCCATGCATTGTTCAGCATCCACTGGATCACGCCCGTCGACGTGTACTTGTTGCGCGAATACGCCTCGTACATCGCGCGCTCGCTGTCGTAGCTTAGTGTTTGCGCCAGCCGCTCGTACTCGTCCAGCGTGGCCGCCGGTCCATAGGTGGCGTGCATCGCGGTGTCGAAGACGTCCAGGTTCTTGAAGTCTCCTCCGCCATCGTGATAGCTCCAGTCCTCGGCGGGCGGCCATAGCTGATCCGGCGGAATGAATTTGCGCAGGCTGGCCACATGCGGCACGTCCGGTCCAGGACTGGTCTCCGTGTTAAAGCCAAACGCACCGCCGTGCTTCGTGTCCAGATACCAGTACGATGGCGCGACGTAGTTGTAGGGGCCGGTCATCTTCACGCCGCTCGGACCGGTCACTGTAGTCGGAGTCGCCGACGCGGATGACAGGATCGGATTCGGCCAGTGCATCTCGGCTTCGATATTGCGGTACGCCGTTTCCACGAACGCCGGCGGCGGATTATCGCTGCCGTTCAGCCACACAAGAAGACTGGGATGATAGCGGAGTCGCAGCATCTGCGAGCGCAGCGATCCGGCCGCGACTGTGTAATTCTCCGGGGTCCAGTCCTTCCAGCGCTCCCACTGGTCGCAGCAGCACCAGCCCAGCATCACCAGAATTCCTTGCCGGTCGGCCAGCTGGAAGAAATCGTCCGTCTCCATCTTGCCTTCCAGCCGGATGGTGTTCAGCCCGATGGCGCGGAACAGCCGCAGCTCATTGCGCAGCCGCTCCGGATTCTGCCGCAGGAGCATGTCCTGCGACCAACCTCCGCCGCGAATCAACAGCGGCTTGCCGTTGATCCTGAACAGCTCATAACCCCTGTCCGTTTTCTCCGCCGTGATCTCGCGAATGCCGAAGTCCACACTCTGCTGGTCGGAAACGCTGCCGTTATCCACGAAGCGCATGGTCAGCTGCTCCAGATGCGGATCGCCCATCACATAAGGCCACCACACGTGCGGATTGTGAATCTTGAGCTGAGCGAATTGGTCCGGTGCGAAGATCACCGTCTGATCCTGCCCGGCCGCGATCGTCACATTCTGCTCCACCGGAATGTTCGCGACGAGCGCCGTGACCTTGCCCGTCACCGGACGATCCGATGCGTTGTGCAGCTCCGCGTACAGGGTCAGGTCGGCTTCCTTCAGCGAGGCGTCGGTGAAGTGCGTGACCGCCATGGGCGAGCGCAGGGTCACCGGGCCGGTGGTGCCCAGCGTCACGTCGCCCCACAATCCCATGTCCTTGTCCGGTGGTGCTGGATTCCAGTCCACCCAGTTGATGCCCAGGTCTTTCGGTCCGGGCGCCCACGTCTCCACAGCGACCACATTTGGCTTTCCAGGATCGGCCACACCGGCGATGTCGAAATCATAGGTGCGGTACGCTCCAGCTACCTCCGAGGCGTCGGCAATCTTCTTTCCGTTTACCCACACATCGGCGCGATAATTGATCCCGCCAAAATGGAGCCACAGCGTCTTGCCTTTGTCGGCTGCGGGGATGGCAAACTCTCTCCGATACCACCAGCCGCACTTGTACGGGCTGTCCTCCGGCATAGGCAGGTTCGCGAAGAATTTCCCGATGGGATAGGTCTCGCCGGGAATCTTCCGCAGATTCATCCCGTAATACGGATCGGGATAGATTCCTACCGCAACCTGCGTTGCCAGCACCGTCGCCGGCACGGAGGTCGCGATCCATCCTTCAGGCCTGAATCCAGCCGTGGAAATGGTGTCGCCGGTTGCCTGGAGTTTGCAGGCTGACTGCAGTTGCCATCCGTCATGCAGGGGCGTGGTTGCAGCCAGCGCGGCAGCGCCGCAATTGATCAGCAGAAATATGAGCCCGATCCTTCGAAACATGCAATCTCTCTCCACGTCGGGTGCAGCGAGTTTTGGGAATGTGTTCTCAACGGGTACGGCTTCACACGCCCTGTGCCTGCACCCTGCTTATCATTAATAGGTAAACCGCGCGCCAAACTGGAATTGCCGAGGCGTGTTATCCGTGTTGGTGATCTGCCCAAAGGGAAGACCCTGGGATACCGCACCGACCACGCTCGGCACGCTTGGATATCCGAACTGCGGCGTGTTGCTCAGGTTGTAGGCGGAAGCGTCGAAGCGCAGCGATTTCGTCTCCGTGAACTTGAACGCTTTGTACACGGAAAGATCCATATCGCGAGCGCCCTTGATGCGAACATGGTCGAGATAGTCAGGGGCGTTGCCCGGGATAAACGGATTAGGATTGCCGGCGTTTTCCGTGCCAGGTATGGCGAAACAGTTGTCGGTGAACCATACGGCTACTGTATGCGGCGCGTGGGATGCCGGATTGCAGGTCAAATCGGCGCGCTGATTGAAGTAGGACGGGCTAAATCCGGAAGACGGCGAGTTGATGGGATTACCGTCGCTGAGATATTGAATGGCATTCACAGTCCATCCGCCGAACGCCGCATCCGGGACCCCGTGCAGGTCGAAATGCTCTCCCTTGCCAAAGGGTAAGTCGTACGATACTTCACCGGAGAACTCATACTTAATATCCTGGGGGCTGACGGAGTGCTCCAGGTAAAGATCTCTCCAGTCCTGAACCGATCCGTTGTGGTTTCCGACGAAGCTCAGCGGAGGAGCCGTGTCGTCGGTCATGATTTTGCCCCACGTAAATGTGGCGAGGGTTGTAAAGTGACTGGTGAGTCTCTTCTGCACCTTGGTTTGCAAAGAGCTGTACTCTGAGTCGCCTGCGGGGTAGCCATTCACATTGACGCCGTTACCCGCGCCGTAGCTGCCATCGCCGAACTGCGGATATGGTTGGATGGCCGCCCACAAGGGAACGGTGCTCGAGCCGTAAAGGGCATTGGTGGAAGGCTGGATGGGAGCCCATTGATTGGGCTCATAAATGCAACTCGGCTGGGTGGTATCGACGCAGAGCGAGTAGTTGTATTTCTGAATGGTGGCGAGGCTCAGCTGGTTCAGATCGACGCTGCCGAAGGGCAGGAAAAGTCCGCGGCTGCCGACATAACCCGCAGTAACGACCACCTGATGCGGCAGCTCATACTCAACGGCGAAATTGAAGTTATAGACGGTCGGCGTGCGCTGGGAATGCAGCACGGTCTGCAGGGTTGTACCCAGATTATTGGCAAGGCCTGTCGGCGGGTTGGCGGTGGTGAAGACCGGGACAACGCCGGCTGGAAATGGATTGCTCAATGAATAGGGAACCGTGAAGTTGTCCACGGCCGGCGTTCCACAGGTCGAGCTGTAAAAGACGGTGTTGCCATCGGCGTCGTAGCAGGTAGAGTTCCAATTTGTAACAGAAGAGTAACCATCGGCGTTTTCGAGCGCGCTGGCGACCATCTGCGTGCTGGGTCCGTAATAGATGCCTGCGCCGCCGCGCAGTACCAGGTGGGTGACAGGCTGCCAGGCAAAGGCCGCGCGAGGCCCGAGGTTGTCCATATTGGTTGTATATGGTGAGCGATTGTTGCTGTTGGCGAAGACCTCGGCGCCGGTGTAGGAGACACCGTCAAAGGTGTTGCTGGCGGTTGGATCGAAGTATTCCTGGCGGTTGAAGCGCTCGTTACGCCCACCGAAAATATCCCAGCGCAGGCCGGCGGTAAGGGTCAGGGTCTTGGTGGCGCGGTACGTATCCTCGATGAAGGCCGCATAGTACGGGCTGGACTCGGCCGCGAAGATGTCTTTGGTGAAGTCATAGGATTCGTTGCCCGGCGCCATGCCCATGCCGATGAGCATGGAGGCGAAATCGCTGCCGCCGAAGGTGATGCCCGAGGCTGGTGAGGTTTGTTGATCCGTAGCGCTGATGTCAAAAACGTACGAGCCCGCCGGCGCATATGGCTGGCCGACGTTGAGGTACCGCTTCATCCATTCGAAACCGGTCGATATCTCATGCTTGCCGTGAACTTTGGTGATAGCGACACTCGCGTCGCTGTTCTCGCTGGCATAGCGAAAGATGTTGCTGTCGGCGGTGCCGCCGACGCCTCCCCCCAGATCGTTAAAGATCATGAACGGTAACTGCTTATAGAGCACCTGGGCGGCCAGCGATGCAGGGAAGCCCTGTTGAGTAATGTCGTTGGTCGAATACGATGACGGACCTCCCTGATTCTCGTAATGGCGCGTGAACGAATAGCGTAACTGCAGGATGGTTGAGGAATTCAGGGTTACATCGTCGGCCACGAGGACGTTACGCCCATTGGTGTGGTTCTGAGCGTAATTGAGGTCCCAGCCGCTGGGAAAGACATTGGCGGTGGAGAAGGCCAGGCGGTCAAAGGAAAAGCGGGAGAAGATGCGCTGCTTCCGGCTCGCCATCCAGTCCACGCGAACGTCGAACCGTTGCGCAGAATACGGGTCCATGCCGGGCAGGCCGTAATTGTTGACCTCGTCCGAGTTTGCCGTCTGGCAGCTGGTGGGAGACGGCAGGTTGCACGCGGGCATTTTTGAGAGATAGAGCAGAGCGATGGGATTTGGGTTAGGAATTGCATTTCCGGTAAACGGCTGCCGCCCAAAACAGGGCGCCGTTTCTCCCGACGGACATGGAATGGGGACTTCTGATTTGGTGGGATCGTAGATCGGATAGCTCAACGCCGAAAAGTCTCCGGTCTTTTCGGCGTTGGTCGGAACAGAGAAATAGTCGATGCCCTCGTACTCCTCCTGCTGGGTGGCCTCGTAATCCGAGAAAAAGAAGAGCTTGTTTCTCTTAATGGGTCCACCGATGGCTGCGCCTTCCTGATAGCGGTAAAAATCGGGAGGCGTGTTGGCCATGCCGCTGCTCAGCTGAGTCTGTTTGTTGAAGTATTCATTCGCAGACAGGACGTCCGGCCGAAATACGCCAAAAATGTTGCCGTGAAACTGATTGGTCCCGGACGTGGTCACCAGGCTGATGACGCCCGCAGCCCCGCTCTGGTAGGAGGCGGGCGTGTTCTGGGTCTCCACGCGAACCTCATCGACATCGTCCTCGGGTATATTCAACGCCGGCATGATGGCCGCTTCGTTGTTTTCCGCAATGCCGATGGGGCTGCCGTCGACCATGTAATAAACCGACCCCACGATCGCGCCGTTAATAGTGGCGGACGAGATGTCGATTCCGGGGCGTCCGACGGAAATGTTCTGGATTGACATCATCGAATCGCTCGAATTGGGCGAGGCGTTCGGCGCATTCACACCGGCGCTCAACTGCGCGAGATCGTAAACGTTGCGGTACAGCAGCGGGACCCGGTCAATCGTCGCGGAATTGATCAGCGTGCCGACGGTAGAGTTGCTCGGCTCCACCAGATCGGCAGTTCCGCTTACGGTGACCGTCGTGGAGGCAGCGCCCACCTCTAACTTGATATTGACCTCGGCGACCTGATCCACATTGACGGTCACCTTTTTTACTACGACCGTGGCGAAGCCGGAGTGGCCGGCCGTCACCTGATACTCACCGGGATTGAGCGAAATGAATGTGTACAGTCCCCCGGAACTGGTGACGGTATGGAGCGCCACCCCCGTGGCCTCGTTGAGCAGCGTTACCTCGGCTGCCGGGATGACCGCGCCGGAAGGATCGCTGACCAGGCCGGAAATTCCACCGCGCCCTGCTTGCCCATACGCCGCGGTTCCCATGCAGAATGCCAGAACAGAAAACAGAAGACGAGACTTTGCCTGCGTCCAACCACTTCTCGTGCCCATCACCACCTCCGGAAGCTGAATCCCGTTTTGCTGCATCGCCCGTCGCCTTTATAGCCGCTCGGGATATTCAATCGTTTCAATACTGTGGAAAGCTATTCTTTCGGAACCATTGGTGTCAAGGCTCGGTATCAGAGCTGGTGTTTCCGGTTAATACCATGGTCGATCCCCGCGCAATCAGCGCCGGGGTCAGCTTCTGGACCGGAGTTCCTTCCGCCGCCGCCGTTTCCGGATTGCTCAGCATTTTCAGCAGGTGCTCCGTCGTGATCGCGCCCATCTCTTCCATCGGCTGGCGAATGGTCGTCAGCCCCGGCGTGGTGTATGACGCGGCCGGAATGTCGTCGAACCCGATCACCGAGCATTCTTCCGGCACACGCACGCCGGCCTGCGTCAATCCCCGCATTGCGCCCAGTGCGGTCAGGTCGTCGAATCCGATCAGCGCGCTGAAGTCGCTGTCACCCCGGGCGATCTCCTCGGCAAGCGCCGCTCCTGCCTCGAACACAGAGAACGGATCCAGCAAATCGGGCAGCGTTCGCACGTGAACGTCACGAATCGTAATGTCACGCCCGGAGCAGAAACGCTGTATACCTTCCCATCGGCTGCTGCTGTCGCTCAACTGTACCGGTCCTCGGATCGCCGCAATCCTGCGGTGGCCGAGTTCGTACAGGTGCTGGATAGCCATGGCCCCGCCCATCTCGTTTTCCACCACCACCGACCGGAACCCATCTGTCGAAAGATCGCGCCCGACAACGACGATCGGCAATCCCCGCTCCTGCAGGCGTGCCAGCAATCCGCATTCCTGGAACAACCAGTTGGCCACGACGATCAGTCCTTCGATCCGTCGCTCCACCAGCATGCGCAGGTACCCTTCGAACTGTTCCCGGTTGTTGTGCGCGTCCATCATCAGCGGCAGGTATCCGGTTCCGTGCAGCGCTCGCTCGATGCCGCGCAGGATAAGAGTGCAGAATGGATCGGAAATGTCGAAGATCATCACCCCGATGGTGTGCGTGCGCCGGCTGCGCAGCGACCGCGCAAACAGATCAGGGTGATAGCCAAGCCGCTCCGCAGTCGTGCGGATCTGCTCCTTCGTCGTCGCGGCCACATAGCGCGACAACGGGGCCTCGTTCAGCACAATCGACACCGTAGAAGCCGAGAATCCGCTCTCCCGCGCCACGTCCACGATGGTGATGTGCTGCGATTTCGTCCTCTGTCCCGCCATGAATGTTGCCCTCAGGGAGTATGCACGAGCGACCCCAACCCTGCAATCCGGCTGCCTGGCCAGCACGCCGCAGCCGGAGTTTCCGCCGCCGGAAACATGTATCTTCTCTCGGATAGAATTCGATTCGGTGACGCAACCACCCCTCGACGTCGAGAGCTCGGGCCGCCCGAGACTCGCACCCAAGCTCGGTCTCTTCGACGCCACCATGATGGTCATGGGAGGCATCGTCGGCGCTGGCGTCTTCATGAATCCCTACGTCGTCGCCCAGCGCCTGCATTCGCCGGTGCTCATTCTCTCGGTCTGGATTGCGGGTGGCATCATCGCCATCCTCGGCTCCTTCATTTATGCCGAGCTCGGCGACCGTATTCCTGAAGTTGGCGGCCAGTATGAATATCTCCGCCAGTCGCTCCATCCTGTCTTCGGATTTCTCTACGGGTGGGCCTTGCTCCTCGTCATCCAAACCGGCGGCATGGCCGCAGTTTGTGTGACCTTCGCGCGCTACTTCCTCGAGCTCACCCGCCTCCCCTGTTCCGAGCACTGGGTCATCATCGTGACGCTTGCGCTGCTGACCGCCGTGAACTGCCTCGGCGTCAAACCCGGAGGGCGCTTCCAGAGCGTGCTCATGGTGCTCAAGATCGCGGCGATTGCGGCGCTCATCGGCGCCGGTTTCTTCCTGGTTCGCGCTCCAAAGCCGGTGCTACACCCCGTGCTCGACCGCCCTATGTCTTTCAACCTGTTGACCGCCCTGGGCGCTGCCATGGTTCCCGTGCTCTTTTCTTACGGAGGCTGGCAGACCACAAACTTCATCGCCAGCGAGATTCGCAATGCGCGCAAAAATCTCGGCCGCGCTCTCATGATCGGGGTCGCGGCCGTGGTCGTGCTCTACGTCTCCGTCAACATCGTGTGTCTGCGCGCGCTGGGCGTCACGGCGCTCGCCGCAACCAGCGTTCCCGCCAGTTCCGTGATGCAAATTGTGGCCGGTGAGCGCGGAGCGCGCCTAATCGCACTCGGCATCGCTATCTCGACGGTCGGGTATCTCAGCCAGTCCGTGCTCACCGCGCCGCGCGTTTATTTCGCCATGGCCGAGGACGGCCTCTTCTTTCGCAGCGTGGCGTATCTCACGCGCAAGACGCGGGTGCCGGTGGTTGCCATCGTGCTGCAGAGCGTGTGGACCGTGGTCATCGCGCTGAGCGGAAAATATGAGCAGATTCTCAACTTCCAGGCGCCGATCGACTTCACCTTTTTCGGCCTGAGTGCGGCCTGTCTGTTCGTCCTGCGCCACCGCGAGCGCAGCCATCCCACGGCTAATCCCGGTTTTCGAGTTCCCGGCCATCCGTATACGACCCTCGTCTTCATCCTGTCGTGCTGGCTCATCGTGGCGAACGCATTATGGAAGTATCCTCGCAACAGCTCCATTGGATTTGTGATCATCCTGATCGGATTGCCGGTGTACGCGCTCTGGCAGCGGCGCCGGCAAGGGAAGGGAACAGTATGAGCAGCGCGCGTGCGGTTGCGTCCACCTATCTGGAGTGGGCGAAACTCTGTTCGGCGGCAAAATACAATCTCGCGAGCAGCGGCATTATGAGCTATCCGCTCGCCGAGCTGCATATTTCGCCGCAGGATCTCGAAATCAACGGTCCCACCGTTTATGGCTACGCGCCGCTCCAGGAGCGTCTGGCGCGCAAGTGCGGCGTCACTCCGGATTGCGTCGTTGCCGCCGCCGGCACCGCGATGGCAAATCATCTGGCCATGGCTGCACTGATCGAGCCGGGCGACGATGTCCTGATCGAGCAGCCGACCTATGGACCGGTTCTCGAAGTGGCGTCTTACCTGCATGCCAACATTCTCCGATTCGACCGCCCGGCTGCGCACGACTTTCAAATCGATCCCGAAGATGTCGCGCGGCGCACGACGTCGAAAACGCGCCTTGTCTGCCTGACGAATCTCCACAACCCATCCGGCGCGCTCACCAGCGAAGAGACTCTCACCCGGATTGGCGAGATCGCGCAGAAGTCCGGCGCGCAGGTGCTCGTCGACGAGGTTTATCTCGACATGGTCTACGACCAGCCGGTGCGCTCGTCCTTCCATCTGGGCAACAATTTCGTTGTCACTACCAGCCTCACCAAGGCCTACGGTCTCAGCGGCCTCCGCTGCGGCTGGATCCTTGCCCAGCCGGACCTGGCGAAGCGCATGTGGCGCTTGAATGACCTCTTCGGTGCCACGCCGGTGCATCCGGGCGAGTTGCTCAGCGTGATGGCGCTCGACCAGCTCGACAAGATAGGCGTGCGCGCCCGTCAGCTTCTCGATACCAACCGTGCGGCCCTGAATGCGTTTTTCGCTGACCGCAGTGATCTTGATGGTTTCCGCGGTCCCTGGGGCACGGTGTGTTTTCCACGCCGAAGGAGCGGCTCCGTCGATGAGTTCTGCGAATTTCTGCGCGCTCGCTACGAAACCAGCGTCGTACCCGGAAGATTCTTCGAGATGCCGGATCATTTCCGCATCGGCATCGGCGGAGATCCTGCCATGACAGCGGAGGCGCTCAAACGTCTGGCCGCAGCTCTCGACGAATGGGGAACAGCCCGCTCATGACCCAGGCATCCCGCGTCCGCATCGGAATTGACTGGGGTGGTACGAAGATCGAGGCGCTGGCCATGGACGCAGATGGCCGCGAACTGCGCCGCGTCCGCATCCCCACGCCGCAGCACGACTACGAAGGTTGCATCCGCGCCGCCGCGGAACTGGTCGCATCTATCGAGCGCGAGGTCGGTCCCACCGGTCCCATCGGCGTCGGCATTCCCGGCACGATTGTGCCCGACACCGGCCTTG
>JASIAO010000137.1 GCA_030041955.1 Acidobacteriaceae bacterium | reverse complement strand
AGCCCAGGCGGAACTTGACGGTGAAGGGGATGGTGACGGCGGCGCGGACGGTGCGGAAGATGGTCTCGATCAGCGGCAGGTCGCGCAGCAGGCCGCTGCCTCCGTTGCAGGAGACGACGCGCTTCGCGGGACAGCCCAGGTTGAGATCGACCATGTCGAAGCCGGTCTCTTCGACGATGCGCGCCGCTTCGGCCAGGGTTTGGGGGTTGGATCCGAAGAGCTGCGCGGAGATGGGGTGCTCGTCGTCGTAAAACGTGAGGTAGCGCTTGCGCTTCGATTCGCGCATGCGCGAGAGGCCATCGGCCGAGGTGAACTCGGTCATGATGAGGCCGCACCCGGATGCCTGATTGCTGACCGAATCTTCCACCGACGAGGCTGCTGGCCGCACGGGCGGACGCGCTTCGCGCCCTGAACCGTCAGCCTCTTCGGGATCTGCAGCTGGGGCCATCAGAAAGACGCTGGCATTCCGGATGAACCGCCGGAAGACCGTGTCCGTCACTCCCGCCATGGGAGCGAGCGCGGTGGCCGGAGCAACGGTGACGCCGCCAATCCGCACCTCGGCTGGAACACGGGCGTTCGCCGGCATCGCGTGCTCGATCGGATTGTCCCAGTGCTTCTTCATAAGAAAGGCCCCCGCCGCGGCGGAGGCCTTGTCTCCTGAGCTCAGGGGCGGTTACTTCGCAGCAGCCGGCTCCGCTTTGGCGTACTTGCGGCGGAAGCGCTCGACGCGGCCCGCGGTATCGACCAGCTTTTGCTTGCCGGTGAAGAACGGGTGGCAGTTGGAGCAGATTTCCGCGTGGATGTCGCCTTTGTGCGTGGACCGCGTGGCAAAGCTGTTGCCGCACGCGCAGACGACGCGAATCTCGTGGTAGTTGGGGTGAATTCCCTGCTTGGGCATGACGATAGTTTCAGACCTTTCCTGCTTTATTTTAGCGGTGAAACGGCCAGCGGACAAGCGCTCAGCGGTAAAGCGGCCAGCGGAAAGGCGGTTAGCGATGAGGCTGCCGCGCTGGATCACGACGCCCCACATCGTCTGCGTTGAGCCGTGGGTTGACGCAGGCGGGCGGGGCGGCGCGCTATTTGAGGGCGTGGGTGCCGTGGGTGACGGCGGCGCCGGCGCGCAGGGCCGCCGCGACAAAGACGGTCTCGGAGATCTCCTCCTCGGTCGCTCCGGCTTCTCGCGCCCGGTTCGAATGAATATCGATGCAATAGGGGCACTGAGTTGTGAACGCCACCCCAAGAGCGATCAGTTCCTTGTATTTCGCCGGAACCGCTCCCGGGGCCATCGCGGCCTTGTCGAAGGTCCAGAAGGCCTTCGCCGCTTCCGGGGCCTTCTCGTCCAATGTCTTGAGCTTAGCGAGATTCTTCTTGTCGTACATGCGTTGTTCCTTGTCTCCAATCGGGCGCTGGCGCGGCCGCCGGACAGGCACGTGGGTCAGCAACGGCCGCGGCTGCCGTTGAAGGAGTATAGCGCCTACCACCGCCGACGGCGATCACGCGCTCGCTTCCGTGGCGCGCAACTCCGCCACAATCTCGGCCGCCGCCTTCCGCGCATCGTCTTCGCGGTCCGGCGGAAACGAGATCGCCCCGACGCGGGCGTGGCCACCCCCGCCGTAGCGCTCACAGATAACGGCCAGGTTCACCATGTCCTCCGGCCTCGTTTTGGTCCACGGATTCGACCCCACGGCGACCTTGGTGCGGAAGCTGGACTTCGACAGGCCGATCGAGTAAGTCGCTTCAGGATGAAGATAGTAGGGGATGAACTTGTTGTAACCCTCGAGGGGATGGTCGGTGATGTCGAAGTAGATCGTGCCCTGTTTTGACTCCGCCCGGGAGCGGATCAGGTCCAGCGCGCGCTGATGGCGCTCGAGAAGCGGCGGCAGCAGGCTGGCGACGAAGGGCTGCTCCAGAACCTGCTGCAGCGGCATGCGGGTGAGCAGCGGAATGAGGCGCGGGACGAACTCGGGATCCTGGCTGGACTCGATGATGAGCGTCAGCTTCATCGCCGCCTCGGGCATTTCTACGGCAGACTGGGCGCTTTCGTAAAGCGCGCCGTCGACGATGTCGGCCCACCTGACCAGCTCGGCGACCGGAGCAGCATTGAAGCCGAACCGCGTCGAGGCGATTTGCGCAAGGAAGCTGGTACAGGAAATGTAGTTCGGATCGTAGAAGCGATGGCCCTCATAGCGGCCGTCCGCCAGGCCGCAATCGTAGTCGTCGTGATCTTCGGGCGTGAGGAAGGCACTCAAATGGTGATCGAACCACCAGGTGATGCGGGGCGAGGGCGAATACTTAAAGTCGACGATGGCGTTCTCGTCGCCCGTGAAATCCGCTTCGTTAAAGAGAGCGCCGGCGCGGTGAACGAGCCCGCGGAATTCGTATTCGGCGTCAGGGCGGATGCATTCGCGGTGGAAGCGGCTGAAGAGCGAAGCCGAGCAGGCGCCGTCGAAACACTTATCGTGATAGAAGACCCTGACCTTCAAGACGCGGACGCCCCCAAATCCGACCGCTGGGATCGCCGGCCGGGAATCTTCTAGCTTACCGGGAAGTCACGTGGTGTCAAGGTCACTCCGCCCCGGAAGCGAACAAACAAGGGGTCGCCGGCGTGCATCCTATTCAAAGCTGCGGCCTCCTGTCTGGTTGCTGATCCCCTTTCGCTGCCGCTATAGTCAAATCAGTACGATGCGTACCGTCCCTACCAGGCCGCGGAGTTCCTGGCCGTCCCTCATCGTCGCGCTGTGCGTAGCCCTGGTGCTGATGATCGGGACGGTGCAGGCTGCGCATTTCCACCCGGACGGACAGCTGGACCATGACTGCGCGTTATGCGTTGCGGTGCATAGCGTAGCGAACACGACACCCCAGATTTCTCTCCATATCACGAGCTGGCCGATCGCCACAGTCGCACCGCCGCGCGCTTTGGCGCGCCCGCGGGATGCCGTGCATTTCCGACTGGCCAGCCGGCCTCCGCCTGCGGACCCTGCGCTTACGGCGTAGTGCTTTTCAGCACCCGGATTGTTTCCCACAACAAATCAGGAGGTCGTGCATGCGGACGTCGATCCGTCGCACTGTTATTTTTTTTGCATCGGCATTTTTGATGGTCTTCTTGTTTGGTCCCACGGCCGAAGCCCAGACCGGCACCAGTTCCGGAACCATCACGGGGACGGTGACGGACCCGACGGGCGCCGTGGTGCCCGGAGCCACGGTTACGATCGACAATCCCGTAAGCCAATACCAGCGAACGGCAAAATCCGACAGCACCGGGCATTTCCAGTTCGCGAACGTCCCGTTCGGAACGTATCACCTCACCGTCGCCATGACCGGCTTCAGCCCCTATGCGCACTCGGTCAGCGTGCAGGCGACCACGCCGGTGAATGTGGCCGTCAGCCTGAGCGTGGGGCCCGCGACGACCACCGTCCAGGTGACCAGCCAGGAGCTGATCAACAACGCGGCCAACATGGACACGACGATCGACCGCAGGGCTTTTTCTGAGATCCCGCTGGAAAGCCAGTCGTCGGGTCTGAGCTCTCTGGTGACGCTGTCGTCGCCGGGAATCACGGCGGATTCAAACGGGATGTTCCACGGCCTTGGCGATCACGCCGAGAACTCCTTTAGCGTGGATGGCCAGCCGATTACCGACCAACAGAGCAAGACCTTCTCGAACCAGCTACCGGACCAGGCAGTGCAGTCGATGAATGTGATCGAGGGCGCGCCGCCGGCGCAGTACGGCGACAAAACTAGCCTGGTGATCCAGGTGACCACCCGCTCAGGCCAGGGCGACACGAAGCCGACCGGTTCGGCCTACACCTCCTATGGCAGCTTCGGAACCGTGGAAGGCGGCGCCGATGTGGGATACGGGTCGCAAAAGTGGGGGAATTTTCTGACCGCGACTGCGCTGAACGGCGGACGCTTCCTGGATTCGCCGGAATTCCGCATCTTTCATGATTACGGAAACGAGGAGAACTTCTTCGATCGACTCGACGACACGCTCAACGCTGCCAATTCGCTGCACCTGAACCTGAATTACTCGCGTTCCTGGTTTCAGACGCCGAATACGTACGACAACCTGAACCTGGGAGGCGTGAATCTGGCGGGCGAAGCGGTGACCGAGCAGACAGATCAGCGCACGAAGATCGGCACCATCGACCTGGCCCCCAGCTACACGCGGATTTTAAGTCAGAACACCGTTTGGAATGTGGTGACCTACCTCCGCAAGGACAACTATCACTACTATCCGTCCGGCGATCCGCTGGCGGATCTGGGTCCGGTGCAGCAGCAATCCGTAGGACAGGACCGAAGCCTGACCAATGTCGGCGTGCACACCGACGTCTCCTGGGCGCATGGCATCCATACGGTTAAGGCCGGAGCAGAGTATTACTCGACCTTCCTGGACGAGAGCGACACGCTGGGCATTGTTTCGCCGACCTACCTGAATTCTCTGGGATGCATGGCGGGCAACGTTCCGGTGAGCGCGCCGTGCACCACGCTGTATCCCTACGATCTGACACGCGGCGGCAGGTACTACAACTTCCTGGGCCACGCCGACGTCCGTGAAGCTTCGTTCTACGCCGAAGATGAGATCACCAGCGGCAACTGGCACTTCAACCTTGGCCTGCGCGGGGATCTCTACGCCGGCATCACCGATGCCAGCCAGGCTGAGCCGCGCGTGGGCGGCTCGTACACCGTGAAGCGGACCAACACCGTGCTGCGAGCCTCGTACGCGCGGACGCTGGAGACCCCGTTCAACGAGAACCTGGTCCTGTCGAGCAATGGGTGTCTGAATCCGGTTGTAAGCCCGCTGCTGTTGTGCCAGGCGGCGAACCCGGAGCCGCTCTCGCCCGGTTACCGCAATGAGTATCACCTGGGTCTGCAACAGGTTGCGGGGCGGCACTTCGTGATCAGCGGCGAGTACATCTGGAAATACACGAACAATGCCTACGACTTCAGCGTTCTGGGCAATACGCCAATCACTTTCCCGATCGAATGGAAAAAGTCGAAGATTCCCGGGTTCGCGCTGCGTGCCAACGTAACGCCCATCCACGGGTTCAGCGCCTACTCGGTGATGTCGTCGGTGGCCGCGCGGTTCTTTCCGCCACAGGTGGGCGGCGCGGGCGCAACCGTCGGCCAGACGGGACTTCCCTTCCGCATCGACCATGACGAACGGTTCAATCAGACCACGCATTTCCAGTATCAGCTGCCCGGAAAATACAGCCCCTGGTACAGCATGAACTGGCGCTTCGACTCGGGCGAAGTTGCCGGCGCAGTGCCGTGCTACAACCCGCTCTCCAACGATCCAAACAGCGCGTGCGCGACCACTTCCACCACCATCAACGGCCAGCCCGCCGTGCTGCTCACCAGTCTGGATGCGGACGAAGAAGTAGAAGCGGGCCTGGCTTGCAACGGGGTCAAGGCGACGCTCGGGCATCCGCTGCCGGCGGAATGCCTTGCCTCGCAGTTCACCTCTTCGCTGGTGAAGATTCCAGCGCCGGGCACCGGCGACAACGACCACAATCCGCCGCGAGTCGATCCGAGGAGCCTGTTTGACATGTCGCTCGGCGAGGACAACATCTTCCACAGCGATCACTACAAGCTGGACGCGACGATTACAGCGGTAAACGTGACCGATAAGTACGCGCTCTACAATTTCCTGTCGACATTCAGCGGGACGCACTACGTGACCCCGCGGGCCGTGACCGGCCAGTTGAGTCTTCATTTCTAGAGCGCGCAGCGACGTCATTCGTTAGGCTGGAAGCATGACCCCCGACGGCGACGCGCAACTGGTGCAGATTGTCGATGCCGCCGTTGCGGACGCAGCGCGTCGCGCAGGCACGTGGCTGAAGTGCGCTCCGGGATGCACGCAGTGCTGCTACGGCGTCTTCGCCATCTCCCAACTGGATGCGGCACGGCTGCGGGACGGCCTCGCCGCGCTGGAGGCAAGCGATCCTGTGCGAGCGGCCGCGGCGCGGGAACGCGCGCAGGCGGCACAACGGCGGCTGACCGCAGAATTTCCAGGCGACGCGGCGACAGGTGTTCTTGATGAGGAACGAGCGGAGGAATTCGAGAGCTTCGGCAACGAAGAAGCGTGTCCAGCGCTCGATCCGGCGACGGGCCTATGCGATCTCTATGCGGCTCGACCCATGACGTGCCGTGTTTTCGGGCCTCCGCTGCGAACCGAGGATGGCCTGGGCGTGTGCGAACTGTGCTTCGTGGGCGCGAGCGAGGATGAAGTCGCGCAGTGCGAAGTCCATCTGGATTGCGATGCGACTGAGGCCGAGTTGAACCGCGAGGCTGAGTCGGCAGCCGGTATTTCAGGACAGACCATTGTCGCGTGGGCGCTAACGCGCTGAAGACGGTTGCGAAATTTGCCCAAAATAGCGCAACCTGTTGGGCGGGCCTTGTGTTTCATCCACTGTGCGGCCGAACCGCACAGGAATTCGGCAAGGAAACAGGAAAGGAAAACCCACTCTATGAAGAAACTCGTACTGGTCGCCGCGGCTGCGCTGCTCAGTCTGCCCTCGGCGTCGTTCGCACAACGCATTGTCGTCGGCATCGCGCCGCCTCCGGTCATCGTGGAGCATCCTGGACCCAGGCCGCATCCGGGCTGGGTCTGGATCGGCGGCCATCATCGCTGGGATGGCCATCGCTATATCTGGGTCGGCGGATACTGGGCGGCTCCGCCGCGTCCGCACGCGGTGTGGATCGCCGGACACTGGCGCCACGATCGCGACGGCTACGTGTGGATTGACGGACACTGGCGGTAATTCAACGGGGGCAAACACTACCAGCCGATCCTGGGCAACCGGGATCGGCTTTTCTGTTTCTGCGGGTGAGATTTCGCCCGAAGTTTTCAGCCTGCCGCAGAATGCCGTAAGCTACAGAGTTTCGGCGGAGGAACTTTGTGACGCATTACGCAACGCTGCATACGCGCACCGAATCGCGCGTGACGACAATTCTGCTTAACCGCCCGGATAAGCGAAACGCCCTGACGCCGCAACTGATCGAGGAGCTGACCGAGGCGCTGGACGCCGCGGCGCGGGACCCGCAATGCCGCGTGGTGATTATCACCGGAGCCGGCTCGGCGTTCTGCGCCGGTCTGGATCTGGAGGTCCTGCGATCCGGCATGACCGCGACAGCATCGGATCACCAGGCGGATGCGGAGCGGATCGCGGCGCTGTTTCGGACTTTGACCGCGCTGCCCAAGCCGACTATCGCGGCGGTGAACGGGCCGGCCATTGCCGGCGGCATGGGCATTGCCACGCTCTGTGACTTCACGCTGGCTGTGCCCGAGGCGAAGTTCGGATACACCGAGGTGCGCATTGGATTTATCCCGGCGATCGTCTCGGCGTATCTGCGCGCACAGGTAGGTGACAAGCGGGCACGGGAATTGCTGCTAACCGGCCGGATCTTCGGTGCGGAAGAAGCCGAGCGGCTGGGGCTGGTCACGCGCGTGGTTCCGGAACCGGAGCTGATGCCCGACGCGCAGGCGCTCGCGGCAAAGCTGATGCGGAACAGCCCCGCGGCCATAGCAGCAACAAAACGTCTGCTGGGGCGCTTTGCCGAGCGGCATCTGCCGGACGAGATCGAGGCGGCCATCTACGCCAGCGTGGAGATGCGGTCCCACAAGGATTTTCGCGAAGGTGTGAGCGCGTTTCTTGAAAAGCGAGACCCGGACTGGAACTAGCCGTCCAGGGGGCTACGCGTCCAGCGGGACTGGCTGTCCAGGCGAACGCGCTTCGCGGGACTGGCCGTCCAGGCGGACGCGCAAAACCTAAACCGCCGTCGTCTCCAGCTCGTGCTCTTTCGCGCCGTACCGGCTGCGCACGTAGTCATCCAGGATCTTCTTAAAGTCCTGGACGATGGTGTCGCCGCGGAGCGTCGTCATCAGGCGGCCATCGACGTAGACCGGCGCCTTCGGCTCCTCGAAAGTGCCGGGAAGCGAGATCCCGATGTTGGCATGCTTCGATTCGCCGGGGCCGTTGACGACGCAGCCCATGACGGCCAGCTTCAGTTCTTCCACTCCCGGGTATTGCGCGCGCCAGACGGGCATGGAGGTGCGCAGGTAATCCTGAATTTGCTGAGCCAGCTCCTGGAAAAAGGTGCTGGTGGTGCGCCCGCATCCAGGGCACGCGGTGACCTGCGGCGCGAAGCTGCGGATGGAGAGCGACTGCAGGATCTGCTGCGCGGTGAGGACTTCTTCCGTGCGGCTGCTGCCGGGTTTGGGCGTGAGCGAGACGCGGATCGTGTCGCCGATGCCTTCGAGGAGCAGCGGCGAGAGGCCGGCAGTGGAGGCCACGATGCCCTTCATGCCCATGCCGGCTTCGGTCAGGCCCAGGTGGAGCGGGTAGTCGCAGCGGCTGGCGAGCATCCGATAGACGTCGATGAGGTCGCGGACGCCCGACACCTTGCCGCTGATGATGATCATGTCGTGGCCGAGGCCATACCGCTCGGCGGCGGCGGCGGAGTCGAGCGCGCTGCGGCACATCGCTTCGAGCATCACGTCTCGCGCGGGGGCTGGGTCGGACCGCCTGGAATTCTCGTCCATCAGGCGCGTCAGCAAGGCCTGGTCGAGCGAGCCCCAGTTGACGCCGATGCGCACCGGCTTCTGGTTCTCGACAGCGCACTCGATCATGGTGCGGAAATTCTCGTCGTCCTTGCGGCCGATGGAGCAGTTGCCGGGATTGATGCGGTATTTGGCGAGGGCCCGGGCACAGGCGGGATACTTCTTAAGCAGCAGATGCCCGTTGTAGTGGAAGTCGCCGATGATCGGCACGTTGATACCCCGCTTCGCCAGACCCTCGACGATTGCCGGGACAGCCTTGGCCGCTTCGTCGTTGTTGACGGTGACGCGGACAAGTTCGGAACCGGCCTCGACCAGTTCCGCTACCTGTTGGATCGTCGATGGCGCATCGGCGGTGTCGGTGTTGGTCATCGACTGGACGACAACCGGGGCGTCGGAGCCAACGCGGACAGAACCGATTTTGACCGTTACGGTCTTGCGGCGCTGAATTTCGGGCATGGGGAATCCTCATTCCTATTTTACCAGGGGGACTGGCCATCCAGGCGGACTCGCTTCGCGGGACTGGCCGACCGGGTTCGCGGAGCGCGCCCGGAACATCGGACTCAGCCGGCCGTTTTCTCTATTTCCAGATCGGGCAGGTGCGGGGCGAAGCGCGAGCCGCCGTGGAGAATCGCTCCGGAAACGGCCAGCGAGATCAGCGTGGCGCCGAGGCCGTAGCGGAGATTGCTCGCGTCGGAGATGCGGCCGATCAAACCCGGCGAGAATGCGTCGCCGAGGGCGTGAATGACGAACAGGTTGACGGAAATGGCGGTGGCGCGGATGGGCGCTGCGACGGAATTGACGATAGCGGCGTTCAATGGGCCGGTGTTCAGAAAGAGGCAAAACTCTGCGATCCATGCGGCCGGCAACAGCAGGCGCGGCGGCCCGAAAAACACGAACACACCGAAGGGAATGGCGGCCAGGACGCTCCACGCGGAAACCAGATACAGGGCGCGATGGTTGCGCCGCAGCCAGATCTGCGCGATCCATCCGCCGGCGATGGTGGCCAGCAGGCCATCGACCACGGTGATTTCTCCGGCGACAATGCCGGAACCGGCTACGGAGTAACCGGCGAAGCGATGAAAGAACGTCGGCAGCCAGGTCGAGATGCCACCAACCGCGAAGGTCCACATGGCCATGCCCAGCGTCGCTGTCCAAAAGGCAGGATTCGTGAACAGCCCCCAAAGGCTGGCGCGGTCATGCGTCGCGGTGAGTGTATCGGCCGAACCCCGCGCAGGCTCGCGCACAAAGAGCCAGAAGGCCAGCGCGATCAGCACGCCCGGCGCAGCGGCAATATAGAACGGCATGCGCCAGCCATAGTGTTCGCCGAGAACGCCGCCCGTCAGATAACCGAGCGCTCCACCCACCGGAATTGTGAGATAGAAGATGCTGAGCACGCGGTTGCGGTCTTCTTCCGGATAAAAATCGGCAAGAAGCGCTGGCGCGAAGATGCTGAACGTCGCCTCGCCAATGCCGACTGCCGCGTGACGGATCAGCAGCGTGTGGTAGTCGTGGACGAACGCGGTGAGGAGTGTGGCCGCGGACCAGATGAGCGCACCGGCAACAATGAGAGGCTTGCGCGGAAAGCGGTCGCCGAGCCATCCGGTCAGCGGCGCAATCAGCATGTAGGTGAAGAAAAACGCGGAGGTGAGCAGGCCCGCACGGGCGTCGTCGATGCGGAACTCGCGCTGGATCAGCGGCTGCACGCCGGGCAGCACATAGCGGTCGATGAAGTTGAAGAGATTGAGGCTGGTCAGCAGAAACAGCGCGAGAGCCGCGGTGCGCGCGGGCGTGATGCGGCGGGTTCCGGTCGCAGGCATTGGTTGGACTCAGGGTACATCAGCGATCTGTCATCGATGATCAATGATCAGATAGGGACAGACCAGAGTGGAACCTGAATTCGCATCACTAACTGCTGATCACCGATTACTGATCTCCGATCGCCGATCCTCAAGGCGTGCATCGATGCTGTACCGACCGGCTCCGGCGAGAAAGAGCGTGAGCATCGCGGCAAGGTACAGGACAATCAGCTCACCATGGTCCCCATGTGGCCCGAAGAAAACAAAATGATGGACGAACGCCCACGCGACAAAGAGATTGACGAACTGCCAAAGTGCGGCCCAACGCGTCGCCAGCCCCACCATCAGCAGTGGCATGCAGATGCCGTCGGCGATCATGGCGAAGATCAGGCTGGGTACAGCTCCGATATGGAGAGGGTTGGGGAAATGCGCAGCCATCGCATGGAAGCGGAAAAGCTTCTCGGTGCCATGCTTCAGGAAGAGTGGGATGGCGACGCCAAGACGCAGCGCGAGCAATCCACAGTCGTGGCTGCGGGGCAGAAAATCGAGGCGGAGAAAGCGCTTCAGCATGGCGTGCTCCGGAACACGGGTAAATATCCCCCGGCAAAGCCGGGGGCCTTACGGTGTGAGCCGCTCAAAGCGGCTGGGCGGGGTCGCTAACGCGGCCCCGATGATTTGCGCCACCTGAAGGTGGCCTTCAGCGCCACAGGTTCATCTGATCCAGTCGCTCATCCTCCTGCTCCTGGTTCCGTATGTAGTCGCGGATCACTTTCTCATCCCGCC
>JASIAO010000136.1 GCA_030041955.1 Acidobacteriaceae bacterium | reverse complement strand
GTCACGGAGCGGCGCTTCCGCCATCTGCCCGTCGTCGAAAACGACAAGGTGATCGGGATGGTTTCCATCGGCGACCTGGTCAACTGGGTTGTCTCAGAACAGCAGGAGACCATCCGCCATCTGGAGGCCTGGATCGCCGGGACCCCCGGACGCTAAGCCAGCTCGTATCCGGCGAAGAAGTAGCCGATCTCGAACTTAGCCGTGTCCTCGGCATCCGAGCCGTGGATCGCGTTCTCTTCAATCGACGCCGCGTACTTTTTCCGGATCGTTCCTTCATCGGCATTCGCAGGATTCGTCGCGCCCATCAGCTTCCGCAGATCTGCGATCGCGTTGTCTTTCTCGAGCACCATGGCGACGATCGGCCCCGACGACATGAACTGCGTAAGCGATGCGAAGAACGGCCGCTCTTTGTGCACGTAGTAGAAGCCCTCGGCCTGCGCCTTCGAAATTGAAAGCCTCTTAATAGCGACAATCCCGAATCCGGCCTTCTCGATTTCCGCGAGAATTGCTCCCGTATGCCCCTTACGAAAAGCGTCCGGCTTAATAATGCTGAAAGTGCGTTGCGTCATAAGTAGCTTTTAGCCTCTGGCTGTTAGCTTCTGGCCTCATTTAAGGCAGATTAAGTTTGTGTATTCCGTCGGCGAAGCAGATATTGGGTTCGGGCAAGACGTGCTAAACGCTAATCCCTTATCCCTAACCGCTGCTCTTATCGCCCAATCACTCGCGCCATCGTCTCCCCAATCGCCGCCGGCGTTTCCACCACGTGAATCCCCGCTGCCTTGAGCGCCTTCATCTTCTCGGCTGCGGTGCCTTGCCCGCCGGAGATGATCGCGCCCGCGTGGCCCATGCGCCGACCCGGAGGCGCCGTCTGCCCGGCGATGAATCCCACCACCGGCTTCTTCACGTGTTCTTTCACATACTGTGCCGCCGCTTCTTCCGCTGTTCCGCCGATTTCGCCGATCAGGATGATCGCTTCCGTCTCCGGATCCTCGTTCAGCAGCTTCAAAGCATCTACGTGCGTCGTCCCGATGATCGGATCGCCGCCGATGCCGATCGCCGTCGACTGCCCGATGCCGCGCTGCGTGAGTTGAAAGACCGCCTCATACGTCAGCGTCCCCGAGCGCGACACGATCCCGATGCTGCCTTCCTTGTGGATCCGTCCCGGCATGATACCGATCTTCGCCTTGCCCGGCGAAATCACGCCCGGGCAGTTGGGCCCGATCAGCCGCGACTTCGACTGCTTCAGCACGCTCCACACCTTCACCATATCGTTCACCGGAATCCCTTCGGTGATGCAGATGATCAGCGGCAGTCCCGCCTCGTTCGCCTCCAGAATCGCATCGGCGGCGAACGGCGGCGGCACAAAGATCACGGTTGCGTTGGCGCCCGTCTTCTCCACGGCCTCATGCACGGTGTCGAACACCGGCCAGCCCTCGTGCGTCGTTCCACCCTTGCCGGGAGTGACCCCGCCGACCACCTTCGTTCCGTACTCCGCGCATCCCTTCGCGTGGAAGGTCCCTTCGCGCCCGGTAATCCCCTGCACGATCAGCCGCGTATTCTTGTCAACTAAAACAGCCATCGCTATGCAACTCCCTTCGCTGCCTTGACTACCAGTTCAGCGGCTTCCTTCATGGTCGAGCCGACCTGGAATTTCAGCCCCGACTCCTGCAGAATCTTCCGCCCTTCCTCGACATTCGTGCCTTCCAGCCGCAGCACCACCGGCACCTTCACCTTCAGCTTCTTCGCCGCTTCCACTACGCCGGTTGCCAGCGTGTCCACCCGCAGAATGCCGCCGAATATATTGATGAACACCGCCTGCACATTCTTGTCCGACAGCAGAATCTCGAACGCGTGCTCGATCTGCTGCTGGTTCGCGCCGCCGCCCACATCCAGAAAGTTCGCCGGCATGCCGCCCGCGTACTGAATGATGTCCATCGTGGACATGGCCAGCCCCGCGCCGTTCACCATGCACGCAATGTTGCCGTCCAGCTTGATGTAGTTCAGCGCGTACTTCGACGCCTCCACTTCCAGCGGGTCTTCCTCCGCCACGTCGCGCAGTTCCTTCAGCTCTTTGTGCCGGAACATCGCGTTGTCGTCGAAGTTGATCTTGCAGTCCAGCGCGAACAGCTGATCGTCCTTCGTGGTGATGAACGGATTGATCTCCAGCAGGGAAGCGTCCGTCTCGATGTAGGCCTTGTACAGGCCGGTCATGAACTTCACGGCGTCGTTGATCTGCGTCGGCTTCAGCTTCAGCGCGAACGCCAACTCGCGCGCCTGATAAGGCTGGAACCCCACCGCCGGATCGATATAAACCTTATGGATCGCCTTCGGGTCCTTCGCCGCGACTTCCTCGATCTCCATGCCGCCCGCCTGCGACGCCATAAACACCAGCTTCGCCGCCGCGCGGTCCAGCACAATGCCCAGATACAGCTCGCGGTCGATCGCCGCCGTCTCTTCGATCAGCAGCCGTTGCACCTTCTGGCCCTGCGGCCCCGTCTGGTGCGTCACCAGTTGCATGCCCAGGATCTGCTTCGCATACTGCTCGGCTTCATCCAGCGTCTTCGCTACCTTCACGCCGCCGCCCTTGCCGCGCCCGCCCGCGTGGATCTGCGCCTTCACCACCACGCCCTTTGCCCCGCCGCTGAACAGCCGCTTCGCAACTTCCAGCGCCTCATCCAGCGTGTTGGCCACTTCGCCGCGCGGAATCGCGACGCCGTACTTCGCCAGAATGTCTTTCGCCTGATATTCGTGAATTTTCATAAGAGAGTCCCTGCAGAAATCTGGTGGTAGGAACCGGATAGCCGCGCCCGTGCGCGAAAAACCGCCTCAGAGCCGAATGTTCAGTGTAGCGAACGCCTCAGGCCCGGAGCAAACGCGCCTTGCACCCTTTTCAACTTCGTTCCGCTCGCGCCCGTCCGCTTTGCGCTACACTGGCGCTCTCCCCCTGAGATCAGGCCCCTTGTATCTCATACCGGATTCTTCCTCGCCAGGGCCCGGATTTTGCGTTGCAGTCTCGTATACCGGCAGTTTTACCAGGAGGAAACCATGAACCTCAGTAAGTGTGTTGTCGCCGAATTCTTCGGTACCGCGTGGCTCGTCTTTGGTGGATGCGGAGCCGCCGTCCTCGCCGCTGCTTTTCCCAACCTCGGCATCGGCTTCCTCGGGGTCGCGCTGGCCTTCGGCCTCACCCTGCTCACCATGGCCTTTGCCATCGGCCACATCTCCGGATGCCACATCAACCCCGCTGTCTCCGTCGGCCTGTTCGTCGGCAAGCGCTTTCCTCTCGCGCATCTCGTGCCCTACATCGTGGCTCAGGTCGCGGGCGCGTGTGCCGGCGCGTGGGTCCTCTACATCATTGCCAGCGGCAAGCCCGGCTTTGTGCTCGGCACTTTCGCCGCCAACGGCTACGGCGCTCATTCGCCCGGCGGATACTCTCTGCTGTCCTGCTTCGTCGCCGAGGTGGCCCTGACCTTCTTCTTCCTGCTCGTCATCCTGGGATCCACCGACGTCCGTGCGCCGAAGGGTCTCGCGCCCATCGCCATCGGCCTCAGCCTTACCCTCATTCATCTGGTCGGCATCCCGGTCACCAACACCTCCGTCAACCCTGCGCGCAGCACCAGTCAGGCTCTGTTCGTCCATGGATGGGCGATCTCCCAGCTCTGGCTCTTCTGGGTCGCTCCCATCCTTGGCGGCATCCTCGCCGGCCTGCTCTATCGCTTCGTCTTTGCGGAAGCTCCCGATCTCTCCAAGCCCGTGGTTCTCGCAAAGCCGGAATACGAGGCCCTTCCCGGAACCTCCGCGGGCGATTGATTTCCGCGGCGCTGCACGAGGTGGCCGCGCTTCTTCCCGTGGCCGCCTCCTCGCCCTCCCTGTCCGGTAGCATGGAATCATCCATGCTCGCGCTGAAAGACCTCCTCAAAGCTGTTGCCGATGAGCGGCGCACTCTCCCGCGCGACGAAGCGCGCGATGCCCTGCGCGCGATCCTCGCCAGCGATCCTGAAGAAGGAGCCGACCTGCACATCGCCGCGCTGCTCACTGCCCTGGCTGCCCGCGGCGAAACCGTCGACGAGCTGACCGGCTTCGCTGAGGCCATGCGCGCGCTCGCCATCCCCATTCCACTCAGCGAGCACGAACGCGCCTCGCTCGTGGACACCTGCGGCACCGGCGGTGATGGCCACGGCACCTTCAACATCTCCACCGGAGCGGCGCTGCTCGCTGCGGCCGCCGGGGCCAAAGTCGCCAAGCACGGCAACCGCGCCGTCACCTCCAAATGCGGTTCGGCCGATGTGCTGGAGGCGATGGGCGTTCCCGTGGAACTCACCGCCGAGCAGTCCGCGGAGTGCCTGCGCGCTACCGGTTTCACGTTTCTCTACGCGCCTGCGCTGCACCCCGCCATGAAGCGCGTGCAGCCCATCCGCCGCGCGCTGGGCTTCCGCACCATCTTCAATCTCGCCGGTCCGCTCACCAATCCCGCCGGAGCTCCCGCACAGGTGATGGGCGTCTTCGCTCCCGGCAAGCTCAGCGTCGTCGCCGGCGCCATGGCGCAACTTGGCGTGCGCTTCGGCCGCGTAGTCCACGCTCGCAACGGGATCGACGAAATCGCGCTCTCCGCCACCGACACCATCCTGGTGCGCGCTGCTTCCGGCCACAACGCCCCGCACACCCTGAGCACCATCGTCCACCCCGAAGAACACGGGCTGGCAGAAGCTGGACTCGACGAGTTCCGCGCGGGCGAAACCGCCCAGGAAAACGCCGCAATTCTGGAGTCCATTCTCCAGGGCAGTTTGCGCGGCCCGAAGCGCGATGTGGTCCTGCTGAATGCGGCTGCAGCGCTCGAAGCTGGTGGTGTTGTAGCCGGCCTGAAGGAAGGTGTCGGCATTGCCGCCCATGCCATTGACTCCGGCGCGGCGCGCAGGACCCTCGCTGCGCTGCGCGAATTCAGAGTTAGCCTCGCACGCTGACCTCGCCGCTGTGAGCGCGTTGCATCGGCAACCAACCCCGCCCCGATCGCGGGACATCCTTCGTCTCTTTTTGCGTCGACGCGAGATCGGTCACGGCCGCTTCGCCGGCCCCGGCCGAATGCGCGCGAAGGGAACGATGCCTGTGCCCTCCAGCACCGAGTAGAAGTGGTCTGCATCGAGATTGTGCATGGTGTCGATATGTCCCGAAGGCCAGTGAATCTCAACCGTGTCGATCTTCGTTGCGCTGCCCAGGCCGAAGTGCACGCGCAGATCGTTCTGTGAGAGATAGCTCCCGCCGCTGAGGACATAGCCGGTTTGCGTCACACCCCCGGCCACGATTTTCACTCGCGCTCCCAGCGCCAGCCGGTTGCTCCTGGTGCCAGCCAGCTCAAAGCTCACCCACTGCCGCCCCGGGATCCCGTGGTTCCGCAGGATCACCGGCCTGCCGTCGAGGTCCTCGACCACCGCGTCCATGTTCCCGTCGTTAAACAGGTCGCCCACAGCCAGCCCGCGCGAAACGCGCCGTTCCTGGATTGCCGGGCCCGCTTCCGTGCTCGCGTCGCAAAACGTCCCATTGCCCTGGTTCATCTCGAGCAGCATCGGCTGCCGATAACCGCCGCCGGAATCCAGCTTATCGACCTGCGGATACACGTGCCCATCCACTGTCAGCAGGTCGAGCCAGCCGTCATTATCCAGATCCGCAAACGCCGTGCCCCATTTCACCCAGGGCAGGGAAGCCATAGCCAGCCCCGAAGGGTACGACACCTCAGTGAAATTCCAGTTGCCGTCGTTGCGATACAGATCGTCGTTCTCGTCGGCGAAGTCGGTCACGTAGAGCGACGGCCTCCCTGTGTGGTTGTAATCGCCCACCGCAATGCCCATCGACGCCTGCTCCGATCCGTCGTCGCTCAGCGCCGTCCCGGACTCCAGCCCGATCTCCTCAAATTTCCCGTTGCCCAGATTCTTGTAGAGGTAGTTCGGCGTCGAGTCGTTGGCGACGTAGATATCCTGCCGCCCCGTGTTATTAAAATCGACCCAAACCACGCCCAGTCCGTAATATTGGTTCGGACCATTCACCCCCGCCTGCGCCGCGACATTGGTGAAGGTGCCGTCTCCGTTGTTATGGAACAAGGCATCCTCTGAGCCGCGCAGCCCTCGCGGGCCGCACTGCACATCCAGGCCGCGGTACTTGCAGTTAGGCGCGCTCCCGAAGACCGGCAGGTCCTTCAGGCTGAAGTCCACGTAGTTTGTGACCATCAAATCGACATAACCGTCGCCGTCATAGTCGCCGAACGCCGCGCCCGTCGAAAACCCTCCATCCGCAACTCCGGCCTTCGCAGTGACATCCGTGAATGTCCCGTCGCCGTTGTTGTGATAGAGAATATTGCCGCCCAGGCAGGTGATATACAGGTCGGGCCAGCCGTCGTTGTCGTAGTCGCCTGCCGCTCCGCCCATTGCCATGCAGGCATGCGTCAGTCCCGACTTCTCCGTGACGTCGGTAAAGGTTCCGTCGTGATTGTTGTGGTAAAGCGCCCCGTAAACCTTCTCGCCGTGCAGCGCCATATCCACGGTGGGGGCATTCGTGAAGTAAATGTCCGGCCAGCCGTCGCGATCGTAGTCGATCAGAATCACGCCGCCGCTCATCGACTCGGCGATGTAGCGCTTATTCGGATCCGAGGCGTGAGTGAAGGTGATCCCGGCCTTTGCAGTTACATCTTCCAGATAGGGGATCCGGCGGCCCACGCAGCGAGCCGACCTGGCGCCGGGCGGCGGCGGAGGAGGAATGTTATGGCCTTCCTGTGCCCACACGGAAAAGGGCAGCGCGAACACGAGCGCCTGCGCGGCAAGTTGTCTGAAGCGGGAGAGAACTAAGCCGGGTATGGGGATCCTCGCAGCCTCGTGGGAAAAATCGCGGTCCGGTTCGATCGAACCTCGCCTGCCTCGCAGTATAACTGTCCGCACATCGCTGGGAGCCTCAGAAGTTCCCTTCCGTCTACCAGGAAATGGTCACCGTCCGTGTCACATAGCCATTTCCGGAAGGGAACTGAATGGCCAGCGGAATCAGCCCATCCCGCCGCGGATCCGGCGCGCCCAGCGTTCCCTGCGACGCGCGCAGATGCAGCCCCGGAGCATTCTCCCTCAGATAGACCGTCTGCTCCGACGATCCCTCCGCAGCCAGCGTTAACGTCAGCGACCGGCCGTCACGCTGCTCGTCCAGAACCTTCATCTGCGTGGTTGCTGCGCCGAACGCCGGCAGTTCCTCCGGCACCCACGCTTCCACCGCTGGCAGCGGAACCACGATCATTTGTCCCGTGACCTTCGCTCCCGCCATCTCGCTGGCCAGATGCAAACCCGTCGCGCCCGTCGCGCTCACCACCAGCTCCCCTGCGCGACGTGTAAACGTAAGATCCACTGTGGATGTTCCCAGAGGCACGCGCAGCACTTGCGCGCTGCTCCACGATGCAGGCAGCCGCGGATTCACCGTCAGCGTCTCGCCGGCCGCATTCCAACCCAGTCCGAACATCCCGCGCAGCACCGGCGAGATCACCATCGCGGACGACCAAAGCTGGTGTGCCGTGCTGCTGCTATCCGGGCGAAAGAACTGCCCCGAGAGGAATTCCGTCACCGAGCCCGGATCATCCGCCCACGTCAGCTCGGCATTCTGCATCAGGTGCGCATAGCCCGCCAGCGGATGATTCGCGCGGTACTCGGCCAGCGATACCCATCCTGTGAACAGCGGCCACACCGACCCCTGGTGGTAGCTGACCGGATCGTAGAAGCTCACCTTGTCGCTCAGGATGCGCGTCCCCCAGTCGGTCGAGAACTCGCTCGACGCCCATCGCTGCATCATCGCGTCGGCATGTTGCAGCCCGAAGCTCCCGTCCCACCACGCCACCGCCGGGAAAATTGTCGGCGTGTCGTCCGTGCTCCCGTTCGGGTTGCGGCTAAACGCATAGAAATCGGAACCAGCCAGGAAATATTCGTTCTCGATCGTTTTCCCGATGCGTGCTGCGCGCGCCGCGGCCTGCTCGCTCAGTTCGGCCCGTCCCGCCGCTCGCGCCAGGTCCGAGAACGCCGTGCTCGCCTGTTGATCCAGCGCCGCCAGGTAGATTTCCTGATGCGGCATCGAAGGCACCCACGATTCCACCCAGCCCGTGCCCTGCGAATTGTTGTAAATGCCATCGTCCGACACGTGCGACGTCTCAAAATTCCAGGCCAGCGCAAAGGCATCCCAGTGCGTGCGGATAAAATCAGCATCCCCGCTCGTCTTTAAGTAATCGTCCGCCGCCATCAGAAAGAGCGGCGTCGAATCGGCCGCTGCGTATTCGTAGGGCAACGACTGCCAGTCGACCAGGTTCGCCGTCTGCGAGTACTCGTGCATGATCTTCCCGTCGGCTCGCTGGCGCCGAATCAGGAACTCGAACTCTTCTCGCGCGCTCTGCCAGTCGCCGTAGCTGTCCACAGCGTAGAGCGTCCACAGCGCGTCTCGCCCGAAGAACCACCCGAAGCCGGGGCGCACCGTGCTCCCCGAGTCGCGCATCCCCGCGGTGAACGCTTGCCCTTGATGCTTCGGCGTTACCGCGCGAAGCTGATCGATCGCCGCAATCGCCCACGAAAACGCCCGGTTCAGCTTCTCGTCCGGCGTCGCAATACTCGTGTGCGTTGCCAGCAGCTTCTCGTAATACGCCGCGTTGCTCTCGTAGAGCGCCGGAATCGCCGCATCCAGCGCGGCCAGGCTGCGGCCCAGCGCCTGCTGCGTCGTGGTCTGTGGCGTATCGCCCAGAGCCATCAGCAGCGGAAATGCCTTGTGCGCGTCGCGAGCGGGATCGAAATGCAGCACAAACTCCAGCGGCGCGGGTTGCGCGCGATCCTGCACCGCCGGCAGGATGCCGGGCTCCGCCGTCGGCATCGCCAGGGCTGCAGCCTCGCCGGGCAAATCCTCGCTCAGAACGTAAAACTCCGACCCATCCGGATTCTTCACCCAGTCTTCGTTTGGCTGCGGATCGGAAGCAGCCGGCCACATGCGTTGCATCGCCGGAAGAAAGCTGATGGTGAGCGTCATCGGGTGAACCGCCTCAATTTGAAACAGCACCACCGCGCCCACTCCCTCTGGCCCCTCTTTCGGAGCGAACATGATCTGGTGAATCGTAAAATTTTCGTGCGAGTAAGTGAGCGTTGTCGCTTCCGGCGTCACATCGATCCAGGTGGCAAGCGCATTTACGTCCACCTGCTCCGGAAGTCCCGGCATCTGCGCGCTGATGCGCAGATCGCTGAAGATCTTCCACGGATAGATCCACGCTTCGCAGACGCCGTTCTGCTCGCCGAGCAGCGCGCCGCGCGGTCCCACCACGGAAAACGGGCGCCACGAATCGGTTTCCTGGGAGATGTGAAGAGCGGGCGTCTTTGCCGCCGTCCAGCCCTGCA
>JASIAO010000135.1 GCA_030041955.1 Acidobacteriaceae bacterium | reverse complement strand
AAAGGCGCAATTGGGCGCCGCTGGATTTCGCAGAACGAGGTTGCCACCATGCCACGCAACGCCGCCAAAGTCAGCCCACAGTCCGGATCTCATCACCGCTCCGCGCCCGGCTCGCACGCGCACCAGGACCAGGCCTCTGCGCAGCAGGCGCCGTCCAGCGTGCATCCGGTTGAGCCCGAAGACGCCTACCTGACCGGGACGAGCCGCTCCCTGCAGCGTCGCCTGCTGGGGCTGAATGTCGACGGCCATCAGTCGCAGGAACACCCAGAGTCGGTGCCCGCCCAGCATGCCACCGGCTCCTTCACAGGAACAAAAGGCGGCCGGAAGAAGCGCTAAGCCAATCGGTTGCGCGGAATGTCTCCCGCTACGCGTGCTCTGGGGCGCGGAGATTCGCGCAGTGCGTGCGCACCAGTTCCTCGATGCGCGCCAGAACCTCATCCAGAGGCATCGCTGTCGAGTCGATCACCACCGCGTCTGGCGCCGGACGCAGCGGCGAATCGGCCCGGTTGCGGTCGCGTTCGTCACGCTCGCGCAGCTCTTTCGAGATCGCCCGCTGGTCCGAGCCCGCCGGGTCCCCCCCGTTTTGCTCGTAACGGCGCTGGCTGCGGGCCTCCGGAGACGCATCGAGAAAAACCTTCAGGTCCGCATCCGGAAAGACGACGGTTCCGATGTCGCGTCCTTCCATCACCACGCCGCCTGCGCGGCCCAGCTCGCGCTGCAGTCCCACCAGCCATGCGCGAATCGCAGGGTGCACGCTCACCCGCGAGGCGCCCTGGGTCACGTCGGCATCGCGAATGCGCTCGGTCACGTCCGATCCGTCCAGCAGCACGCGGTTGCCGCCGCGCTCAGGCCTGAGCGTCACCGACGTCTCCGCCGCCAGCCGCTCCAGCGCCGCCGCATCGTCGAAATCCTGGTCGTTAAGGATCGCCTTCAGCGCGAACGCGCGATACATGGCGCCGCTTTCCAGATTCAGCAGCCCAAAATGCTGCGCCAGATGCCGTGCCACCGTGCTCTTGCCTGCGCCGGCGGGGCCGTCGATGGCGATAATGGGTCCGCGGGTCACGATTCTTCCTCACGCTCGCGCGGTTTTCGCGGCTTGCGCGCTGGTGGCGCCCCGGGCTTGCGGTAGCTCTTGCCCTGCGGCTTGCCGAAGCGGCCGGGCTTCCTGTCGGTCCGATTCTGCCACTTTGGCGCGCCGGGGCGGTTCGGTTTGCCGGGCCGTGCATCTCCCGCTCGGAACGGTGGCCGCGCTCCGCCTGGACGCCGATCGTCAGCACCGGATTTTTCCGAGCCGGGAAAGCCCGGTTTCCGATCAAACTTCGTCGCGCCAAATCTCTTTTGGCCGAACCCCTTCGGACCAAATTTCTTCGCGCCAAATTTATTCTGGCCGAATTTTTCAGCGCCGAATGGTTTCGGGCCGGACTTCTTGTCGCCAAATTGCCTGGGTCCAAATCTCTTCGCGCCGAATTGCTTTGGGCCGAATTTCTTTTCTCCGAATGGCTTCGGTCCGGAGCTCTTCTCTCCGAACTCCTTCGGGGCGAACTTTTTTTCTCCGAACTGCTCCGGTGTGGACTTCTTGTCTCCGAACTGCTTCGGTCCGAATTTCTTCTCGCCGAACCGCTTCGGTCCAAATCTCTTTTCGTCGCGCGGGCCTCGTTTTTCCCACAACTTGGCCGAAGGCGGGCGACCCTGGACCCCCTCGCGCTTTTCCCGGGGCGGACCACCCTCGAAACGCTTGCCTCCTTCTTCGGATGGGCGATCCTGGCGCGAAAATGACCGGCTCTCAGCCGGGCGACCGCCTTGTTGCCAGCGTTTCTGCGGCTTCCATCCGCCTTCGCGCTGCTGGACGCGTTCCGGACGGCCCTGATCTGTGCGGGCTGCGAACTCGCCGTCTCGCCGCTTCTCCCCGGGCTTTCCGCGAGCCGGTCCGGATTCCCGCCGCTGGCCCGGACGGAAGGGCGGCTTCTTTCCGCGCACGAAATCGGGACGCTGAGGCCGTCCTTCCCGGTGCGGCTCTCGGCGCGCCTCCCGCGCCGGCCTCTCACGCTGCTGCTCGCGGTGTCTCTCTCGATGCGGTTCGAAGTCTCGCGGCGCGGGCCTCGGTTCGCTGGGCGTTGCGGCCTGCTCAATTTCCGGCTCGGGCGCCATTTCCGGCAGCGATCCTTCCACAAACAGCAGCGTGTTCACGCCCAGAGCCATCGTGCCAAGCTGGCGAGTCGCCATCATGCCGTGCAGGACTTCGCGCACGCGCGAGCGGGCGGTCAGAGGCGAGAGAAATATTTCCGTCTCCTCGGCCGTTGCCGCAACGGCGGAGCGCAGGTAGAGCGAAATGAGCGCCGAGAGCGCTGTCGTTTGTGCGGTGCTGGCCGCGGCGCCCAGTTCGCGCGGGAAACGATCCTTCGCGAGAGCCCAGCGCGTGGGCTGCCCCCTCTCATATCGCGGGAAGGCGCGGAGCGTGGTCCACAATTCGATGAGCGCGCGCAAAACTGCTCCCTCGGTCAGTTCGCGCCCGAGGACTTCCTGAATCTCAGCCACCGTCTTTTCGCCGGAGTTCAGCGCTTCCCACGTGCGTGCGACAATCGGCGCGGTGCGTCCACCCGGAGCGGCCTTCCAGTTGCGGTCGCCCCGCACGGCTGCAATCCAGCGCAGCGCGTCGGGGCTCGCCAGAAAGTCCGGCTGCTCGGAGAAATTTCCCATCAGATTCAGCGGGACGGCGCGCGACTCGCTCACGAGGCGCGTCACCAGCTCCATGGCCGAGTCAATCGCCGCGGCCGAAAATGCTGCGCGGGCCTCTCCGGCGCACGCTTCCACCAGAGAAGGCGCGGGCGCGGGCAACTGCGCGTGGCGAGGCAGAAAGAGGCAGAGACCGGTTTCCTCAAGCCACGCGGTCGCGTCGTCGAGCGTCAGCACCGGGTTGGCGGTCTGGCGCCATATCGCCGCGCGCGCGATTTGTAACTGTCTTTGATTCAAATTGATAACCTGACGGGGCCGGACGGCCCTAAATTCGCTGAAAAGCCCGCTGGATGTCCTTCCATGAATATCGTAAAGCAATGGGGCGGCCGTGCGGGCAGCTCATCGGGTGTTCGGTGCGGGCCAGCTCGGCGAGCAGCCACTCCATGCGGACCGGATCCAGCGGCATGTTGACCTTGATGGCGGCGTGGCAGGCGATGGAGGCGGCGATGCGCGTGCGCGCAGATTCCAGGTTCTCCGATTGCGACGCGGAACCGGGCTGCTCCAGCACCTCGAAGATCATCCGCTCCAGTTCGGTTCCGGCGAGCCCGGCGGGCGCAGCCTTGATGGCGATGGTGTGCGGCCCGAACGGCTCCGCCTCGCAGCCGTTGCGTTCCAGTTCCTCGGCCAGCGTGGAAAAGATGGCCATCTGCTGCGGCAGAAGGTCGATGAGCAGCGGCATCAGCAGGCGTTGCCGCTCCACGCGCTCGGTTTGGCGCTCGCGCAGGATCCTCTCGAAGAGCACGCGCTCGTGGGCGACGTGCTGATCGACGATCCACAGGCCTTCGTCATTGACCGCGAGGATGAACGACTCGCGCAACTGGCCCAGCGGCTTGAGTGAGGCCAGCGAAGCCAGGGATGGCGCGGCTTCGGCTCCCTCCGGCAACGTCTGCTGCCCGCACGCGTGGCCGTTTGTCGTCGACGCAGGCGCGGGCACCGGGATCGCGTTCGTCCTGGTCTCAGCCGCAGGAATTTCAGTGCCCGCAGGCGCCGCAAACGGCAGACGCACTTCCTCGGGCTTAGGCTCCGGAGCGTTCAGGACAAAAGTCTCCGCGTCATCCGGCTGCGGCGAAGCGTCGGATTGCGGCAGCGCGCTCTCTTCCGGTGCGGCTTCCACGACCAGCGACGACGAGGCCCGCGGGCAAGCCGTGAGCGCTTCCATGAAGCTTGCGGCGGGCCGCGCTTTCATCAATGTGGTGCGGAGGCTGTCGCGCACGAAGTCGTGGACCAGGGCCTGTTGCCGGAAGCGCACCTCGGTCTTGGCCGGATGCACGTTGACATCGACCTCCTGCGGCGGCATTTCCAGAAAAAGCAGGAGCACTGGGAAGGACGTGGGCGGGATGATGTTGCGATACGCCTCGGTGATGGCATGCAGGATAAGCCGGTCGCGAATGAGCCGCTGGTTGACGAAGATGTAGATCGAGTTGCGATTCAGCTTTTGCAGCGCGGGCTTGGAGGCGAATCCGGTCAGGCGCAGAAAGCCGGGATCAGGCGGTCGATAATCGGCGTCTCGGCGCCACGGAGGCGGTTCGGGAATCCCCGCGTGATCGAAGCGTCGCTCTGAAGCGACCGGCAGCAGTTGATCCAGCGTCTCACGGCCAAAGATCTGGTAAATGCGCTCTGAAGGTTCGCGCACTGGCGGCGCCGTCAGCAGCGCGTGCGTGGCGGAGTGCAGCTCAAAATGCATTTCCGGATGCGCCAGCGCATAATGCGTGGCGAGCGCGGTCACATGGGCCAGCTCGGTCGTTTCCGCGCGCAGGAATTTCCGGCGCGCCGGCGTGTTGTAGAAAAGGTCGCGCACGGCGATGGTGGTGCCCTGCGGACCGCCCGCGTCTTCGACGGCGAGAATCTTGCCGCCAGCAATCTCCAGGCGAGTGCCTGTCGCGTTGTCCGAGGGTCGGGTCACCAGTTCAAGGCGCGAGATGGACGCGATGGAGGGCAGCGCCTCTCCGCGAAAGCCGAGTGTCGCAATCGAGAGCAGATCGTCGCTGGAGCGGATCTTCGAGGTGGCATGCCGCTCGAAGGCAAGCATTGCGTCATCGCGGGTCATGCCACAGCCGTCGTCGGCGACGCGGATGAGCTTGCGCCCGCCGGCCTCGACCTCGATGCGGATCCGTTTGGCGCCCGCATCCAGCGCGTTCTCCAGCAGTTCCTTGACCACTGACGCCGGGCGGTCGACCACCTCGCCGGCGGCGATCTGGTTGGCGACCTGGTCGGAGAGAACGTGAATGCGGCCCATGCTCGCTTCAGGATACGCGCAGAGAAGTATTAGAGCGTGACCTGGATTGAGACGCTGGGGCGAGTGGCACCTGGATTGCGTCAGAGCGCCTAAAGTCCGCATGGCTCTGCGCCGAAGTCACTCGCAGGCGGAGGCTGCGGCCATGGAAGTGGATCGGATATCGCGGATGGGCGCGGTAGGACGCGACGCCACGCCAGCCTGGCAGAACTCCGCGAAGCGGCGCCGCAAATTTGTGGATGAGGTCGAGCCTCCCGAACCGGAAAATGAGGATCTTCTGGCAGAATCCGACGAATCGCCGGCAGACAGCAACCAGTTCTCTGCGCAGGATGCCGATGCCGTCGAAGGCGACGATCAGGCAGAAATCTCCTTCCGCACCATCGCCTGATCGGTGACCGGCTCTACACATTCGCGAGAATTGCATCCGCAATGCGAACCGCTTCCACTGCTGGCCGCGCCTCATGCACGCGCACCATGTGAGCTCCAGCCAGGATCGCCGCCGTTGTCGCGGCGAGGGTCGCGTTGCCGCGGGTGCTGACCGGCGCAACCTTCTCGCCACCCGCGATGGCCAGTCCCAGAAACGATTTTCGCGAGACACCGGCCAGCAACGGCTGTCCCAGTGCGAGCAATTCGTCGAGGTGCGCCAGCAGCGTGTAGTTCGTGTCCCCAGCCTTGCCAAAACCAAAACCAGGATCGAGCACGATGCGCTCGCGATCGATACCCGCGCTAAGCGCCCGCTCCAGCGACTGTGCCAGGCCCTCCTTTACCAGCGGGAGAATCTCATTCGGCGCGAGCCGCGCCTGGGTCTTCCACTCTGCCGGACGGCCGCGGGTGTGCATCAGGACAACTCCGCAGCCCAACTCCGCGCAGGCCGCGGACATTTTCGGGTCCCATGTGAAGCCGCTCACGTCATTCACGATCTCCGCGCCCGCCTGGACGCCCGCGCGCGCTGTTTCCGAACGATATGTATCGATCGAGAGCACACAATCCGGCCGCTCTCGCCGTATCATCCCGATCACAGGCAGCACGCGGTCTATCTCCTGCTCGGCCGTGATGGGTTGAGAGCCAGGCCGCGTCGACTCGCCCCCGATGTCGATAAGATCTGCGCCTTCGTCCAGCAACGCCAGCGCGTGGCGCGCGGCGGCCTCGGCGTCGCGGTGGGCGCCGCCGTCGGAAAACGAATCCGGCGTCACGTTGAGGATGCCCATCACCAGGGTGCGCTCGCCAAGCGCAAACTCGCGGCTGCGGATTTTCCAGACCGTGCGCGGACGCGCGGAAAAAGCCATACACGCGATGCTACACTCCAAAGAAAATGCGATCCCCAACCGCGTTTCCTCGCAGTTTTGCTGCGGTTTCTGTTCGAGTTGTCCGGCGTTTCTGCCTCGTCTCTGTGCTGCTTGCGCTGGCTGTTGCTCCCGCTGGCGCATCTCCGCGCCACAAGCACGGCCATCGGGTTTCGCTGGATGCAGAGATCGGCGCCATCCTCGCTGATCCCGCGGTTTCTCGCGCACACTTTGGGATTTCGGTGATCACGCCGGAAGGCCGCCCTGTGTACGCGCTGAACGACGGGCAATACTTCGAGCCCGCTTCGAACGCCAAGCTGTTTACTACCGCCGCCACGCTGGCGCTGCTGCCATCGAACTCTACGTGGACGACGACGGCGGTCACTTCGGGCACGCTCGATGCGAATGGAACGCTGACCGGCAATCTCATCCTGCTGGGCGCGGGCGATCCCACGATGTCCGGCCGCGCCTATCCGTGGGCCGGCAAAGAGGAGAGCCCGAACCCGCCGCTGCAGGCGCTGGCCAGCATCGCCGATCAGATCGTCGCCGCGGGCGTGCACCGCATCGATGGCGACATCATCGGCAACGACGAGTGGTTTCCGTGGGAGCCCTATGGCGGCGACTGGGCCTTCGACGATCTCGAGTGGGATTACGGCGCGCCGGTCTCCGCGCTGACGGTGAACGACAACATCGTCAACCTGAGCATCGAGCCGCAGCCGATTGCGATCACGCCGCCGGCGAACGCGGACGGCCCGCCGCCGTCGGCGCCGCTGGCTCCGACGAACGTCACCTGGAATCCGGATGTCCCGTACTACACCGTGGAGAATTCCCTGGTGGCGGTGCCCGGCGATCAACCGGCGCGTTACGGCATTGACCGGGGCCCCGGCAGCGAGACGATCCGGCTCTACGGCACCATCAATCAACACGGACTGCATGAGGGGCTCGCCATCCAGGATCCGGCGAAATTCGCCGCCATCGCATTGCGCCAGATGCTGCTCGCGCGCGGCGTGACGGTCGTAGGCCCGGCGCTGCCGCAACATCGCGTCGATATCGACACGCAGAGTTACCGCGCCGAAGTCGATCAGGCGGTCGTTTTGCACCCCATCGCGCTCAGCACCTTCCAGCCGCCCGACAACGGCATGCGCGTTCTCGCTACGCACGTCTCGCCGCCTTTGGCGGAGGACGTTACCATCACGCTCAAGGTCAGCCAGAATCTTCATGCGGAACTGTACCTGCGGTTGCTGGGCCGGCTCGAGGGCGACGACGGCTCCATTGCGCAGGGCGCGCGCGTGGTCCGGCAATTCCTGATTCACGCCGGCGTCAATCCCGATGATTTTCTTTTCTACGACGGCTCGGGCCTGTCGCCCAACGACCTTATCACGCCGCGCGCGGCGACGACGCTGCTGGCTTACGCGGCGCGCCAGCCGTGGGGCGCGCTCTATCGGTCCGCGCTGCCCATCGGCGGCATCGACGGCACGCTCGACGACCGCTTTACCACCGGACCGCTCCGCGGAAGGATTTTCGCCAAGACCGGCACGCTGGCCGAAGTGAATGCGCTGAGCGGCTATCTGACCGCTGCCAGCGGCCGGACGCTGATTTTTTCCATTTTGGTCAATGATCGCCAGCCCTCCGGCAGGGCGGCTCGCGAGGCAATGGACAAGATTGTGACCGCCATCGCAGAGGCGAATTGAGAGCTGGTGTAGAACTGGTCTCATATATTGGCTGGCGGCTTCGATGGGGACGATGAGGCGGATCTCAGGCGAGTCATTCCCGGACGCGCCGCATTTATGAGACCAGTTCGAGGGTGAAGGGTCGAAGGAGGCAGGGAAGTGATCCGAAAGCTGGCAGTTCTTTCCGGGATTTGCCTGGCCGCACTGGTTAGTGGGTGCAAGCCGTCGCTGGCGCCGTCAAAGCCGCTGAGCCAGCTCTCGCCGCAGGAGCACAGCGGCTATTTGGTTTACCAGCAGGATTGCTCCGGCTGCCACTATGCGAATCAGACAGGCGACCTGCATGGGCCGAGCCTCTTCGCCATGTATCGGAAGAAGTATCTGCCCAGCGGAGCGCCGGCCAATGACGAGCGCGTCTCGGCCACGATCCTGAACGGACACGGCATCATGCCCGGCTATGCAAATCTGATCGACCAACAGCAGTTGCATGACCTGCTTGCCTATCTGCACACGCTATGATCGGGATGGCGTTTTCGCGCGTCGCGTTATGAGCCCTGCTGAAAACTCAAAACTGCTGCCCGGCATGGCCGCCGTCGGCCTGTGGATGTTTCTTCTGTGCCTGATGGGCCTGCTGGGCGTGAGCACCCACAAGCTGCCGCACGTCGTGCTGCTCCTGTGTATCGCCTTCGCCGCCGGGGGGCAGGGTCTGCTGATGTTGCGGCGCTGGGGATGGGCTCTCACACTGGCCACGGTGTTCCTGTCGGCGCTGTACGGCCTGTGGGGATTCATCCGTTACCATCAGTTCCCGCTGATTCTGATGATCATCGTGAATCTGATGCTTTTCTTCTACCTGGTGCGCCCCGAGGTGCGGGAGCGCCTGCGCTAGGCGCGCCGCCGACGCGCTCCAGGTCCCAGGCGAGTGGGCATCCTGCGCATTTCGCCGTGCGACCGCAGTGCAGCTTGCCGATCTGCACCACCAGCGCATGAAATTCGTTGTAATGCCGGGCTAATTCGTTTGCGCTTTCCCGTTCCCGGCCGGGCGCGAAGGCCGCTTCCGCGAGCGCTTGTACTTCTGCGTACTTCGCGTTTTCAGGGACCAGACCGTGGCGCGTCGCGATCCTCCGCAGAT
>JASIAO010000014.1 GCA_030041955.1 Acidobacteriaceae bacterium | reverse complement strand
TCAGCTTTTTTGCCGCTCTTTCCATAGCCGGTACAGCCCCCAGGCGGCTATGCTGCAACCGTCGCGGATGGTCCCGTCCAGCATCATGCGCTCGAAATCGGCAATGGAGACGCGCCGCACGGTCAGATCGTGCTCTTCCGGGTCGGGGTCGGACGCTTGCATCGTCAGTCCTGTCGCCAGGTACACGTGCTGGGGTTGGCGCGCAAAGCCGTAGGCGATCCACAGCGTGCCCAAAAAGGTCATCTCGGCTGCGACCAGGCCCGTCTCCTCCCGCAACTCTCCGCGCGCCAGCTCCTCCGGATCGACCCCGGCTGTCTCCCATCCGCCCTGCGGCAGCTCCAGGCTGCGCTCCTGGATCGTGTAGCGGAATTGCTCGACCAGATAGATGGAGTCGCCATCGATGGGGACAATAACTGCGCAATCGTCCTTCTCGACCACGCTGTAAATGCCGCGCGCGCCGTTGCTGCGCTCGATCTCATCCTCGCGGAGACGAAGCCAGGGATTGCGGTAAACCTCGCGGGTGCTCAGGGTGCGAATGCTCATTGCCCCAAGCCTACCAGCCGCTGATGAAGACGAGGCCAACCGTCCGATTTGCGCGAAAAATCGCAATACAACATGGGCAGGTTGCCAATCCCCCCTTGGTCCCGGTAGCGTATAGGGTTTTCGCACGCACGGCGCCGCGCGCGCCCACCGCAGGAGGAAACTGATGCCCAGGGGCGATCTCCAATACCAGTCTGGATTCGGAAACGAATTTGCCACGGAGGCTGTGGCTGGCGCGCTGCCGCACGGCCAGAACTCTCCGCAGAAGGCGCCGCTCGGTCTTTACACCGAGCAGCTGAGCGGCACGGCTTTTACCGCGCCCCGCTCGACAAATCGCCGCACCTGGACCTACCGGATTCGCCCCTCCGTCACGCACAAGCCGTTCTCCGAGATCGGCAGCGGCCTCTTCCGCAGCGGCCCCTTCAACGAGCTGCCCACGCCGCCCAACCAGATGCGCTGGAACCCGGTGCCCATGCCCGATAAGCCGACGGAGTTTGTCGACGGCATCGTTACGCTCGGCGGCAGCGGCGATCCCGCGCTGCAGATCGGCGTCGGCCTGCACGTCTACGCCGCCAACGCGCCCATGCGCGACCGCTATTTCTACAACGCCGACGGCGAGATGCTGATCGTGCCGCAGGAACGCGCGATCAGCGTGCACACCGAGCTTGGGGTATTGGGGCTTGCACCCGGTGAAATTGGAATTGTCCCGCGCGGGATGAAGATGCGCGTCAACCTCGACGGCCCAGCGCGCGGGTACATCTGCGAGAACTACGGATTGCCGTTCCGCCTGCCCGACCTCGGGCCCATTGGCGCGAACGGCCTTGCCAATCCCCGCGATTTCCTCGCGCCCGTCGCCGCTTACGAAGACCGGGAAGGCGACTTCCGCATCGTCGGCAAATTCCTGGGACGGATGTGGGAGGCGGAGATCGACCACTCGCCGCTCGACGTGGTCGCGTGGCACGGCAACTACGCGCCCTGCAAATACGACCTCGCCCGCTTCAACTGCATCAATACCGTCACCTTCGACCATCCTGACCCCTCGATTTACACCGTGATGACTTCGCCCTCTGCGATTCCCGGCACCGCCAACGTGGACTTCGCCATCTTTCCACCGCGCTGGCTGGTGGCCGAGCACACCTTCCGCCCTCCGTGGTTCCATCGCAACATGATGAATGAGTTTATGGGCCTGGTTTTCGGCGAGTACGACGCCAAGGCCGAAGGTTTCCTGCCCGGGGGCGCCAGCCTGCATAATTGCATGTCTGGCCACGGACCCGACGCGGAGACGTGGGAGAGGGCCAGCAAAGCGGAGCTGAAGCCGGTGAAGCTCGACAACACCCTGGCGTTCATGTTCGAGACCGGCTTGCCGGTGCGGCCCACGAAATTCGCTCTGGAGACGAAGATCCTGCAGCATGAATATTTCGAATGCTGGCAGGGATTGAAAAAGCACTTCAAAGGACCAAAGAAATGAGTGCGGCCGAAGTCCTTCTGACGCGCATTGTCGATTACGCCGGCCTGTTTCCGCCAGCGGCGCTCGATATGGAGACCGCCGTGCGTAACTATCAGCGCTATCTTGGCGGCGACGAGGCGTGGATGCTGGGTTCGTTTGTGGTGCCCGCGTCCCGCCTTCGCGAATTCGCGCAGGTCTTCGATCGTGTCTGCTGCGGCGAGCAGGAGAATCCCTGGACGCTGAGCGTAGTTTGCGCCGCCGAACGGGCCGACGAGGTGCGGGTGGTGGAAGAGTTCCAGGAAGGCGCGCTGTTCATCGCCGCGCTGGAGTGCAGGGCGGCCGATGCTCGTTTGACCGAGGCCGCTTTGGCTGCATTGCCGCCCTCGCGCAGGCGCTATATCGAATTTCCGATACCGCGCTCCTCGGAGATTCTTCCCGTTCTCGAAGCGAATGGCGCTCGCGCCAAGATTCGTACCGGCGGCCTGACGCCGGAGACCGTCCCCAGTCCCGAGGCGGTCGTGCAGTTTCTTCTGGCTTGTGCAGAGGCTGGCGTCGCGTTCAAAGCGACCGCCGGTCTGCACCATCCGGTGCGCGGCCTGCACGCGCTCACCTCCGACGCAGCGAGCCAGCGCACGACGATGCATGGCTTCCTCAATGTGTTTCTGGCCGCCGCGCTCGCCTACTTCGGCGCAGGTGAGGAGGCGTTGCTGAAGACGCTCTCCGAGGCGAGTCCCGGGGCGTTCCGCATCGACGATGACGTGATTTCCTGGCACGAGCATGAGCTGATATCCGACCAACTGGAGCAGGTGCGCCGTAACTTCGCCATCAGCTTTGGCTCCTGCTCCTTTGCGGAGCCGGTGCGCGATCTGAAGGAGATGCGTTGGCTGTGAAGCGCTGCTGGGTCGAGTCGGCCCATGATCCCGCCACGGATTTCCCGCTCGAAAATCTGCCCTTCGGCGTCTTTGAGGATGGCGGAAACCGCGGCTGCATCGGCCTCGCTGTCGGCGATGCCATCCTCGACCTGAGCGGCTGCGCCGAAGCTGGTCTGCTCGACGCATTGCCGTGGCCGGTGCGGCAGGCGTGCCGGCTGGGCGGCGACCTGAACGCGCTGGCCGCGCTGGGCAGTCCCTCCGCGCTGCGGCGCCGCGCCGCTGACCTGCTCACCGGCGCAGAGCATCGCGCGGCCGTTGAGCCTCTGCTGCTGCTGCAGAAGAACGTCCGGTTGCTGCCGCCGTTCCGCATCGGCGACTACACGGATTTCTACGCGTCGATCCACCACGCGACGAACGTCGGCCGCCTCTTTCGCCCGGATAATCCGCTTCTGCCCAACTACAAATGGGTGCCGATCGGTTACCATGGCCGCGCTTCGTCCATCGTGCTCAGCGGCGCGGCCGTTCGCCGAACCTGTGGCCAAACGAAGGCCGCCGATATGCCCGCGCCCACCTTCGGTCCCAGCCGCATGCTCGACTACGAGCTGGAGATGGGCTTCTTTGTCAGCGCCGGCAACGCTCTAGGTTCAACGATCCCGATCGGCGAGGCAGACGAACACATTTTCGGGTTCTGCCTCGTCAACGACTGGTCCGCGCGTGACATTCAGTCCTGGGAGTATCAGCCGCTCGGTCCTTTCCTGGGGAAGAGTTTCGCGACCACGATTTCGCCGTGGATCGTCACGCTCGATGCGCTCGAGCCTTTCCGCGTTCCTGCTGCGCCGCGGCCCGAAGGCGATCCTGCTCCGCTGCCGTATTTGACCCTCGATCGCGATCAGCAGCGCGGCGCCTTCGACATTCAGCTTGAAGTCTCGCTGGCGTCGGCGCTGATGCGCGCTGCGTCGGAGCCGCCGGTCCGCATCAGCCTTGGCAACCTGCGCGATCTTTACTGGACGCCCGCGCAGATGCTGGCGCACCACGCCAGCAACGGCTGCAATCTGCGGCCAGGGGACCTGCTCGCGACAGGCACGGTTTCCGGCCCCACCCCCGGCTCTGTCGGCTGCCTGCTGGAGCGTACCCGCCGCGGTGCGGAGCCCTTTACCCTTCCCAACGGCGAGCAGCGCAAATTTCTCGAGGACGGAGACGAAGTCGTGATCCGGGCCTGGTGCGAGCGCGAAGGTCTCGCCCGCATCGGCTTCGGCGAATGCCGGGGAGTGGTGCTGCCGGCCCACTGAAACGCCTTACCGGAAGAATCTCGCGTACCAGTCCACAATGGGCTGCCCCGCAAAGATCGCATAGATCGCTGCCGCGCACAGGAAGGCCCCAAAGGGCAGCCGTGCCTTCCGACCACCGCCTCGGTGCGGACCCACGGCGATCATTACCAGTCCGAGGATCGCAGCCGCGACCACGCCGAGCACCAGCGTCAGCAGAGTCAGCGATGGCCCCAGCCACGCCGCGATCATCGCCAGCAGCTTGGCGTCACCCATCCCCATGCCTTCTTCGTGGCGGGCAAAATAGTAGATCCAGCGGATGATCATGATCAGCAGCGCCGCCAGCCCTGCCCACAACGCCGCTGAAACTGCATCGAGAAAATGCGCACCGATGGTCGCAGCAGGGAAGAGCCCGGCATAGACGACGCCCAGCGCGATCCCCGGCAGAGTGAAGGCATCGGGCAGCCGCAGCGTCTCGGTGTCCATCACAGCCAGCCCGAGCAGCAGGAAGCAGAGCACCGCCATGTCCACGCCAACGACGCTCAGTCCGAAGCGGAGGTAGCAGAGGAGAAACAACGTCGCCGTGGCGAACTCAATGGCTGGATATCTCCAGGGGATGCGCCAGCCGCAGGCTCGGCAGCGCCCTCGCAGCACCGCCCAGCTCAGCAGCGGGAGATTGTCGAAGGCGCGAATGGCGGTGCCGCAGCTCGGGCACCGCGATCCAGGGCGCACAATCGACTCATGCCGCGGCAGCCTTGCAACGCACACGTTGAGAAAGCTGCCGAAGGCCAGGCCAAAGAGCACAACGAAGATGGCGACCATCAACTCGACCACGTGACTCCAGCGTACTAATCCATGTCAGCATACCGGGAACGGCTCCGCGCGTCGTTGTAAAGTGGAGCTATGCCCGAACAGGACGCAGACGCATCCTCTGCCGCCCCACTGCGCCCGGAAGACGCCCGTGCCGGCCGATGTTTTGCCGAGGCTGTTGCCATCATGGCGCGGCTGCGCGCTCCAGGCGGCTGCCCCTGGGACCGCGAGCAGACCTTCGCGAGCATCCGCAAATACACGCTGGAAGAAACGTACGAGGTTCTGGACGCGATCGAGCGCGAACACTGGCATGACCTCGCCGACGAGCTCGGCGACCTGCTGCTCCAGGTGCTGTTCTACGCTGAAATGGCCGAAGAGGCCGGCCACTTCACCATCTCCGATGTCCTCACTGGCCTTACCACCAAGCTGATCCGGCGTCATCCTCATGTTTTCGGCGAGGAAGCCTCGTCGGCCGCGGGAAATCGCGCCGAGGGCCTGGAAACCGAAGGCATCGGCTCCACGCAGGTGTTGCGGAACTGGGAAGAGATCAAGAAGCTCGAGAAGAGGTCAGGTCCGGCGACATCCAGCCGGCTCGACGGGATCTCGCGCAACCTGCCCGCGCTGCTGGAAGCGGAGAAGATCGGATCCAAAGCCGCGAAGGTCGGATTCGACTGGCCGGACGTCTCCGGCGTCCTCGCCAAGCTGCGGGAAGAGACAACTGAACTGGACACTGAAATTCGCTCGGGACAGTCCGCGACCGCAGCAGAAGAGCTTGGCGATCTGTTGTTTACAGCAGCAAACCTCGCCCGTCACCTGAAGGTCGACGCGGAGTTAACCCTCCGCGACGCCACCGCCAAATTCCGCCGCCGCTTCGCCGCCATGGAAGCCCTGAGTCCCGAGCCCCTCGAGCAGCTCTCGCCTGATCAGCTCGAAGAACTTTGGTCCCGCGCCAAGTCCCCGGAGAACGCTGCATGACCCCGGAAACCCTGAATGCCCCCGACGGCACCCCCATCGTTCTCCGCTCCTGCCAGGGACTCGCGGAGATGGACGCGTGCGTCCGCCTCCAGATTGAGACGTGGGGCTACGCCGACGGCGACGTGATTCCGCGGAGGCTCTTCACCGTGGCGCAACGCATTGGCGGCCAGGCCATCGGCGCTTTCGATCCCGAGGGCCGTATGATCGGTTTCGCCATGTCTTTGCCTGGCGTCAAGCCGGGCAAGGCCCCGGGTGCGCCGCCCATGCCATACATCCACTCGCACATGCTGGCGGTTACGCCCAAATACCGCAACGCCGGACTCGGCCGCCGCCTGAAGCTTTATCAGCGCGCTGAGGCCCTGAGCCGCGGAATTCGGCTGATGGAGTGGACCTTCGACCCCCTGGAGATCAAGAACGCGTTTTTGAATATCCACAGGCTGGGCGTGATCATCCGCTCCTATACACCGAATTTTTATGGTGTATCCTCATCTCGTCTGCAGGGTGGTCTGCCCACGGACCGTCTCCATGCTGAGTGGTGGATGGATTCGGGCCGCGTTCAGGCTATTCTCAGCGGGTCCTCGTACACGCCGCCGCAATCTCAGGAGACAATCATGGTCCCGAAGGCGATCGCTGAATGGAAAGCGTCCGCTGAGGGTGTCTCCAGGGCTGAGGCTGTGCAGTCCGACAACCGCCGCCGCTTCCAGGATGCGTTTGCGCGCGGCCTGGCGGTCACGGGATTCCGCGTGGACAATGAAGGTAACGGCATTTACGAACTCGCGCGATTGCAACCTGACTCCGGAGTCTTATGAGAATCGATGCCATTCTGCTTCGCGAACTGCGCCTTCCCCTCGTAAAACCTTTTCAGACCAGCTTCGGCACCACCACGGAGCGCCGCATCCTCCTGGTTGAACTGCGGGGCGAGGGCCTGGTGGGCTGGGGTGAGTGCGTCGCCGGCGAGCACCCGTTTTTCTCCGATGAGACCATCGACACCGCATGGCTGGTAATCCAGAGCGAGCTGGGGCCGATGCTGGCCAGCGCCGAGCCGGAGCACGGCGGCAAGTGTCCGGGGATCTTCCGCCAGGTGCGCGGGCACCGCATGGCCAAGGCCGCGCTGGAGAACGCGGTTTGGGACCTGGAAGCGCAGATGAAGGGCATTCCCCTGGCCAGCCTGCTGGGCGGCACGCGCGAGGTGATCGACTGCGGCGTCTCCATCGGCATCCAGCCCAACATGCACGAGCAGCTTGCCGCAGTTGAGACGGAAGTCAACGCCGGCTATCAGCGCATTAAGTTGAAATGCAAGCCAGGCTGGGACGTGAAGATGCTGGAAGCGGTTCGCGACCGCTGGCCGGCCATTATGCTCAGCGTTGACGCCAACTCGGCCTACCGGCTCAACGATGCCGACCACATCGTCGGCTTCGACCAGTTCGATCTGCTCATGATCGAGCAGCCACTCTGGTCCGACGATTTCTATTTCCACTCCATGCTGCAGAAGCGGCTGAACACGCCTATCTGCCTCGACGAATCCATCCGTAACCGCCGCGATGCGCTGGCAGCGATCGAGATGGAATCCTGCCGGATCATCAACATCAAGTGCGGCCGCGTGGGCGGATTCAGCGAGGCCATCGCCGTGCACAATGCTGCTCAGGAGCGTGGCGTGCCGGTCTGGTGCGGCGGGATGCTCGAAACCGGTATCGGCCGCGCGCACAACATCGCGCTTTCGTCGCTCGATAACTTCACGCTGCCCGGCGACGTCTCCGCCTCGAAGCGCTACTGGAAGGAAGACATCATCGAGCCGGAGGTAACCGTCTCGCCGGAGGGGCAGATCGCCGTGCCCGAGACGCCCGGCCGCGGCTTCGAGGTGCGCACCGATCTGATCGAGAAGCTGACCGTGCGCAAAGAAGAGATTCGCGCCATGGCGATAGCGTAGAAGGGCCGGGATCGGCGAACAACTCACCAGGGGCGGCATGATCCGCTCCTTTTCGTTTGGGCGACTGCCGGGCTTCCCGCGCTACCATATCCAGTCACGCCAAACCCATGCCCAAGACCATCATCGAGCCCTTCCGCATCAAGAGCGTCGAGCCCATCCGCTGGACGACGCGCGCGCAGCGCGAGCAACTGCTGGCTGCCGCACACTACAACATGTTTCTGCTGCCGGCCGACGATGTGCTGATCGATCTGCTTACCGACTCGGGCACCGGCGCCATGTCCACGCACCAATGGGCGGCCATTATGGAGGGCGACGAGAGTTACGCGGGCAGCCGCAGCTTCGAGCGCTTCCGCCGCTCCGTGCAGGACATTTTCGGCTACAAGCACGTCATTCCCACGCACCAGGGCCGCGCAGCCGAGCGCATCCTGTTTGGCATCGCCTGCCGCAAGGGGATGGTGGTGCCCAACAACACTCACTTCGACACTACGCGCGCCAACGTCGAGTTCACTGGCGCCGAAGCTGTCGATCTGCTCACGGCCGAGGGACGGCAGCCAGCCCTGGCTCATCCTTTCAAGGGCAACATGGATGTCACCGCTCTCGAGGCGCTGATCGAGCGGGTCGGACGCGAGCAGGTGCCGCTGGTGATGCTGACCGTAACGAATAACTCCGGCGGCGGGCAGCCGGTCGCCATGGAAAATGTGCGCGCGGTGAGCGCCGTCTGCCGCCGGCACGGCATCCCGCTCTACTTCGACGCATGCCGATTCGCCGAGAACGCCTGGTTCATCAGGTTGCGCGAGCCAGGATACGAGCACAAAACGCCGAAGGAGATCGCCCAGGAGATGTTCTCGTACGGCGACGGCTGCACCATGTCCGCGAAAAAAGACGGCATGGCCAACATTGGCGGATTTCTCTGCACGAACGACGACAAGCTCGCGCAGCAGGAGAAAGATCTGCTGATCCTCACCGAGGGTTACCCGACCTATGGAGGCTTGGCTGGCCGCGACCTGGAAGCCATCGCCGTGGGCGTGCAGGAAGCGCTGGAGGAGGATTACCTGCGCTACCGCATCGCCTCCACCGCGTATCTCGGCAACCACATCGCCGCGGCAGGTGTGCCCATCGTGCAGCCGCCCGGCGGGCATGCGATCTATCTCGACGCGCGCGCGTTCCTGCCGCACATTCCGGTGGAGCAGTTTCCGGGCGTCGCTCTTGCTGCCGAATTGTATCTGGAAGGCGGCGTTCGCTCGGTTGAGATCGGCACGCTCATGTTCGCCGGCGCAGCACAGATGGACCTGGTGCGGCTCGCGATCCCGCGGCGCGTCTACACGCAGAGCCACGTGGACTATCTGGTGGAAGTGATCCTCGAAGTCTGGAAGAACCGCGAGCGCATCCGCGGCCTGCGGCTGACGCACGAAGCGCCGTTCCTGCGCCACTTCACGGCACATCTGGAGCCGGTGGGGGGAGTGGTGGCACGGCCCGCGGGAAATACGGCGTGATCTCGCCCGCGTCGATGCGATTCGGCTGCAGGAGCCAGACCTGGCGCCCAGGGAAGGCCGCCATCAGGGCGCGATCCGAGGCGTTGCTGATGCTGCGCGCCCAGACGATGCGCGCGTTGGCGAGG
>JASIAO010000134.1 GCA_030041955.1 Acidobacteriaceae bacterium | reverse complement strand
GATGCGCCCGCGCCCGCGCAGGCCACCGCGACCGCGCCGCCCTCACCGCAACCCACCGGGCCGACGGTGCTGTTTGACACGACGATGGGGCGGATCACGTGCAAGCTCTTCTCAAAGCAGGCCCCGAACACTGTCGCCAACTTTGTCGGCCTGGCTACGGGCACCAAGCCCTGGACCAATCCGAAGACTCACCAGATCATGAAGGACACGCCGTTCTACGACGGCACCACGTTTCATCGCGTCATCCCGGGATTCATGATCCAGGGTGGCGATCCGCTCGGCACCGGCGAGGGCGGACCCGGCTACAGCTTCGACGACGAATTCGATCCGAATCTGAATTTCGACGTCGCGGGACGGCTGGCGATGGCCAACTCCGGTCCAAATACGAACGGCTCGCAGTTTTTCATTACCGAAGCGCCGGAGGATCACCTGGATCAGCACTACACGATTTTTGGGCAGTGCGATGACCCCAGCCTCTGGATTGTCAAGTCCATCGCCCGCGTGAACCGGGACGAGAACGACAAGCCGACCGAGCCGGTGATCATCAGGAAAGTCACCATCATCCCGGCCGGACAGGCGGTGCCGTCCGCGGACACCACACCGTCGGCCCCGGCCCCCGCCCAACCACAACAGTAGAGTTCCCAAAATCTCGCAGTATTCAGGAGTTCCTATGCCCCGTCAGCCAGGTACATACGCCGTTTTTGAGACCACCGAAGGGAAGGTCGTCTGCCGCCTCTTCGAGCAGGAGGCTCCGAAAACCGTCGCCAACTTCGTCGAACTTGCCGAAGGCAAGCGCGACTGGACGCATCCGGTCACGCGAGAGAAGAGCAAAAACAAGCTCTACGACGGCACTGTTTTCCATCGCGTCATTCCCGACTTCATGATCCAGGGCGGCGATCCGGCCGGCACCGGCATGGGCGGACCGGGGTACAAGTTCGAGGACGAAACGCGCCACTCGCCGCACCGCTTCGACAAGAAGGGCAAGCTGGCGATGGCCAATGCCGGGCCGAACACCAACGGCTCGCAGTTCTTCATCACCGTGGCCGCGACGGAGTGGCTGACGGGCAAGCACACCATCTTTGGCGAGGTCGTGGAAGGGCAGGAGATCGTGGACAAAATCTCCAAAGTCTCACGTGATCGCCAGGATAAGCCGGTGAAGCCGGTAGTGCTCGAATCGGTGACGATCGAGCGCGTGTAACCTGGCCGGCCCGGGCCGGATCGCCGTGCTGCTGCGGCGATCCGGATCGGCGGCGACCGCTGACCTTTGCCCCGGTTCAGCCGGCGCGGCCGGCCCTGCCGGCGTTCGGTGAACAAATCTGCCTGATCCCGGTAAAAGTTACGCTGCCGGGATTGCGGAGCCGAGGAAACTCCTGCGCTTTCAATCCGCACATTTGGCATTCAGATTGCGTCCAATGGTGTAGCGGACTCATCTCTTATTCATAAAGGCCGGTGCTCGTGAGGGGCCGGCGGAGCAGGAAGCAGTAGAAGTATGGAACCGATTGCAGTCAACAAGCCAAAAGTGCGCATTGAGAATTGGTCAGTTGTGGACGATGTCATTTCTCCCGCCTATCGGGAGCTTGTGCCCGGATACCGGCTCACCGGCTACACCTTCCGGCACCGGGATCTGCCCTGCGGGTTGATCTACAGCTCAGCGATCCTCAGCGTCGATCCGGAGACGTCTTTGGTGGAAACCGCCGAAGCCGTTTACCATCTGGGCAAGGTCGACCGCCGCTACGAGAGGTGGTTCCTGGGCGGCTCCGTCGAAGACGCAGCCTGATTCGGGCGCGCCGCGCCGCTGATCAAGTCACGCGTGCAGCACCGGGTGTTTCCTGCCCGACCGCATTTCGTCCGGACAATTCAGCGCTCAAGTTCTGTCGGGATTCGACTGCTTCCGGTTAACACCGCGAGGCGGCCGAAGCGACCGGCGCGCCGCGACTCTCCCGGCTGGCTTCTATCCACGCACGAACAAACAGACGCCGGACCACGGCTGATCGCCCATGTTCGCCGGGTCCTCGGGCAGCGACGCGAGCGGCTCGAGATTGACGGGGGCGCGCCTGAGCGCAGCCGCCGCCTTCAGCATCGACTCCACCCTGGCCGCGGTCCATCCATGCTCTGCGAAGAACTGCGGACCGTTGGCGGGCGCAAACTGCAGACGCGCTACGTTCTCGCCGAACTGCGGCAGCGTGTGCTCCTGGAGCATCTTCAGGAGTCCCGGCGATACCAGTTCCGTCACCCACGCCTGGTATGAGGGGAAGCGCGCGAGATCGCGTGCCAGGGACGCTGCCATCTCGGGACGAAGATAGACGATCAGGCCTTCGGTGATCACCAGGGTCCTCCGCGAATGCTGCGCCAGCCTGGCCAGCAGCTCCCGCCGCATCCCGCCGTCCGCCAGGTCCACGCGCACGCGCTCCAGGCGGCACGCGGGCTGCGCGCCGCCGAGGATTTCTTCCTTATAGTCGAGGATGCCGGCAAGGTCGGCTTCCACCCAGTTCAGCTCCGCCGGTAATGCCATGCGGTAAGGCCGGGTATCCAGGCCCGCACCGAGGTTGAGGACCAGGTCCGCGCCTGCCTGCACCTGCTCCTCAATGAACCGGTCGAACAGAACGGTGCGCGTCACCCACGACCATGCGTTTTCGCGATGGAAAGGCAGAGCCGCAGCGATTTGTTCGCCTCTCTCGCCGGCCATGCGGCGCGCGAAGGGATCGCGAAAGAGCGCATCGTCGCGGTCCGTCTCATCCGCGCGATACACAGCCGCCCACCGTGCCGTATCCGATATCTGGCGCACCGCCGGTTGACCTGCGCTCACTCGGGGCCCCCTGTCCCTGCTTTTCCCTGTCGAGACTGCCCAGGTAAATCGTGCTGCCGAAGCGCCCGATCGGAGCCAAAATTACGAGCCCTGCCGCGGCAATTTATAATCCGAGTTTGGATCGTTATTTCTGATCGATCTGACCGCAGCGACCAATTTTCCCGCCGAGGTGTTCGCATGGCTGCTTCCAATCCAACTCTTGAAATCCTGAAGCCTCGCGCCGAATGGATTGCCAACCGCAGGGCCGAAGCGGCCCGGAGCGGCGACACCAATATGTCGCAGATGCACTTCGCGCGCAAGGGGCTGATCACCGAAGAAATGGCCTACGTCGCGCAGCGCGAGCGGATCGCGGCAGAGCTGGTGCGCGACGAAGTGGCCGCGGGACGGCTGATTATCCCCGCGAACATCAACCATCCGGAGCTGGAGCCGATGGGGATCGGAATCGCGACGCGGTGCAAGGTGAACGCGAACATCGGGAACTCAGCCATTACCTCGAACATCGACGAGGAGCTGCGCAAGCTGCACATGGCGGTGCAGCACGGCGCGGACACGGTGATGGATCTGTCGACGGGCGGGGACATTCCTGAGATCCGGGATGCAATTCTGCGGCACTCGCCGGTGCCGATCGGGACGGTGCCGATTTATGAGGCGCTGGCACGGGTGAAGCGGCTCGAAGACCTGAACATCGATGTGTATCTGGAAGTGATCGAGGAGCAGGCGCAGCAGGGAGTGGACTACTTTACGGTTCACGCCGGCGTGCTGATCCAATACGTGCCGATGGTGGCGAAGCGCATCACCGGCATCGTGAGCCGGGGCGGCGCGATCCTGGCGCAGTGGATGACGCACCATCACAAGCAGAACTTCCTGTATGAGAACTTCGACCGCATTGTGAAGGTGATGGCGAAGTACGACGTGAGCTTCTCGCTGGGCGACGGGCTGCGGCCGGGGTGCGTGGCGGACGCGTCGGACGAGGCGCAGTTCTCCGAGCTGAAGACGCTCGGTGAGCTGACGGCGAAGGCCTGGGAGAGCGACGTTCAGGTGATGATCGAAGGGCCGGGGCACGTGCCGCTGGACAAGATCAAGGAGCAGGTGGATAAGGAAGTGGAGTACTGCTTCGGGGCGCCGTTCTACACGCTGGGGCCGCTGGTGACGGACATTGCACCGGGGTACGACCACATTACGAGCGCGATCGGAGCGGCGCTGATCGGCTGGCATGGCGCGTCGATGCTGTGCTATGTCACGCCCAAGGAGCACCTGGGGCTGCCGAACGAGAAGGACGTTCACGACGGGATGATCGCGTACAAGATTGCGGCGCATGCGGCGGACATCGCGCGGCATCGGCCGGGAGCGCGGGATCGGGACGACGCCATCAGCTACGCGCGCTACACGTTCGACTGGGAGAAGCAGTTTGCGCTGTCGCTGGATCCGGAGACGGCGCGCTCGATGCACGACGAGACGCTGCCCGACGACTACTACAAGGAAGCGGCTTTCTGCTCGATGTGCGGACCGAAGTTCTGTTCGATGAACTGGTCGAGCAAGGTGGATGAGTTCAACAAGAACGAGCACGGCCTGGAAAAGCAGGATCTGAGCGAGTTGGTGACGCTCCAGGCCAGGCAGCTTAGCGAGAAGAAATGAGTGGGAACACCAATCCGCAGAAAGAGCCGCCCATTGCGGGCGGCTTTTTGCTTTATTACGCAACCATGATGCTGGCTAACCGTATCTGAAGTTTGAGTGGGGTGAACATGGGTCGATTCTGGGCAGCATTTGGCATTGGCGTGGCCGCGGGAGCGGCGCTCGCCCTGATCTACGCGCCGCAAACCGGCGCCCGCACGCGCCGGCAGATTCGCCGCGGGTATGAGGACGCGAGCGAATACGTTCGCACCACCGCCGGCTCGGTGAGCGACTGTGCCACCAAGTACCTGAAAAGGAGCAAGGAAACGGTCGGCGACGTGGTGGACACGGCGCAGAACGTGGTGACGGCGGCCAAAAAAGTGGTCAGCTTCAGCTGATCAGGCTGGCTGACCCAGGAAAATGGATTGGCGGTGTAAAAATTGAAGCCGCCGAAGAGGAGGAGTGTGTTTCACACTCCTTTTGAGGCATCATGTTGCCGATGCCTCGCCCGCGCTCGTTCCCGGCTATTGCGACCGCTTTCCTGCTCGTATCGCTTTCTCCCGCGCAGCAGCCGACTGCGCCCTCGGCCGGACGGAATACGCCCGTGCTGCGCACCACGGCGAATTTGGTGCTGGTGGATGTGGTGGTGACCAGGGATGGGAAGCCGGTGCAGGGGCTGACCGCGCAGCAATTCCATATTTTCGAAGACGGCAAAG
>JASIAO010000133.1 GCA_030041955.1 Acidobacteriaceae bacterium | reverse complement strand
CAACGCGGCCCGCTGCCACGCTATGGCAAGGATCGGATCGACCTGGCCAAGCGGGCCGGGCACCAAGGTGGCTGGCAACGGCTGGAGTGCTGGCAATACGGCAACAAGGTGGTCGAACAGGTCAAGACGTTCCTGGCGACGTGGCGGCCCGCCGGAGGCTTGATCCGCGTGGTGCTGGTGCGGGAGCCGAGCGGCTGGCTGGCCTACTTTTGCACCGACCCGACCGTCAGCGCCGCCGAGGTCGTGGAGATGATGGCCGACCGCAGTGCCATCGAGCAGACGTTCCACGATGTCAAGGAGGTTTGGGGAGCGAGTCTGTCAGTGGCAGTCGGGAGAGAGCCACTTTGACAGAGCCAGGCGAGCCACGCCGCGATCCGTCGATAGCGGTGGTGGCTCCGTCTTCGTCCTGGCAAGAACTGCCGATGCGAGGTAGGCTGGAGATGTCCGGCTTCCCCGACCCAGACCGGCGGAGGGCCATAAAACGCCTCGGGAGGAAGGTTGCTTCTTCCCCCCGAGACTCGACCGCTCGGGAGCATTACCTCCCGTGGGCCCGTTGCAGTATTCCCGCAAACCCACACCGGGTCAAGGATTCTCCTGCGCACGCTCCCATCCGCACGGCTGCCGCCGTTGCCTGCTCAAGGGCTGTGAGCGCTGGTTCCGCCCCTCCCGCCCCCAAGGCCGTTACTGCTCCCCGGCTTGCCAACGGGCAGCCCGTCGGTGGCGGCGCTGGCGGGCCGCTCAACGCTACCGCGCCAGCGAACACGGCAAGCAATGCCGGCGTTTCCAAAGTCAACGCTATCGTCAGCAACGCCGTCAGCGTCGCGCTCTGACCGTCTCGGACACGCCGCCGCCCGAGGGCCAGCGCCCAGCCACAATTCCGCAAGTTTTTTCGGGATGCCCGTGCGACCGACCCGGTTGTTACCAACTTTTCGTCCCGTCCCCGCGCTCTCCCGATCAGCACTTCTGTTCGCCGGCCTGCCGCCAGGCTTTACGTCGCGTCCGCCAGCGTGACGTTAGACGCCTGGAGCGCCGTCGCCGCGGCGCACGACCCCGGCGCTTTCGTGTTCGCCCACCGCCGTGAGCCGAGCGCGAATGTCGTCACCTATTTTTCTCCTTATGCCATCGCGTTATTGTGACCCCCGACCCCAATAGCAGAGGAGGGAGCGGGCGGGGCGGATCTTCTCCGTCCCCCCGTTTCCTTTCTCTGATTGGGGGAACAGCGGAGGAGTCATGCATGTCGGACTGGGAAGCGGGCCAAGTGCGGGTGCTGCCCGTGGACGCCTTCGGGCAACATTACCGCCGCTACCGCCTGCCCGATGCCGAAGCAGAGACGGCGATGGCTCGTTCGCTGGAGCGTTACGGTCAAGTCGCCCCCGTCGTCGTTTGCCTCCGCGAGGAGACGCCCGAGATACTCGATGGCTTCAAGCGTGTGACGGCCGCTCGCGTCGTGCCGGGAATGCGTGGTCTGTCGGCGCGGCTGCTGGCGGCCGATGAGCGTGCCGCCAAGGCGGCCATCTACGGCCTCAACCGCGGCAGCCGGCCGGTGCAAGAGCTGGAGGAAGCCTGGGTTGTCCATGCCCTGGTCCGCGAGGACGGCCTGACGCAAGTTGAGACGGCCGAGCTGCTGGGCCGCGACAAGAGCTGGGTCTGCCGGCGACTGGCGTTGGTGGAGCGGCTGGCCGAGGAGGCCCGCGAGGATCTGCGTCTGGGATTGCTGGCGCCGACGGCGGCGCGGGCGTTGGTGCAGTTGCCCGCGGGCAACCAAGTCGAGGTGCTGGCTTGTGCTCGTCGTGAAGGATTAACGGCTACCGAGTTGCGCGGCGTCGTGGCATTGGTACAGGGCGCGGCCGCTCGGCCGCAGGTGGAGCATGTGCTGGCTCGGCCACGCGAGGCGCTGTCCCAGGCGCAGGCTGGCGGCGTGCGGCCGCACGACCCGCGGTTGAGCGGCGCGGGCAATCGCGTGGCGCGGCACCTGGGGCAGTTGCTGGAACAACTGGCGCGGATGGAGAACTGGCTGCGGCATCGTGGCCGCGCCGACCTGACACGCCTGGATCGCGGTCTGTTGGCCGATGGTTTCGCCCGTCTGGGGTCAGATGCCGGCGCGGTCGCCACGCTGGCCGCCGACTTGTATGAGGAGCTGCGACTGTCATGAACGAGGCCACACGCAACGAGATCGTGCGGCGCTGGCAGGCCGGCGCGTCGATGCGGTCTATCGCGCGGACCCTGCGGATATCCCGCAACACCGTCCGCCGCGCGTTGGACGGCATCGCGGCGGCACGGGCCGGCAAGACGCCGTCGCCGGCCAGCGCGCGACCCAGCCGCCTCGATCCGTATGAGGCTACCATCGTCGAGCTGCTGGGGCGTTACCCCGACCTGACAGCGGCGCGGGTGTTCCAGGAACTGCGGGAACATGGCTTCAGCGGTAGCTACACCATCGTCCGCCAGCGTGTCGGCCAACTACGGCCGCAGCCAACTCCGTCTCCTGTCGTCCGTTTCGAGACAGCCCCCGGAGCCCAAGCCCAGGTCGATTACGCGACCTACGACATTGATTTCAGCGAAGAAGGCCGCCGCCGCGTCCACCTATTCAGCTATCTGCTCGGCTACTCGCGTCGCCAGTACCTGCGCTTCGTCGAGGCCCAGGACTTTGAGACGACCTTGCGGCAGCACGTTCGCGCCTTCGACTACCTCGGCGGCGTCGCCGCTACCTGCCTGTACGACAACTTCAAGGTGGTCGTCACCGGCTACGACGGCGACGTGCCCATCTACAACTGCCGCTTTTTGGCCTTCGCCACCCATTACGGCTTCCGTCCCGTGGCCTGCCGGCCGCGGCGGCCCCAGACCAAGGGCAAGGTCGAACGACCGTTCTATTACGCCCAGATCAATCTGCTCAAGGGTCGCACCTTCCGCACGCTGGCCCACCTCAACGAGGTCACGGCCGGCTGGTTGGCCGAAGTCGCCGACATCCGCATCCACCGCGAGACCCGCCAAAGCCCTCTGGAACGCCACGCCACGGAACTGCCTTATCTGATCCCGCTACCGGCAACGCCCTACGAAGTGGCGCCGGTGCTGTACCGCACGGTGACAGTGGAGGGGTACGTAACCTACCGGCAGAACCTGTACTCGGTGCCGTGGCGGCACATCGGCCAGTTGCTAGCCGTGCGCGTGACGGAGGACGAGGTCATCGTCTATGGCCCCCAACTCGAAGAAGTTGCCCGTCACCCGTTGCTGCCGCGGCCGGTGACGGGCCAGCGCAGCGAGCGACCCGAACACCGGCCTTCCATCGACCCGCAGAAGCGCCAGGCCGTGCTGCGTGAGCGCTTTGCCGAATTGGGGCCGGTGGCGGTTCGCTTCCTGGAGGGCCTGGTGCAGACGCAGCGTTACAGCAAGGATCAGGCGCACCGCGTCCTGCTCTTGTTGGGCACCTATGCGCGGGCCGACTGGATCGCGGCCCTGGAGCGAGCCGTCCGTTACGGCGCCTACTCGCTGGCGGCGGTGGAACGCATCCTGGCGGCCCAGGCCAGGCCCAAGGGCGTACTCGAATCGCTGGCCGAGGAGGAGCGACGCTCCCTGCCGGCCGCGTTCACCATCGACCCCGTGACCCCGCGTCCTACATCCGATTACCAACCCCTGTTACCCAAGGAGCTTGACGACGATGGCCCGCCGAGCGACTCGTGCCAAGACACCCCCTGACCTGCGTGAGCGTATTCTGTCGGACTTCACAGCCCTGAAGGTGCCGTTGCCGCCGGAGTCGTTCGACGCCGCCGTGGCCCGAGCGGAGCGTGAGGGCCTGTCCCACCTGGAGTTCCTGCACCTGCTGATCGCCGAGCAGGCAGCGGCGAAGCGCGAGCGGGCCATTGCCCACCGTGTCCGCGAGGCGCGTTTCCGCGAGGGCAAGACACTGGCAACATTCGATTGGCAGTTCAACGCCAAGATGATCGAGCGTGCGCGGGTGGAGGAACTGGCGGCCGGCGAGTTCATCCGCCGTAAGGACAACCTCGTCATAGTCGGACAAAGCGGAGTCGGAAAGAGTCATATTGTGCAAGCGATTGGCCACCAGGCGTGCGCCCTGGGCTGGCGAGTGCGTTACACGACCAGCGCCGCCCTGTTACAGGACTTACGGGCCTCGCTGGCGGACCAGACGCTGCCCAAGCAAGTACGCTATTACGCGCGCTTTGATCTGCTCATCATCGACGAATTCGGCTTTGACAAGATCGAGCGGGCCGAGGCGCCGCAGGCGGCGAGTTTGCTGTACAAAGTGGTCGATGCGCGAACCGAGCAGCGTTCGACGGCGTTGGTGACGAACATCGACTTCGAGGCGTGGGGGGACTACCTGGGCGACCCACCGCTGGCGATGGCGCTTTTGGACCGGATCGTCGATGGGGCGATCATCCTGAAGATCGCCGGGAAGTCGTACCGGGCACACCGGGCGAAGCCGGGGAAAAGCTCTTGACACGCCTGCCGCGTGCGATATACTCAAATACGTTGAGTACACAGTCGATTTGAGTATCTACGGTGACGCGGAGGGCGAGTCATGTCAGAGGATCAACTCGGACGCATCAAAGATGATCTTGCTGTCATGCAGCGGGCAATGGGGCTGCACCTGTCTTTCGGCCCGGAGATGTTGGTCTTCGGCCTCCTCCTTACGGTCGTAGCAGTCGGTGGAGCAGTCGTCAGCCTGCTGGCGGAAAACAACTGGCTCCCACTGGCCCCTCTCGCTGCGATTATGGTCCTCGGCCCCGTAGTGCTGTTCCTGCGATCTCGCCGCACTGCCAACCTCAGCCCCGAAATCACCAAACAGGTAGTTCTCTCGGGCTTCATCTACGGCGTCGTGTGGGGGGCGGCGAACGGTTATGCTGTAGCGACGTTCCTCGGGCCCAGCATGGGAGCCGCACGAACCGTCGTTGTCTATGCCGTAAACATCGGACTCCTCATCGCCTTTTCGTTGATCTTGGTTCGCATGGCCCTGAGAAGCCGGGAGCGGTACTACTGTCTCGGCCTCGTTGTTTCCACCTTACTCGCCGGGATGCTGCTTCCCGTCTTCGACCAGCATTATAGCTACGCCCTCGCTAATTGCTTCATGGCCGTTGGCTACCTGACAGGCGTTGCGATCCAGTGGGTTCAACTGCGGGAGGCAGTGGCGAACCATGCAGCCGATTGACTTCAACGGTCTCGACACCACCGTTCACGGCCCTGTACGGTTGGGCGTGCTAACGGCCCTTCAACTCGATGGACCTCACGACTTCACCGCTCTGAAAAAGAGGCTTGACGTAGCAGACGGTAGCTTGGGGCTGCAACTCCAAAGACTCGAAGAAGCCGAATACGTCCGGGCTGAAAAAGCCTTCGTTGGCCGTCGCCCGAAGACGACCTATCATCTGACCAAGAAAGGGCGAGCGGCCCTTGCCCGCTATCTTGACATGCTTCAACGACTCTTAGCGGCAATGGGGCGAAGTTCTGCTTCGGATTGAATGCTTTAGCAGACACAGCCTGTTTCACGTAAGGCAGGCAGATCGCCACTCAAGCAGGCGATGGCTCAAGACCGCCTTCGCAAATCAGGCCCCTTCCGCCGCTTGCCCGCCTCGCGCTGCAACCTCCCCGGTGGCTCAGTTCTCGCCGCGATAGTGGCTCACTTCCCGACCGCGATCAACATCCTACATGCAGCTGCCAGAAGAAACGTCAGCTGCCTACAGTAATTAATAGCCCTCCACGGGTTATTCGGATAGGCACTAAGGGCCAATCAGCAACGGAGAAGGTGAAAGGAGTTATCCAAGGAACACATCTTCATCTAATCACGATGAGCATATTAAACGATTCCAAGTTAATTTACCCCTCTTCCTATTCAATTAACATCTCGCGCAACAGAAAAAAGTTTATTGGAACAAATCTTGCCTACATT
>JASIAO010000132.1 GCA_030041955.1 Acidobacteriaceae bacterium | reverse complement strand
CGCGCTTGCCATTCGGCAAACGTTTGGTCCCACTATAGGTGACAAAGGTGCATCTGAGAATATCGCGGAGAAAGGCGCATTTGATACTAGTCAGTCACGGGCGTCACTCTGATTTACTGGAGCAAACTCTGGTCTCTCGCATCCAACGCGACGCAAAATCCGTAATCTGACGCAGTGGCATCATACGCATACCCGCGTACCCGCCTGACCACGGTCGAGTATTTCCGACTTATCGAAGTCTATACCACGTCATCGGGCGCGCCTGTCTTGCCAGGCGCGCCGGTTCTCCTCGGCCCGGCTGCGCGCCGCGTCGCTGGCTGCACCCGGAACATGCTCATCGAGCCATGGCGTTACGGTAGCGCGCATTCCATCGACGAAGTTCGCGCCGAGAGGCGTCAGCGAGCCTGAGGCGGCAAGCGTGTCGATCGCCTCGGCAGTGAACATCCGCCAGAGCGCAAAGTTCTCCGCCGCGGCGTGCGCCTCCGGTCCGGATAGGTACTGCCGCCTTGATCGCCAGAAATCTGTAACCGCGATATGTGCGTACGTGCCCTGCAGCAATGCTTCAAGTGGCCGGGGATCAGGCCGCCATGGAGCGAAGAAAAGGCGCTTATCAGAATGATCGCATAGATCCATAATATCCAGGATCGCGCCAAGCTTCACGTGCTGGAATTCATGGATCATCAGCAAGGCCAGGACATCTCCATCGACTGGCATGGCAGCGCCGATGGCACCGAAGGCCTGCCGCGAGGCGGCGCTGATCTCCCGGCCTGGCTTGTCGTTGGCCAGAGGCATGATCGCTGCTAGCCCGGCGGCAAGGCCGGACGTGTAGGCGCCGTGCTCTCGATCGATCAAGGCCCACGCCTGCTGGTAAAGCCGCTGCCATGCCGTGACCTGCTGGTCGGAAAGGCGGGCGGCGGGAGTCCATTGATGACAGTCCCGGTACGGATCGGTGTCTTCCAGCGTGGCAACGGCGCGGCCGGCCGTCAGCGTTCGTACTGGTTGCCACGAGCCGGCATACCAGGTTTCGTCCGCGACTGCGGCGGATAGCGACCACTCGCCAGCGCCGCTCTTTATGTCGAACCCATCGGAGCCGGTCATGATCATGGCAGCCGTATCGGACCCGGCGTGCAGGCGCCCGAGCGTCGGCAGGTGCAGGCAGCCATCTCTGACCGGCACCTGGAGGTGCACCTGCTCTCCTGAGAGGATTGCCACGGCCGCCGCAATGGAGGCCAGGTGGGCCGCATCTGCGCCCAAGGAGGCCACGTTGACCGGCCGCGCGCCCAATTCCCGGTAACAGTGAGCCAACCATGCCCTAACGTAGGGATGGGCGAGCACGCGGTCGAACGCCTGCCTATTGCTCTTGTCCAGATAAGCAAGGACTTCCCAGGCCGCGTCGAACATGGCCGAATCCGGCGCTGGCAGCACACGTTCGGCAATCTGCTCGTGCACGAGCCCCAGCAGGCCACGCGTGAGGCTCCGCTGCGACTCGATGAGATAGCCAACCGCCAAATCGTCGCCATATCCGGCCGCGAGGACATCGAAATGCCGGGACGGGACCTGGTGAACCTGCGCTTTCTCGGCGCGGTGAGCGGTGATTGACTTCAGCCTTTCCCGGATATGAGTGATGAGCTTCAGAAGGTCCGCGCAGTAGACCGATGGATTATCGAAACCATTGCCAGTCCGGAACCTATGCGTATAGAGTCCGCCGCCACAGCTTGTCACGACCGGACAGCCGCGACATTTCTCGCATAGTCCCGCTTTTCCCTGCTGTCTGGCGACAATGGCGGGATGTGCGGCAGCCTCATCCAGAGAGTTGCGGAAGACGTCGGACCCGGTATCCGGCGCTCCGTCATACGCCACCTTGAGCGAATCCACCTGCTCGATCGAGCCGTCTGTCTCGATCACCACAACGTCGCTGGGGCTGAGCCCGAGCGCCTCGGTGAGGCTGTCCGCGCCGCGGGTGGTCTGGATGACCGACTCGAACAATCGCACGGGGACGCGATTAGGGCTTTCGATCCATCGATCGAAGATCGTGATCAGCCAGTCGGCATAGGGAGTATCCGACCCGACTGTGCCGGGCGGCGGAGTATCCCATGTCGCGTGCGGGAGGAGAAAATCTATTAACGGCGGCTCGAGTGCCACGAGGGCATCATAGACGGCAGCAGGGTCGTTGCGGACATCGATCGTGCACAGCAGGCCCGAATAGAGCACCCGGTACCGTTCGTCGCGCAGCCTGCCGACGGCCCGGATGACCTGGTCATAACTGCTGCGTCCGTCGGCGTACCGCCGGTGCCTGTCATTCGCGGCCCGATCTCCGTCAATGGAGATGCCGATCTTGACCTGCTGCTCGATAAACAACTGGCAGATGTTGTCATCGAGCAGGACGCCGTTGGTATGGATCCGTAGGTCGACCTCGCAGACCTGCTCCACCTCGCGGCGCAGGATCTCGCATATACGCTTCAGCCGGGAAACGCCCGCGAGCAGCGGTTCGCCCCCATGCAAGATGATGCGAACCGCTGCCAGGGCGTGATTGCGAGCATGCTCCGCTATCCGCTCTGCAGCCTTGGTGACTGTTTCGTCGGAGATTACCTTCGGGCGACCGCGCCAGCTCTGGTCGGCGTACTCATAGACATAACAGTGATCACACGCAAGGTCGCATCGACTGCATATCTTGAGCACGAATTGCCGGAAGGGCAGGACTTTTTCCGGCATGTCTGCGATATGCCGCTAAATTGAAGAATTGAAGGCAGAGACCGTGGGCCTCTCCGCGTCAGTACCCAACGGTATGGCCCGTTGCACAATACTATCCAAATCGTACGAATCGGATGTTAGTTCCGTGATTGGGATAGCGCGGGAGTCGAGGAGGGTAGTTTCGAGGGCCGGGCCAAGAACTGAAACGTCCATAATGCACTCCAATTGGTGCGATATTTACATGAACGACACGGAGCAACCATTTTAGGTACGTAAGGTCACATCGTTGCTACCCAACGTTACTAGGCCACCCCACGGGGTTACAATACCGTGGATGGTCCCGCGTCGCGCAGGAAGACAAATCGCAAGCTACTTGAATTGTTATATTCGGGGCCAGATGTGGCAGCCACGCTAGGCTCCAGCCGCCGTAACTTAAGAGACCGGAGCGGTGGAGGTCAGCAGACAGGCATGTCCACTCAAACTGCCACGAGACTCCTATCAGCCTGGCCGCGGCGAGCCGACCTCGGCGTGTCCGCGCTCGGAGTGCAGGTCGGACAACCGCGTCTGATAAGGCCGTGGGGTGACGGTACCGCGCAAGGACGGCATGGGCAGAAGCGGCCACGACCTCGCACTGGGAGCTATCAGGGCAGGGACGCCATTGGCCAGGGCTGATAAGCGCCAGTGCCGCCAAGCCCCGTAGACTCCCACGAGTGCAGCACAGATCGTGGTTAGACTCCCGGCCGTCTGATGCCCCAGAACTATCAACACGACACCTGAGGCCAGGACCGCCACGAAGGCAGCCAGATCTGGCCAGTCGCGTCGGGTTTTGGTGCCGCGTGGTACGTTACTCAACGGATTCTCCTTCGCGAGATCTGTGCGCGCGTCGCCTCGCGGTCTCTTGCCGGAGCAGAGGCGACGTTCGCATCTTTGCCTAATGAGCAGATTGGTAAGCCGAGCCGTAGTATCTCTCACAGGTACCAGGAATCACACGGCGGTATTACAAGCACCTCAGAGCGTCAGCGCCTGTCCAATCCGCTTATCCGTACCTTGGTGCTTAAAGTGTCCGGCTGCACGCCCATCTTCCCAGATCGCTGAACATCAGGGGCGACGATACGTTGGATCTGCCGCGGTGCCAGAGATCAAATCGGAAACGATATATGAATTGTTATGTTGTGGCCCGATGTAGCACCTCCACTAGTCTCCCAGTCGTCGTGTTTAGCGGGCGTCTGGTCAACGGGTGGTTTGGGCAACCTGGCGTGGCGACCCAGGTTTGCCAGGTGCAGCCCACGCGATCCCGATCTGCGACGACCGAGACGGCAGGACCCGAGCGTGCCCGCACTACGCAGCCGCCGAGGCCGGGCCGAAGGCATATCTCAGACTTGTTCGTTAGATCAAGCGCGGCGGGCTCATCCCACCTACCTCACCCGTCGCTATCGCCAAGCGCCGACAGGATCGTGGGTCGTTACTATCGCTATAACGGAAGCGATGACCCACAATGATGAAAACGTGTTCGGATCAGCGCAGGAGGAGAAGGATGGCGCGGAGAGGATGTCACAGCGCTCACGCAGGCCCGCCCTGCCCGATAGCGTGCCGCGGGAAGCCGGTTATCATCCTCCGCTTCGAGGTAGCAAACGTCGCTTGATGCGGCACCAGGTCCGATAATCACTCAGGAAGCCGGACTCGCCGGGGGCTCGAAGAGCGATGGCCGGTATGGCCCGCGCGGTCGCCATTGACAAGCTGGGACGCCGGTGATCATTGAGCCATCGTCTGGGAGCGTCTCGGTCGATTGGCTTAACGATCTTCAGATGGCGACCGCGCGCACCGATCACACATTCCTGACTACGAAGAGGGAGATGACACGGCTCAACATCGCGGAGCCACGTAAGGAGCCGGTAAGGATTTCCGATCCCGCCGAGGACGTGGCGAGCCCCGCCGTGCTAGCCAGCCCATTCGGCGGTGCCGGTCAAGACCGTGCAGAGCCGGGCCAGCGCCGTGGTGTAAGCGTGCTCGGCCGGGCGGCCGTAGCCGATGACAAGACCGGCCCGGTCATCGCTCGCCGCGGGGGTGCGATAACGCTCGAGGCCGTCGATGGCAACCCCGCGCTCGGCCGCGCGGGCGACGACCTGCTGCTCGGCCTCCGTACTCGGCAGTTCGAGCACGGCGTGCAGGCCGGCCGCGATGCCGGTGACGTAACGGCCCTGACGACCCAGCGCCGAGGCCAGGCGGTCGCGGCGGCGCCGGTAAGCGAGCCGGGCGCGGCGCACCTGTCTGTCGTAACCGCCCGAGGTAATGAAGTCGGCCAGCGTCAGCTGGTCTAGGACCGACGGGCCGCCAGCCAGTTCGGCAACGACCGCGTCGACCAGGCGCGGCGGCACGACCAGCCAGCCGATCCGCAGGCCAGGAGCCAGGCTCTTGCTCGCCGTGCCTGCATACACGACGCGGTCGGGCGCGAGCGCCTGCAGGGCGCCCACCGGCTGCCGGTCGTAGCGGAACTCTCCGTCGTAGTCGTCCTCGACGAGCACCCCGCCCCATGCGGCGGCCTCCCTGCGACGCCGTGGGTCGAGGGTCACGCCCAGCGGGAACTGATGGGCCGGGGTCAGCAACGCCGCGTCCGACCCGCCAATGTCGCCGATGACCGCGCCCTGACCGTCCACGGTCAGCGGCCGGAGGCGCAGTCCCTGATGCTCCGCCACATCGCGGTGTGCCTGGTGACCGTACGCTTCTACGGCGAGGGTGCCCGCGCCGGCCAGGCGCAGCGCCCGGCAGACGACGGCCAGGCCGTGCACGAAGCCCGCGCAGATTACTACGTCCTGCGGACGGGCAACAACCCCCCGCGCCCGGGCGAGGTAATCAGCCACGGCCGTCCGCAGTGGCGGCAGTCCGCGCGGATCCGGGTAACCGAGCAGCCGGTCGGGCATGGCGGCGAGCGCCCTGCGGGCAGCCGCCTGCCACGCGCGGCGGGGAAATACGGACAGGTCCGGCTCGCCCGCGCGCAGGTCATAGCGGTACCTGGCGAACTCGGCGGGTGCCGACAGGCCGGGGCCGACGTCGATCGCCCGGCGCTCGGCGACCGACGTGCCCGAGCCAGTCCGTGCGGTGAGCCAGCCCTCGGCGACTAGCTGGCTGTAAACCTCGGCGATCGTGTTGCGGGCGATGCCCAGGTCC
>JASIAO010000013.1 GCA_030041955.1 Acidobacteriaceae bacterium | reverse complement strand
CAAGAAACGGCGATAAGTCTACCTGATGCCGTGTTCACAAAGAATTTATACCAACGGTCGCATCATCGCGAACCGACAACTGCGCCACTACCCGGTAATGAATTCTCTGCGACAGTCTACTAGTGTTTGCTACAGCACCCGAGGCTCCGAATGCGGTTGCCCTAGATATGGCCGACTCCACTGAGAGCATAGTGCCTTCATCGGATGCTAAGACGTTGGTTTGCGTCAGGGGATGTGGAGGTTCAACGGGAAACAGGCCGCATTGGTCCGTTGCTATTACTCCGACAGATCCAGCAAGCCAATCCAATTCCTTGCATAAAAAATATCCATCGCCATCGTTGACATACGACCTAAAAAGAATGGTTTTTCCCGCAAATTTCGATAGCTTGGCCTTCAGTCCATCTGGGTCGAGAATATCTCTGTCCGATAGGAAAAACTGCGCCATCCCTAACGCTTGGTTTACCTGCTCGGCCTTCTTTCCCACATCTGCCGCGGATGCTTGCGCCTGCGCCCCCTTAGTCTTGGCATCATCCGCTGCGGTTTCGGCATTCTTCGCTGAGGCTGCGGCATCTCCAGCCTCTTTAATGGTGTCTGCTAAAACTTGTTCGTCATGGCTGCGAACCGCAGTATCGGCACTCGACGCTAGAAACTCGAATATCCCCTCGCCAGCAACACCAGCGACCACCAAAATTAAGCCTAAATACGACGCTGGAATTGCCAAACTCTTTGGGTTCTCGGAAGAAACCTCCTTGCCTCTCCAGTGGAGAAACCATCGTTTGAGAGCGATGGTCGCCTCTGGAGCTTCAAGGCATACACCTATTCCAACGACAATGCTGGAAATGACGAGCCAGTGGAACCATTGGTCGCTGCTTCGCACCAGCGATGCACGTATTGCATTTGCCGGGGATGCTTCTGTAGCAAGAAGAAGTAAGGAAGTAAGGATCGCGCTCATAGTTCTCGCCTTCCTTGGTCTTGTGCTCGTATGTGAAGTATTTTACATCCTCTTCTGGCACAACGCGTCAAAATAATGCTTGACTATAGCTTATGTACTGCTATTATAAAGACAGTATAGAGGCATAAATGAACCGCTTGAGCGCAGAGAAAAGGGCAAAGGTGATAGGAGCTTTGGTAGAAGGAAACTCCATCAACGCGACCTGCCGGATGCTTGGAGCTGGCAAGCACACGGTTCTGCGTCTCTTGGAAGATGCCGGTAATGTCTGCGCCAAGTTCCATGATCGCTACGTCCGCAACCTGCGCGTCCGCCGCCTGCAATGCGATGAGATTTGGTCGTTTGTAGGCGCAAAGGCTAAGAATGTAATGCCGGATCGGGAGCCCGAAGGATGGGGGGATGTTTGGACCTGGACGGCCATTCATGCCGACACAAAGCTGTGCGTCTCCTGGCTGGTAGGTGGCCGCGATGCTGGCTGGGCCTACGACTTCATGCGGGATACAGCCGAGCGCATCCACGGGCGCGTCCAGCTAACGACAGACGCCCACAGAGCCTATTTAACAGCCGTGGAAGGTGCGTTTGGCTGCGATGTGGACTATGCCCAATTACAGAAGATATACGGCGCTCCGACCGATGCCGAGCAGCGCCGTTATTCCCCGGCGAAGTGCATCGGAACTGACATGAAGGTGGTGAGCGGCGATCCAGACCCAGATCATGTCAGTACGTCCTATGTCGAGCGGCAAAACCTCTCCATGCGGATGGGGATGCGCCGGTTTACGCGCCTAACCAACGGATTCAGCAAGAAGTTTGAAAACCACGCACATCAGATCGCGGTCTATTTCATGCACTACAACTTCTGCCGCGTTCACAAGACACTGCGGGTCACGCCAGCGATGGAAGCGGGATTGACCGATCATGTCTGGACGCTGGAAGAACTGTGCAGCCTGATTCCGGAAGAGAATCCGATTCAGCGGATCGACAAAGAATTGATGAAAAAGGCTGCGGGAAGGACGATTTGGAAGGCTTATGACAAAGGCGAATCAGGTTTCTATTCCATATCTTGATCCGAGCGTACAGCATGTCGGGGTGACGAAGCTGCGTTCCATGAATATTGAGCAGTTGCGCGACCTGGACAAGACGCTGGTGATTCAGGACAACGATAAGCCGCTGGCCGTGCTGCTCCGTTATGAACAGTTCATGGCGATGCAGGAGCGGCTGAGAGGGGCAGAGTAGCTACTTGTTCTCGGTAGCCTCACGGACGACGCGCACGGCGTTCTGGCTGCTGTCCAGCCGAGCGCATTTGTGCGCGTCAAACGCAGCCCGAATCTCAGCGTCTGATCCGGTAAACTCCGCGCTGCATCGCTCACAGACGCCCAGCGTAGATGGGGTTCGCTTCACAATGCGGAGCCTTCGGATTGCCATGCCCCAAGTCTACCGCCCTGTCATGGACTGAGCGCAGCCTGTGGATTTCAAATGGCACCACTACCCGTAAAGTTCATACTTCCGAACGAGAAAACACCATGCAGTCCCTGGCCGGACAGCAACAACACGCCGCCAAGGAACGAAGCTCAGCAGAAACGGCCGAGCTTCGTTCCCGGCTGGAGTCTGCGGGCGTGGGGAGCGGCCTCATGGGTCACGATGAACGCCGCACAGCGGCGCCCTTGGACCCAGCCCCCACGCAAAAAGGCGAACTATTCCCGTGACACTGCCAACGTCGTTAGAGTTGTCAACCCCCCGCCGCCCGCACGAAAGTAACAAACACTGATACAAAACCACTTCCGCCGCCGCAATCCCAAAGATTTTTGGCAGGCTAATTCTTCCAACCTGATATTCTGAACTTATAAGGTAAAAAACAAAGGCCGTCCCATCCCGGGCGGCCTTTTCCTTTTCTCCAGCCATTCCGGCAACTCCGAAAGGAGCCTCTCGTGCCCCGCTTTTGCATCGCCCCTGTCGAAGACACCGCCTCACCGGCCTCTTCGCTGCCGCGCCCGGTTCGCTGCGGAAGACGCACTCGTCCCGGCCATTTCCTCTGCACCCGCCACTCGCCCGATTTCCACCAGCCCCTCCGGTACTGCCAGTATTTCAATCGCCTCGGCTGGCAGTGCCGCGCCACGCCCATCCGCGGACACGACCATTGCTTCGCGCACAGCCCCCGCAACCGGAGCTCCCGGCAGGCCCCACTCCCCCTGCACCGCAGGCCACGGCGCCGAAAGGCCCGCGTTGCGGCCTTTGCTTTCAGCAACTTGGCGCTGCCCCGGATGACCCTCCGGCAACACCCATGAAATCAGTGGGTTGGCAGGGTTCCGGGGGGGAGGGGGGACCCTGTACTCCGCGGATGACCTCCGTGAGCCTCAGGCGCATCCGGCCCGCGCCTTCCACATGCACCCGTCGTATTCTCATCAGTATGGTCCGGATGACGGTGCTGGCCAGCGGTTCCAAAGGTAATAGCACCATCGTGTCCAGCTCCACCACCCGGATCCTCGTCGACGCCGGCCTCTCCTGCCGCGAGCTGATGAAGCGCATGAAGCTTGCCGGCGAAGACCCCTGCGCCCTCGACGCCATCCTCATCACCCACGAGCATCAGGACCACGTTCAGGGGCTCGCCGTCACTGCCCGCAAGCTTGGCATTCCGGTCTACTTCACTGAGCCCACCCACCGGGCCTGGGTCCGCTGGCTTACTCCCCGCCGCCGCATCACTTACGCTGAATGGCTCCAGCAGCGCCAGGCTCAGGCGAAGGCCGCCGCCGTCGAGCCCGATGAGGAGGAGAAGGCTGCTGCCGAAGAGGCGCTCACCGAATCCGCATCCGGTCCTGACCGCGATCCCGCCGCTCTGCCCGCCGTCGAGTACTTCCATTCCGGCACCGCCTTCAGCATTGGCGACATCGCGGTGAGCCCTTTCACCATCCCTCACGACGCCATCGATCCGGTCGGGTTTGTATTTGCAACAGAGGGCGCACGCATCGGCATTGCGACCGACCTCGGCTATATGCCATCTAATCTGCATATGCACCTGAAGGGATGCGACATTCTGATGCTGGAGTCGAACCACGACCTCGACATGCTGCGCGACGGGCCCTATCCCTGGGCCGTCAAGCAGCGCGTTATGTCCCGAGTTGGTCACCTCTCCAACGATGCGGCAGCGGACTTCCTGGCCAAACGCTACGACGGCCACGCCTCGTGGGTGATTCTGGCGCATCTTTCTGAAAGCAATAATCTTCCGGCACTCGCACGCCTCGCCGCCGAGCGCGCTCTTAGCGACCGGATGAGCCTGCTTGCAAATCGACTGTTACTGGCCGAGCAAAATTCTCCAATGGAAGCGATTGTCCTGGGATGAAACACGCCTATAATGGTAATCAGCCGCTTCCTGACAGATTGGTTACTCCTGGGCTATCGCGGCCGGATGTTTTTCCATGGGGTTGCAGAAAGTGGGGACCTGAACGATGAGCGCATGTACCGATTCTGTCGTTGGGGACATACTTTCAAGCTGGCGGTATGACATTTCAGGGATCTCCCCCGAAATGCGTATTGACTACGAGGAACATCTCGCCACCTGCAGCCATTGCCGCTCCAGGCAGCGCCTGCACCGCGCCATCGATGTCACCCTCATCAGCCTCAGCAGTCTTTCGATCCTCGCCTTCCTGCTGGCGCTGGCCGTCATCCACCACGTCGAGCCGTTGCGTACCGCCGCGGTTGTCATGCATCTCGAGCACACCCAGCTCGTCCTCACTCTCCAGGCTGCGGCCATTCTCGGCCTGCTCGCCTCTCTGGTCGCCTGGGTTCTCGTCGCCGTCGCCACACCGGCCCCTGTCTACCTTACCGGGGTCGCCATCGAGCAGGCCCGCGTCCTCCACGACCGAATCCCCGAGGAGTTGCGCAGCCGTCTCCGCGCCTGATCTGCATCGGGATCGCAGCAAAAGGCCCCATCGCGGGGCCTTTTCCATTTCCGCCGCATAATCCCCGACACCGTCTCCCTGTCCCGACCATCTCATTGGCAGGTTTCCGGAACCGCCGTACAACCGCGGGTGACATTTGTCACATCCACTGCGATGGGTCCTCTGGGAACATGCCCTTATCCCCGCTGTGGGGATACATGGGCGAGGAGGAAATATGGTGACACCCATCGACGCGGTTCGTTATGGCATGGGATTCGACGCGAGCGGCCACTGGCACCGGGCCCGGCCGCGCTTTATTCCAGCACCCAAAAGACTCGGCGACGAAGATTCGCTCGCCCCCGCGCGCGGCGTCCTCCTGGGTATGATCGCCGGCGGCATTCTCTGGATCGGCATCATCGCCGCAGCCCGAGCACTCCTTCACCTGTTCTGAACCGCAGCAACACTTCAGAATCGTATCCGCGTTCTCTGAATTCCAACCTCCGTGAGCGATCTCGTCCTGCGCACCTTCCGCCCCGGTGACGAAGCTGCCTTTCGCCGCCTCAACGAAGCCTGGATCAGCAGGAACTTCACCCTCGAAGCCGCCGACCGCGAGATCCTCGGCGATCCACAGACGCACATCCTCGCTCCAGGCGGCCAGATCTGCATTGCCGAACTGAACGGAGAAACTGTCGGCTGCTGCGCCCTCGTCGTCACCACCCCGCGCGAGCTGGAGCTCGCCAGGATGACCGTCTCGGAATCCATCCGTGGTCTCGGCCTGGACCGCCGCTTACTTCAGTTCGCCATCGACGAGGCTCGCCACACTGGTGCCCGTCGGCTCTGTCTCGAATCGAACACCCGCGCCGAAGCAGCGGCTCACCTCTACGAGCAACTCGTCTTCCGGCACCTGCCCGCGCCGGACCACCAGTCGAAATACGCCCGCGCCAACGTCTTCATGGAGTTGCTCCTGGAAAGCACTGGCTGAGCGCGCCCCTAAACTAAAAGCCGCCGGGATTGTCCGGCGGCCCTCAGCCAATCCATGTTTCCAGCGGACTTACTGCGGTTGCGCGTCCTGCGGTTGCGGCTGATTGTTGCCGCCCTGCATGCCGTGCCTTCCACGCCGCGCCTGCATGGCTTCGAACTTCTGCTTCTGCTGATCGTTCAGCACCGCTTCGATCTTCGCGTTCGAATCCTGCCGGATGCTCATCATCTGGCTCCGGCGATCCTCCTGCGAGAGCGACTGGTTCTGCCACAGCGCCTGCATCTTCAGCTGGCGGTCCACCAGAATCGGCCGGATCTGGCTCTGTTGATCGGACGTGAGATCCAGTTGCTTCGTCATGTGCGCCAGTTCGGTATCGGGATCCATCCTGTGGCCCCGAGGCCCCTGCTGTTGTTGCTGGCCGTTGTCCTGCGGTGGTGCTGAGTTGTCCTGCGCCAGCAGCGCCGGACCCACACAAAGCGCCAGCATTCCGCCCAGTGCCATCGTCATCAATGTCTTCTTCATAGAATCTCCGAATCCTCCGGTTTCTTCCTCGAACCCGCTCCGCACGCTTCCATTGCGGCCGGATCCCTGGGGATGCAGCAGATTGGTTCTGCTTCACGCGGAAAGACGAGACCCGTCCCCAGGAAGATGCACCCTGAACTCGAAAATTAGTGAGAATCCGCTTTCCCGGGCGGGTGCGGTGGCATCGGCACCGGCGCCGATCGCAGCCCGCAGCGCAGCAGATCCGGCTCCTGCTCATCCGCGTTCGGCAGGTACGCGTACGCAAATACCGCCTGGTATTGCGATTCCCCGGGATAATCGCACATCGGGCAGCCTGGGTCGTAAGCGATCGCCGGATGATCCCGCATCGCCTCCGCCCACTGCTGCGACCCATGCGCCGGCACCATCAGATATTGCGGATCCCTCGGCGCCGTCGCCGGCCGATACGCGAACATCGGCCCTTTAGGCCGTTCCGCATCCACCAGCGCGCCGCCGCGACCTGCGGACGAGCGCCACAGCCAGCGATTCCCCACCTGCGCGTACCAGTGCGCGCTCGATGGCACGGGCCGCTCCAGCCAAATCTGGTGGGCTGTCTTGTTGTCGATGCGGAACAGGAATCCCGGCCCCGCGCCAGGCGCCGCTTCAGCCAGATAACTAGCCGTCAGCGTGATCCCTGCGCAAGGCATCACAGTCGCCGGGCGATGCTCCACTCCGGCCGAAACAGACCCCGCGCCGATCATCAGCAACAGCGCCACAAAGGTGCTTCTCAGCAACGCAGTTCTCAGCCCTGCCCCAGCGCGTTCAGGTCAATGGAACGAAAATCCCCGTGCTCGATTCCCGCCCGAATCTGCTGCGGAGTCCAGCCGCGCTTCGTCATCTTGTACGCGTATGCCTCTTCCGCCGCGCACGTCTCGCAGATCGCCCCATGCGTCCCTTCAAAGCAGCTGTGCAGGCTGGTATGGCCGAGCGCGCGGTCGCAGCGGCAGTAGCAGGGCAGCTGATACAGCACGTCCGGAATCTGCTCCGCCTGCTTGTATACCGCAACCTGCCATTTTTTGGTGAAGTACGGTCCGGTGAGCTGTTGCCCGGAAAGTATCGGCGGCAGCTCCTGCCCCGGCCCCGGCGGATTCGCGTGATAGGCGGGAATATCGTCCTGCGGATCCGACCACTGCGCGTGCACGCCGGTCAAAGTGTTCGCTGGAAGAACGTACGCGGCCACGATCAGGAAGCCCAACGCCACGCTGCCGAAGATTCGCTTCACCATAGGAGCGCTCCGGCTTCTATCGTACCAGGCGAGTTTTCCACCGGAGAAAGAGCACTCGAATCGGGAAGGGGGTCCGTCAGGCTGAAAAAGGCAAAAAAAGACGGCACGAACGGTCATTTGTTCGTGCCGGGAGGCCAGTGACGCAACCTGGAACCAGCCGGGAATTCTCAGTCGCCGGTCTGGTTACTAAACCCTTCACTACATCACTACATCTGATGCCCCGCAAGGCCATCAGGTGGCATTTCAAATTCTTTCGGGAGCAGGACAACCCGCTTCCGACTCAAACCAGTGTATCTCTGAAATCGCTCCGGCACAATCCTCATTTACACTCGATACAATCCGAAAGTTGTAGACGTCCGGTTCGACTTCGTCCCTGGAGGACGTTTGGCATGTCCGCTGCTGCTGATTCTGCCGAAAACCCAACCCAATCTTCGTCCCGCCGCGGCTTCCGCATGCTCGGCACAGGGCTGCTGATCGCCGGTTCGGCGCTCTTCGGCGGACTCGCAGTAGCGCTCTGGGATCGAAAATCCCTGGCCAAACTGCGCCAGCCGTCCCAGCTACCAAAAATCCCCTCTGCATCTGAAGACGGGAATTCCGAGTAAAAGTTGTGCTGTTTTCGGAGTTGATCGCGGAATTTCTCCGCTACCCGCCGCAAACTCGCGCGATCCAGTGAACTTCGCCCCGGCAATGTCCTAACCCAGGCTGTCGATGGCCGCCGCCAGATCGAAATCGCGGTCCGTCAGCCCTCCGGCGTCGTGACTCATCAGCGCCAGCCGCACTTTGTTGTAGCGGATGTCGATGTCCGGGTGATGTCCGGCACCCTCGGCCATTTCGGCCACGCTGTTCACAAACTGCATCGCCTCGACAAAATTCGTGAACTCGCAGCGGCGCACCAGTTCACCGCCATCCAGCTTCCAGCGGGGCAGGGACTGGAGCTTCGACACTATCGTTTTATCGTCCAGCAGTGGCATCGCGAATTCTCCTGGTTCCGAATCTCAGGCGAAGCTCGAAATCAAACCTTCAGATCTTCAATCGCCCCGGCAAACGAGAGCGGCGAGAAACGTGGATGGCGCGTCATCTCGGCGCGCAGGTCCTCCCAAAGGCTATCCGGCAGCCCCAGGAAAACCTCGACCACAGCCGGATCAAACTGCGTTCCTGCGCACCTTTCAATTTCCCTCCGCGCCAGATCATAGGTGCTGGCTCGGCGATAAGGACGATCGGAGGTGATGGCGTCCAGTGTATCGGCTACCGCGAAAATGCGCGCCCCCAGTGGAATCTGGTCTCCTCTCAATCCACGCGGATAGCCGTTCCCGTCGTAGAACTCCTGGTGGCTGTAAACAATTTCTGCCGCTTCCTCAAGAAAAGGGATCTTGCGAAGAATCTGGTAGCCCCGTGCGCAGTGCTCGCGCATAATGGCCAGCTCCTCCGGATCCAGCTTCCCCGGCTTCAGCAGGATGGCATCGGGAATCGCCATTTTCCCGATGTCGTGCAGGAACGCGCCACGCGCAATCACACGGGTCTGCGCAAGCTCTACCCCACAATGTCGCGCCAGCGCGATCGTATACGCCGTCACCCGGCGCGAATGTCCCTCGGTTTCCGCATCCTTCAGGTCCAGCGCATCGCCCAGCGCTTCCAGCGTGATGTCGTACGAGCGCTCCAGATCCGCCATCGCCTGCCGCAGCATCTCGGTTCGCGCGGAAACCAATTGCTCCAGATTGAGCCGGTATACAGAGTTCTGCTGCACCAGCCGCCGGTAATCCAGCGCGCGGCGCACCGTCACCAGCAACTGCTCGCGCTCGAACGGCTTCAGCAGATAATCGTAGGCGCCCTTGCGCATCGCCGAGATCGCCACCCCCACGTCGTGGATGGCCGTCACCATCACCATCGGCGTGTCCGGGTGAATCTGCCGGATGCGCTCCAGCAGCCCGATCCCGTCCAGCCCGTTCATCACAATGTCCGACAGGATCAGGTCGTAAGGTGGATCGTTTTCCAGGTGCTCGATCGCTTCCAGCCCGTTCGCCGCCAGCACCGGAGTGTAATTCGACTTCTCCAGCATGGTCGCCATCAGAGTGCGCACGTACGGCTCATCATCCACGATCAAGATGCGCTCTGACGCCACTTCCCCTCCCGGCCAGGCCTCGCTGCTGTTTCGATTTGGTCGGACCATCAACACATCAACCCCGCGGAGGTCTGGCATCACGACACTACCGGCAGAAAAGTACGGCAATCCGGCCATCCCAGGTAATGGCCTGTTCCCGATCTATCCTAACCTGGCCGTCTCCTAACCGCGGAGACAATTCCTTTGCCTTGGCAACCCGCCCTGTCCATTTTGAATCAACGTTCCTGCCGCGATTGTGCATTACCCCGGGCGTGGTATTTCGTCTCACAATTAGGCTCTCGACAGCTTGCGTCGAGCGCATTACGCTGTGTTAAGCTTCCTTTGCCGGATTCTCCCAGGAGAAGTGGCGACCCCATGCTGTTCGATCTGGACAAACGATTCGCGCGGGTTTCAGCGCGCCAGGAGTCTCCCCGCAGGCTCGAGGACCGCCAGCGCGACGTCTATGACAGCCATCGCCACCGCGTCTTTTCCGTATCCTTCTATATGACCGGCAGCGAGATGGAGGCCGAGGATATCCTCCACGACACCTTTGTTTCCGCATTCCACACCGCCGACGAGCCGGATCAGACCATCGTAGATGGCGCCCTGATCGAGCAGCTCGCCGAACGCGTCTCCCTCGCCGATGAAGACCTGCCGATTCCCTGCACCGACGATCTTGACTGCGGCCGCAACATCCGCCGCACCGATCTGGAAGAGGCACTTCGCTGCCTGCCTGCTCTCGAGCGACTTGTCTTTCTGCTCATGGACGTCGAGGGCTACCCCTCGTCCCGAGTCTCCGAACTGCTGAACAAAACGAACTCGGAGATTTTCCGCACCGCCATTGCCGCCCGCCTGCGCCTCCGCGCCGAGCTCGCCCTCATGCGCCAGGACGGCGAACAAGCCGCCTGATCGGCTTTTCCCCACTGCAAATCCAGCCTACTTTTTGGTGCTTCCCTTCTTGCGCGCCTCCTGCTGTGCCCGCCGGTTCTTCGCCCAATGCTCCTTATTCACCTGCCGCGCCCGGCCCAGCGCCAGCGCGTCCGCGGGTACATCGTCCGTAATCACGGAGCCGGCCGCGATGTAGGCGCCCTCTCCGATCACCACCGGCGCCACCAGAGCCGAATCGCTGCCGATAAAGACCCGATCCCCAATCACCGTCTGGTATTTGTTCACCCCGTCGTAATTGCAGGTGATCGTTCCCGCGCCGATATTCGTTCCGCTGCCTACCTGGGCATCGCCGAGATACGTCAGGTGGTTCGCCTTCGATCCCGCTCCGATGCGCGTCTTCTTCGCTTCCACGAAGTTCCCGATATGTACGTTCTGCCCAACATGGCACCCCGGCCGCAGATGTGCCATCGGTCCCAGCCGTGCGCCGTTTTCGATCACCGCATCCTCAATCACGCACGAGTGCAGGATCTCCACCCGGTCCCCCAGCGTCGTGTTCTCCAGCACCGAATACGACCGGATCCGGCAATCGCTGCCGATCCGCGTTGTACCCAGCAACTGCGCAAACGGCTCGATCACCGTGTCCGGACCCACTTCCACGCCGCCGTCGATCATCACTGTCTCCGGCTGAAAGATGCTTACCCCTGCGGCCATCAGTGTCCGTGCTTTCTCGAGCCGCATCTCCCGATCCAGATCCATCATCTCCGCGATCGTATTGGCGCCCAGCACCTCGGTCGGATGCGCGGCCTCGATCGCCACTACCCGTTCTCCGGCTTTCACCAGCATTCCCGCCATATCCGTCAGGTACAGTTCCTTGTGTGCATTCGTCGGCCGCAACCGCCCGATGTGCTCGAAGAGCGGTTTGCGCTGGAACGCATAGATTCCGGAGTTGATTTCGCGCAGGCCCTCCTGCGCCGGCTTCAGTGCCTTCTGCTCCACAATCGCCGCAACCTCCGGCTTACCCGGCTTTCTCCGCAGCACCCGCCCGTAGCCGAACGAATGGGTCGGCTCAGCCGTAAGAATTGTCATCGCCGCCTTCTGATGCACGTGAAAATCGCGCAGCGCCAGCATCGTCTCGGTTTTCAGCAGCGGCACGTCCCCGGAGAGCACAATCAGATGCTCGTATCCGCGCGTCTCGCGCTCCGCGCACTGGATGGCGTGGCCTGTGCCGCGCTGTTCCCTCTGCTCCACGAAGCGCACGCCCGTGTCGCGCACCGCCGCCTGCACCAGTTCCGCCTGATGTCCGACAACCACCAGGATATCGCGCGCCGGAACCACCTGCGCCGCCGACGCGATCACATGCCGCAGCAATGGCTGCCCGCCGATCTGGTGCAACACCTTCGCCCGCTTCGATTTCAGCCGCGTTCCTTTGCCCGCGGCCATAATCACGATTCCAAGTCGCATCTCGCCTCAACTATGCGTGATTTTTACCGTGCCGTCTGCTTTCGTCCTGGCCGCTCCAGCAGCGGCGGCCAGCCCTTCCACTCCGTAAAGATGCCGAAAAGCGCCAGCGTCAGCGGTCCCAGGAACAGGTAATCGCTGTAATAGTCGGGCGTGATGCCGCGCGTTGCGGCCAGCGAATGCTGCTGGGCGATCACCAGCGCCGCCGTCGCCATACCCACCAGCAGCAGCCACACCGAAGCGGCTCGCCGGTGCCAGAAGGCCAGCACGCTCGCCGGCAGCACTGTTATGCAGAACGCGATCAGCGCCAGCACTTCCAGCATCGCGTCGTGCTGCCCCAGCGTCGAAATCGCACCCGGCGGCGCCGCCAGCGGGAGCATCCCGATTCCCATTCCCACCGCGAATACCACCCTGCCCCAAAACCGGCGCAGAGCCTCCCGCTCGTCCGGCGTTATGGCGCGACGTCCAACGGATGCACTGCGCACTCCTCGCTCCCTGTCAGATAGGTTCGCCGGCAGAGTCGCCGCGGCCCAGAATTCCGGCTGTGGCGACGGGGCCGGTTTCATTCTTTCTGACCCTACAGCAAATCCAGGCTCGATGCATCCCGGCGCCGCGGTATCAAACCTCCGCCAGTCGCGCCCCCAGATAATCTTCCCTGCGCTTGATCAGCGCCCACGTGATCAGCACCACCACGACGGCGCCGAACACAAATCCCACCACCAGAAACGGCCGCTGGTCGAACATCATCGGACTGCCCGGGCCAAAGGTCGGCAATCCCCACTGGTTCATCAGCGCCTGCTGGTAAGCCTCGTAACCCGCCCACACTCCCGGAACCAGAAAGCTCACCAGGTTCAGCACGCCGAAGGCCTGAAACAGCAGCGCAACATACCAGGCCGGCTTCCATTTCCGCAGCAGTCCCACGCCCAGGTAAATTTCCACCAGCCACAGGACCACAAAAGCCGCCGCACCCGCCGCGCCGTGCAGCACGATCCCAAAGATGAACATCGGTGCGTGCAGCCAGAACACCACCGGGAAAAGGACCGCGCACACCAGCATCAGCCACGCCCACACCATGATCACAATGCGCCATCCCGGCGTCCGCGGCTCCGGCACCGCGCCCCACGCTCCCGGGGGCATCACCGCCACAGAATCCGCCGAGAGCGGCCGGAACCCGGCAAATGCCGCCCGCACCCGCTCCCGGTTGAAGTAGACCAGCCACCAAATACCCACCAGCGCTATCACGAAGTAAAAGCCCGCCAGCGCCGTCAGCGCCGTCTGCGCCAATCCCGACTGCGGCCCAGGCGGCAGATATTGCGTGAACCGGCTGGCCCACAGCATGAGCACGCCCATCATCAGCGCGAAGAAGCCCACAATCCCGCCAATCACCGCGATCGCGATTCTCGCCCACCCCTGCATCCGGAACAGACCCACGACCGTCCAGGCGCAGAACAGGAAAAACAGCAGCAGCAGCCCGTTGGTGACCACCAGCAGCGGCCGGATAAACGGTAGGTTCGGTATCACGGGGCTGTGGTAGAAAATCGCAACGCCAAGAGCCGTCACTTCGGCAAAAATCCCAAACAATGCGATCACTCCCAGAATGATCGCGGCAATAATCACGCCCGCAGGTCGGCGCATAAAGATTTCGAGCCCTTTCCAGGCAGGTATGGACCGCTTCCGATACAGAATACGCCGGGGCAACCGCATCGCATTTCGTTCGCTCGGCACGCAGCGGCCCTGCTCGTTACCAACGGGGCACACCCCCACGCTGCGCGATGCGCCGCAAGCCTGCAAGGCGATACAGTATCCCTAAAAGCGCGGAATGGTCCATGCCGTCAACTTGTCACAGCATTCCGCACGAGGTCTCGATGCCTTGTCTGGAAATTAAAGTCGCCGCTCAGCGGTTGGCTGAGCCCGCGACGCGCCTGCGCACGTTGCTCGAAAAACCCGGCGCCGCCGTGCTCCGCCGCAATTTTCTTGCTGAGGCTTCCGGTCAGGAACATCCTGAGTTGCAGGCTCATCTGCGCGTCACCGCTGTGCTTGCGGTCAATCTCACTGATCCTCCCCGCGAGCCCGAATCCCCCTCCTCGCCCCAGGAAGAGACGGAGAAGCCGCAATCCGATGCCGCCGCTCACGAACCGGCGGACCCCCTCTCCGCCAGTTTTGCCAAAGGCATGGAAGTCTGGATCACCGACGGCACTCGATTGACCTGCGTTCATGCCGACGCCGACGAGATCGCGGGCGCCATGGCCATGTTTGACGCCTACCTGCGCCTCGCCCGCTACCAGCCCGCCTTCCAGCGGCTCGATGAGCGCATCCTCGGCCTCAGCTTCACCTTTCGCGAGGGCCTCACCCTCGGCATCGCGGGCCAGCCGGGCGACGCCGCCCATGCCGTGGATTTAAGTTTCGCCTCCGTCTCCGCCATTCCGGAGATCGAGGACTCCCGCGACACCCGCTTTGTTGTCCGCTTCCCCGACGCCGGCATCTCCTTCTTCCACGACTTGCTCCGTTCCGCGTCCGCGTGGCTTGAAGAGAATTCCTATACGAACATTCTTGGCGCAAAATGAGCCGCGCGGTGGCAGCGGGCATTTTTGCCGGCCTGCTCACCATGGCCGCAGCCGCCCTGCAAAATGCGCCCGCCGGCAACGCCGAGCGCATTGAGAGCGGCGAGATTTACACTCCGGGCGGCGGCATCGAGCAGTACCGTATCCGCCTGCTGCCCGTCAGCTCCTTTCCGGATTTGCCGCCCGCCATCGTCGCCCAACTGCGCGACCGCGGCTGCATGATTCCGCAGTCGTTCGAGGCCCAGGCCCCGGAAAACGTGATTCATGGCGCGTTTCGCGCCCCCGCCAGCGACGACTGGGCCGCGCTCTGCTCCTCCTCGGGCGCGACCACCCTCTACGTCTTCTTTGCCGGACAATACGGCTCCCCCATCGACCTCCGCTCCCAATCCGACACGGCCTGGCTCGGCGCCGAACCCGGCAGCGATATCTTCGGGTCCGCCTGGGGTATCGCCACGCGCTCCCTCGCCGCGCTGCAGAGCTCGCGCCTCACTGCCTCGGGCGTCTCCTTCGACCACGACGCCATTGAGGATGCCGACCTGGAACGCTCCACCACCGTCAGGTATTGCGACTCCGGTCACTGGATCGTCCTCCAGCCGCGATCGAATGAATAACCGTCCCCCGCTACTTCCACTATCCGCAACTTAATTCCCCGCCTTGCGGTCTAATCCATCCACTACTCCTGGGTTTCTGTTCCCTTGGGGAAGGGCCTCTCTTTACCTTCCCCTTTTCGACCGTTTCTAAGTTGCGGTACATTCACACACCAGCAACAGACACCCATCCCGCCGCGTTTCCGCCAACATTTTCACCGCGCGGGGATATGATGGGACGCATCACCCAATAACCTCCGGCAGATTCGCCTTCCGGAGCAGCGTTTCCCGCGGCACGTAGCGGCAACGGTAATCTCTCTTCGCTCGATCATTCGTGAGGATGGCCATGACTCGCCCCACAGTAAATTTCCCCCGCATCCTTGCATGCGTAGCCGCTGCTGGCACGCTGTTCGCGGCCCCGCTGCCGGCCCAGACCAACACCGCTGTCGTTCCCAACCGCCTCACTCAGCCCATCGACGAGAGCGTCCGCGTTACGCTGCACGGATATATCGCGCCCCAGGCCAACGCCGCCAACGATCGCGGCGCCGCGCCCGATTCGATGCCCCTGGAGCGTCTCCACCTGGTCCTCAGGCGCAGCCCCGCTCAGGAGGCAGATCTCCAGCAGCTCATCGCCCAAATGCACACCCCCGGGAGCGCGAGTTACCACAAGTGGCTGACGCCCACCCAGTTCGGCCAGCAGTTTGGCCCGTCCGACCAGGACGTTGTCGCCGTCGAGTCCTGGCTCTCCTCGCATGGGTTCCAGGTCACTGGCGTCGAGCCCGGCAAGCAGGTCATCGAGTTCAACGGCAATGTCGCCGAGCTCCGCGAAGCTTTCAGCGCGCAGATCCACCGCTTCCAGGGCGCCGATGGCAATATCCACTACGCCACCGCCACTGAGCCGCAGATTCCTGCCGCTCTCGCACCCGTGGTCGGCGGCTTCGATTCCCTGAACGATTTCCGCCCGCACCTCCACGATCACGTGCTGGGCACCGCGACTTACAATCCAAAGACCGACCACGCCACGGCCAACTGGACTTACGGCAACTCTTCGGGCGTCAGTTTTGTCCTCGGCCCCGGCGACTTTGCCGTTCAGTATGATCTGCCCACCAGCACCGCCCAGCAGGGCCAGGGCGAATCCATCGCCATCCTCGACTTTTCCAACGTCAATATGGATCTGGTGAAGCAGTTCCGTGCCATGTTCGGCCTGTCCACCAGTAACCTTCCCCAGGTCGTCATCGACGGCAACGATCCTGGCATTGACGGGATCAACAATCCCGACGGCCCTTACTTCGGCAGCTCCGGCGAATCCTATCTCGACGTCGAGTGGGCCGGAGCCGTCGCTCCGCAGGCGACCATCGACCTGGTCATCGCCGCCGACACCGCCCTCGAGAATGGCGGTCTCCTGGCCGCCGAACACGCTGTCTACGGCAACATCGCGCCCATCATAAGCTCCAGCATCGACGTGGGCGGATGTGAGCAGGAAGCCGGCTCGCTCAACGCATTCATGTCCTCGCTCTGGGAGCAGGCAGCCGCGCAGGGTCAGACTGTCGTAGTGGCCGCCGGCGACGACGGCTCGGCCGGCTGCGACGATGACGACACCCAGGAATACGCAGTTAACGGTCTCGGCGTGAACAGTTGGGCCTCAACCCCGTACGACGTGGCCGCCGGCGGCACCGACTTTTACTACACCGGTTATCAGAACCTTACTCTCCAGGACCTCTCTACCTACTGGAACACCACCCCAACCCAGAACCCCGGAACCTCGCTGCTCCAGCGCATTCCTGAGCAGCCCTGGAACGACAGCCAGTATGGTCTGGATGCCGTGAATTACTACACAGCAACCGATGGCGCCACCAGCATCGCCGCCGGCAGCGGCGGTGCCAGCAGTTCGGCCGTTTGCCTCGACAACGATTACGACCCGACTACCGGAGCCTGCGATAGCTCCGTAAGCGGCTATGCAAAACCCGCGTGGCAAACCGGGACCGGCACCCAAACCGACAAGGTGCGCGACATCCCCGACGTTTCGCTCTTCGCCGCGGATGGTCTCAACTACAGCTATTACCCGATCTGCGCCTCCGACGGCGATTGCCAGACCCCAACGGGCAGCAATCTGTATCAGATCACCGGTGTCGGCGGCACCTCCGCTGCAGCTCCCACTTTCGCCGCCATCATGGCGCTCGTCGACCAGCAATACGGCCCCCAGGGTCAGGCCGACTTCGTCCTCTATCCGCTCAAGACCCAGTTCCCAGCCGCCTTCCATGACATCACCGTGGGTACCAACTCCGTGCCCTGCGAAAGCGGCACGGCTGACTGCATTTCGGTCGCCGGCGGCCTCACGGTGGGTGGCGTCCTCGAGGGCCAGATCGGCACCGGCACCACTCCCGATTACAACGCCGCCGCGGGCTATAGCCTCGCCACCGGCCTCGGCTCCGTCGATGCCAATGTCCTCATCAACGACTGGAGCAAGGTGACCTTCAAGTCCACAACCACTACGCTCACTCCGTCCTCCACGTCCTTTACACACGGGACGGCGATCGGAATCACCGGCTCAGTCACCGGTTCCACCACCCCAACCGGCAGCATCGCGCTGATGACCGACAGCCCGACCCCGCTGCAGCAGGGCCAGGGGGCCTTCACACTGAGCAACGGATCGATCCCATCGGGTACTACGGTTAACTACCTTCCCGGCGGAACTTACGATATCTGGGGACAGTACAGCGGCGACGGCACCAACGCCGCCAGCACCTCAACGAAAACGCAGATCACCGTCAACCCGGAAGCCAGCACGAATTATTTCAATATCCTCAACACCGCAGTAACGAGTACCGGATCTGCCGCAGTCGATGAGCCCTCGGGATCGAGCGTCCCGTATGGCACGCAGCTGATCCTCGATTCTGAGATCGTCCCCACCACCTTCTACAACACCTGCATCAACACCAGCAGCCCGCCCACGAGTTGCAACACTGCGACCTTCACGTCGCCCACCGGAACGGTGACGTTCAAAGATGGCGGCAGCGCGATCAACACCGCAGTGATCAATGTCGAAGGCGACGCGGAATATAACGCCGCCTTCAGCGTCGGTTCCCACTCCGTCACCAGCACCTTTGCCGGAGACCCCAGCTACCAGGCATCCAACGGCGCAGCCATCAGCTTCACTGTGACCAAAGCCACGCCCGCAATCGGCGTCTCCGCCTCCAATCAAAACTCCAGCGGCGCCTTCATTAACGGTCAGGCTACCGTCGTGAATATCCAGGTCGAGAACACCTCGAACGAAACCGTCGAAGGTTATGGCGTTGGCTCGGCCGTTCCCGTCGCCGCGCCCACCGGAACCGTCACCGTCACCGGCCTGCCCGGAGGAACGCTGACCGCTACTCTCTCCGCAGCGAACGACCCCAACGACTACTTTGTTGAAGGCGTAGGCACCATCACCCTCCCCGCTACTGTGGCAGCCAACACCTACAACGTCACCGTCACCTACAGCGGCGACAGCAACTATACGTCCACCTCCGCCTCCGGTTCCGTTACCGTCATCGCTCCCAGTTCCACGCTCCTAACTTCCACCACGACCGCCACGATGAGCGGAGCCATCTCGCCCGTCTCCAGCATCACTGTCACCGGATCGGTCACTGGCCAGGCCGGACACGCGGCCCCCACCGGCTCCGTCACTTTCTTCTCCTCCGGAAATTCGATTGGATCTCTGGGATTCACCTCCAGTTCCGGCGATGTCTCCTACTTCGCAGTGACTCTGGACAGCCAGGACCTCTTCCAGGGAGCTAACTTCATCACCATCCAGTACAGCGGCGACTCCAATTACAACCCGTCGGCGTTCACCCTCAACAACGGCAACGCCATCAACAGTCCGCTCTCAGACTTCTCCATGGTGCCGAATTCTGTCAATATCCCCACCACCCCAAGCACCGCCGGGACGGACACCATCCAGCTTTCCTCCGTGAACGGCTTCAGCGGAACCGTCACCTACACCTGCTCGGCGGCCGCGGGCGTAACCTGCACGGTCAGCCCAACCTCGACGACGTTCAGCTCCGGCAGCACGTCCACCACCACCGTCACCATCAATGCCAATTCCTCAACGGTGAACGGCAACTATAACGTCGAAGTCACCGGTACGGATTCCACCGGCGAATACATCCACACCCTCGGCCTCACCGCCATCGTCACCGGTTCCAGCAGCACCGGCACCAGCCCCGGCTTCAACCTGACGAACAGTGGCAGCATCACTGTGGCTCCGGGCGGCACCGGAACCTCGACCCTCACCGTGGCGCCCACCAACAGCTTCACCGGCACTGTGAACTTCAGCTGCGCCATCAGCGGTACGCCCACCGGGCTCTCCTGCGCCGCGCCGTCGGCCGACATTACCGGCACCGCCTCGGTAACCTCCACCCTCACTGCTACGGCAACCTCCTCGGCTGCCGCCGGCACCTACACGGCAACCGTCACCGCCTCCGATGCCGCTACCGGAACCATCACCGCGACAACAACGGTCAGTATCACGGTGACAGGTCCCTCATACGCCCTCTCGAACAGCGGCGATCTCAACATCGCCGCCGGCAGCTCCGGGACCGCCACCATCACCGTCACCCCATCCAACGGATTCACCGGCACGGTCAATTTCACCTGCTCCGCCAGCGGATCGCCCGGGGGCGTCTCCTGCAGCGCGCCTTCGGCAACCGTCAGCGGGACCTCCGCCGTAACCTCCACGCTCACCGTCACCGCCTCGTCTACGAGCGCCGCCGTGCGCTTCCCGCTGCAGAAGTTCCTCACCGGCGCCGGCGGAGTCATGCTCGCGTTCGTGGTCTTCTTCGGCATCCCGGCACGGCGTAAGAGCTGGCACACCATCCTCGGCCTGCTCATCGTCATCGCCCTCGCCGCCGGCATCAGCGGTTGCGGCGGCAGCAGCGGCACCACCCCTCCACCGCAGAGCGCCACCTACACGGTCACCGTCACCGGGACCAGCGGGACGACGACCCAGACCACCTCGCTCACCGTCACCGTCACCAGCAGCTAATCCCGATTTCCACCTTCCACCAGGGCCGCGTCTTTGGACGCGGCCTTTCTCTTGCGCCGGCAATTTCTCCATCCTCTGCGGCCTGCGTTTGTATACTGCTCGCAAATTGCGAACAGCACGAACAGCGCGCTTATCGGACGCGCTACGCCGCCAGCAAAGAGGCCTCATGAATAGAGCGCGCGCCTTCTACGTTCTCTGGACCGCCGCCATTCTCGCGCTCTACTGCCTCCACTTCGCCCATCTGCTCGCCGATTTTCCCAACTACTCCCCCTGGATGGATTTCTCCAAGTACACCGACGAGGGCTGGTACGCCAACGCCGCCATCCGCCACTATCTCAGCGGCCACTGGTACCTTCCCGGCGATTTCAATCCCGCCGTCGCCGTTCCCGTCTGGCCGATGCTGCTCGCCCTGGTCTTTCACTTCACCAGCGTCAGCCTTGCCGCCGCCCGCGCCACCATTCTCTGCATCCTCGGCCTCAATCTCTGGCTCGTCTACGCCCTGGTCCGCACGCACGCGCCGCGCTGGACCGCTCTCCTCGCCGTGACGCTGCTCCTCGCTAACCCCTTTCTCTACGCCTTCAGCCGCCTCGCCATCCTCGAGCCGCTCTCGATATGCTTCCTGCTGCTCTCCTGGCTCATCGCGCTCCGCCTCGCCAATGCCCCGTCTCGCACGCAGATGCCGCTCCTGGTTCTCACTGGATTCCTGCTCTGCCTCCTGGTCCTCACCAAAACTACAGGCCTCTTCCTGCTTCCCTCCACCTTCCTTCTCGTCGTCTGCGCCAGCGGATTCCGCCTTCGCCCCACGCTGCGCGCCCTCGTCATCGCCGCGCTCTCCGCCGCTCTGCCCTCCTGCGCCTGGTATTGGTTCGCTGTTCGCCCTCGCTATCTCACCGACTTCCGCTACTTTTTCCAGGCGAATACCTGGGAACAACCCGATACCTTCACCGGCCGCATCGCCGCCTTCTGGTACGCGCTGCACGGCACCCTCTGGATCTCCCCCACGCTTTGTATCGCCGTCGCAGTCCTGCTCCTGCTCACGTTCGTTCCGGGGCGGCGCCTATCCTCACCGCATCCCAGCTTCTGGCGCAATCCCCTTGTCCCCGCATCGCTCCTGGCCATCGCAGGAATCCTCTTCTTCATCGGCTGGGAAAACCGTCCCGCGCCCCGTTACTACGAAGCCGTCATCTTCCCGCTCTGTATCCTCGCCGTCCTCGCCGTCGCAAATCTCCTCAATTTCAAGCGTCCCGCTGTTAACGATTCAGGTTCCACCAAACTCCAGCTCATCCCGCTTCTTCGCCCTGCA
>JASIAO010000131.1 GCA_030041955.1 Acidobacteriaceae bacterium | reverse complement strand
TACGAGGCGAGTCATTGAGGTCTCCCGGTGGCGAACCGACCGAGTTTGTTCGCGGAGCGAATTTTATCGGGTTCGCGGGTAGTTGTGCGATCCGGAGACGTCGAAATTTCCCCTTTTTATCGCAGAAGCCACCAGAGCGCAGCCGTCAGATTGACAGGGCCGGGACTGCTACCATCGAAGATTGGACGCTATGACTGAGAGCACTTCGCGAACTGAGCAGCCGGTGCGCGTGCGCATTGCGCCGTCGCCGACCGGCGATCCGCACGTGGGCACCGCCTACATCGGCCTGATCAACTTTCTTTATGCGCAGCAGCATGGGGGGAAATTCGTGCTGCGTATCGAGGATACGGACCGGGCGCGGTTTGTGGCCACGTCGGAACAGATGATTTTCGACGCGCTGCGCTGGCTGGGCCTCGAGTGGGACGAGGGTCCGGATGTGGGCGGCCCGTTCGGGCCATACCGGCAATCGGAGCGGGCGGAGATTTATCGCGAGCATGCGGAGATGCTGCTCGAGAACAGCACGGCGTACCGGTGTTTCTGCACGCCGGAGGAGCTGGAGGCGGCGCGCAGGCAGCAGATAGCGGCGAAGCTGCCGCCGCGGTATCCGGGGACGTGTAGAAATCTGTCGGCGGCGGAGATTGAGGCGAAGCTGGCGGCAGGCGTGCCGTACACGATCCGGATGAAGGTGCCCGCAGAGGGCTCGACGAGCTTTCGCGACGAGCTGCGCGGGGCCATCACCTTCGAGCACCGCAACGTGGACGACCAGGTGCTGATGAAGTCCGACGGGTTCCCGACCTATCACCTGGCGAACGTGGTGGACGACCACCTGATGCAGATCAGCGACGTAATCCGGGCGGAGGAGTGGATCTCGTCCACGCCGAAACACGTGCTGCTGTACAAGTTTTTCGGATGGGATGCGCCGCGCTTCTGGCACATGCCGCTGCTCCGCAACGTGGACAAGAGCAAAATTTCGAAGCGGAAGAATCCCGTGTCGCTGGTGTATTACCGGCAGGCGGGATTTTTGCCCGAGGCGATGCTGAATTTTCTGGGGCTGATGGGCGGAGGGATGCCGGCGGAGATCAACAACGCCACGGAGAAATTCACGCTAGCCGAGATGCTGGAGCACTTCGACATCAAAAACATCCGTCTGGGCGGCCCGGTCTTCGATCTGACCAAGTTGCGCTGGCTCAACGGCGAGTATCTGCGCGCGATGACGCCGGAGCAGTTCTACGCGGCCCTGCGCTCGACGGTTCTGAGCGATGCGACCCTGAGCCGGATTGCGGCGCTGGTGCAGACGCGCGTGGAGACGCTGGGCGAATTCGGGAACCTGACGCACTTCTTCTTTGCCGACGACGTCATGCCGGCGCCGGAGGTGTTCCTGCCGAAGAAGCGGACGCTCGAAGAGACGCTGGACTTTGCCGGCGAGCAACTGGCTGTGCTCGAAGCGACGGAATGGACGCACGCGGCCCTGGAGCCGGCGCTGAAACAGCTCGGCGATTCGAAGGGATGGAGCGTGAAGGAGAACTTCATGCTGCTGCGCGCGATCGTGACCGGGAGCACCATGAGCCCGCCGCTGATCGAGAGCATGATCGTCTTCGGCAAGGCGCGAACCCTGGACCGGATGCGGCGGTTCCTGGAGGCGCAGAAGAGGAAGTAACGAGGGTGTAGGGTTTAGGGTGTAGCGTTGAGAAAGACATGGCGTTCTGCGTTTAGGGTGTAGCCGGCTGGAGACTCTTCGTCGGCTGCTGGTCGCTCATCGCAGGCACTAACCTCTGCACCCTAAGCGCTGCACGCTGCACCCTGATATGCGCACGGTTCCGGTTGCGAAGAATCCTTTGGTCCGGTCGTATCTGCAGCTGCTCAGCGCGGTGGGTTTTATCGCGCTGGGGCTGCCGGTGGCGCTGCTGCTGTATTCCCTGCTGGCGCCAGGGCGCCCTGGACTGCCGGGATCCATCAGCGCGTATTACTACACGCCCATGCGGAACCTGCTGGTGGGCTGCCTGTGCGCGATCGCGTTCTTCAACCTGAGCGTGCGCGGGTATGAATGGCGCGACGAGCTGGCAGGGTGGGTTGCGGCGGTGTGCGCGCTGGGCGCGGCCTTTTGTCCGACGCTGCCGCCGGCGGGCCCATGGACAGCGCGGGAGCAAGCGTTGAGCGCGGCGCATAACGCATTCGCGGAAGTCTTCTTCATCACCCTTGCCGTAATGTGCCTGACGCTGTTCCGGACAACGGCGCGCAACCGCACGCTGACCCGGAACAAGCGGCGGCGCAATCGCGTGTACACGGTGTGCGGCACGGTGATGGCATTGTGTGGAGTGGTCGAGTTCATCTGCCACCGGATGCAGCCGATCCCCATGTGGGGCCCGGTGGGGTCAATCTTCTGCTGCGAGTTCGTGGCGCTCGAGGCATTTGGCGTGGCGTGGCTGGCGAAGGGCAAGACGCTGCGGATGGGAAAGAAGACGGGGCGGGCGGCGAAGGACAAACACGCGGTGGGGGTGTAGGGGCAGAGCAGGACGGCGCCGTTTCTCGTCGCCTTGGTTCTTCGCTCAGGACGACTGCCCTTTCCTA
>JASIAO010000130.1 GCA_030041955.1 Acidobacteriaceae bacterium | reverse complement strand
AGCAGGGCTGTGGCCGTTGCCGTCGCCGCGCGGACGCATGGCGGTGATATTGGACATGAGCTGGCGCATGTCCATGCCGGAGAGCGCCTCGAAGAGCGCCGGGACCTGGGCGGCGATCTTCGCCATGTCGCCGGTGAGCTTGTTGGCGCCGGCCGCATCGCCGCCGGTGGAGATGATGGTGACCTTGTCGACCTTGGCCAGTGGTTCCGACATGGCGCGGATGACATCGGGCATGTTGGCGATGAGACGATCGACGACCGCGGCCTGGTTCCATCCCTGGTAAGCCTCGGCTTTGATGTTCATCGCTTTGGCTTCGGCCTCGCCCTTCTGGAAGATGATGGAGGCCTCGGCTTCGCCCTGCGTGCGGATGGCGGAGGCGCGGCCCTCGGCTTCCATGGTGAGACGGGCTTTCTCGGCAGCGGCGAGGACTTCGACGCGCTGGCGGTTCACTTCGGCTTCCTTCAGAATGCTGGCGATGAGCTCCTTTTCGTGGCGCAGGATCTCGGCTTCCTGAACCTTGATCTGCTGCTCTTTCTCGACCTGCTGGACCTTGACCTGTTCGGCGATGACCTGCTGCTGGGTGATGTTGGTCTGCAGCTCGTAGGATTTGTCAGCCTGTGCCTGCTGCCGTTTGCTCTGTTCGGCGAACTGCGCCTTCTGGATATCGAGATCGCGCTGCGCCGCGGCCTGTTTGGCGAGCGACATGGTCTCGGCGATCACGCGCTCCTGATCGGCCGCAGCTTTGGCCACGGCAGCCTCTCGAGTCGCATTCGCCCGGCGGATGGCGGTGTCGCGCTCGGCTTCGGCGGCGGCGATTTCGGCGTCGCGCTTGATGCGCACGATGTCCGGGCGGCCCATGTTGGTGATGTATTCGTTCTTGTCGCGGACTTCCTTGATGGTGAAGGAGACAACTTCGAGGCCCATCTTGCTCATGTCGTCGGCGCAGGTGCCGCGCATGCGATCGGCGACCATCTCCGGCTCCTTAACAATCTGTTCGACGGTGAGCTGGCCGATGATGCCGCGCAGATGACCTTCCATGACCAGGCGGATCAGGCTTTCACGCTGCACCGGCGTCTTGGTGAGGAACTGCTCGGCCGCTGTGAGAATCGCTTCCTGGTCGCTGCGAACTTTGATCTGCGCGACGGCTTCGACGGTGACGGCGACTCCCTGCTTAGTGTAGAGATCCTGCTGGGGCGCGACGTCGAAGGACATGAGTTCCAGCGACAGATCGCGGCAGTTCTCCACCATGGGGAAGATGATGGTGCCGTGGCCCTTGATCACCCGCGGGCCGCGGAACCCATAGACGATGAGAGCTTCATTCGGCCCTGCCTTGCGAAACATCCTGGCCAGCATGCCGGCCAGGATGATGAACGCGAGGAGGCAAAGGCCTACGACAACGACGATCATGTTGGTCATAACGCCTGATCCTTTCCATCAGGAGCGTTACCGGTGAGGGTGGAGGCCAGCGCGGCGGAAGGATCGTCGCCCGAGAGCTCGTCCCAGGCGCGCACATACGCTATGCCCTGCTCGTAGCGAAGAACAACGACTTCTGTGCCGCGCGCAAGCGCTACGCCTGCATCACTGCGCGCTGGAGCAAAACGGCGGCTGCCGTTCTGCGAAAAATGAATCTCCCCGGTGCCCTCTTCGCGGATCGGCGCGGTGACCAGGCCGAGCACGCCGACGATGGAGGTATCTGCGGCGGTGAGTTCGCGCTCGTGGGGAAGCAGCACGCGGATCAGGAACCAGAACAGCAGCGCGCCCCCGGCCAACCCGGTCAGCCCGGCCAACAACAGCACCGCCAGACCTGTGAAGACACCGGCGCGCGCGAGCAGATAGCCGCAACCGCCGAACCAGCAGAGAAACGCAGCAATGGTGAATCCGTTGAGGGGGCTGATGCCGGCCTTCCCGGCGCCGTGCGCTCCACCCACATGCGCGTGCGAGACTCCGTGGGCGGGATGCAGATGCAGGTGCCCGAAGTGCAGGTGGGTGAAGGCGCCAAGCGCGGAGAGCACCGTGAGCGAGAAGCCGAGGACGAAACAGATGAGATAGAAGGTGGTCATCGGGCGACCTCCTTGCTTTCTTTGGCGAAACGACGGGTTGAGCGGCTTGCGGATCTGACCAGCGACGGCTGCGCGGCGGCGCTGGGGGAAGGCCTTTCCTCGGGCGAACGCAATACCTCGAAGAGGCGATCGACCAGGCCGGGCGTCTCGATCACAGCATTGAGCAGAAGCAGGCAGCGGCGGGAGTCGTCGTGGCGCGCGATGCCCAGCAGCGCATGGCGGAGCTCAGGATCGCGGCGGAAACGCTCAGCGCCGCTGACCAGCCAGAGATCGAGCTTGTCGTCGAGAGCGCGGGCATCGCTGAGAAGCTCAGCGTGGTACCCCTCGGGGTCGTCCACGAGATAACCGGGATGGACCTTGAAGAACTTAGCCAGGATCTGGCGCGTGGTGTTGGTCAGGTGCGGACGGGCGCCGCTCTCGATTTGAGAGAGGTAGCTCTGGCTCAGGGAGGCGCGGGTTTCCGAGCGAATGGCGCGGACCAGTTCCTGCTGGGAAAGGGAGCGGCCGAGGCCGCGGAGATTGCCCTCGACTTCGCGCAGGTAACGGAGTTTTTCGCCGAGCTTCATGGGAGTTATTGCAATAAGCGATAATATGATCGCAATCTGCGATAGTGTCAAGGAAAATTTTTAAAGCCCTGTCCTGACGCGCTCCGGTTCAGGCTATCGCCGGTCTTCGACGATCCAGTCGCCGCCGATCTTTTTGAAGGCAAATCGGATGGTATGTTGGGTGGGTAACGGGCGACCATTGACCACAATGGTCGTTGTCGTGGTGCAGGACCAATCAGCGGAACTGCCCGAGATCGTCAGTGAGGCCGGAGAGCAGGAATCAGAGATTTTGGCATTCGGGTTGCCCTTGAAAAAGCTCTGGAATCCCTTTTCCTGCGACGAATTCATGGTGGGCCAGATTGCCTTCATGGCCGCTACATTGTGCGCAGCCAGCGCGGCATTGAACTTCTCCAAAACCGCGCGCACCAGAGCCGCATCATCCACCGGCGGCGGGGCGGCGGGAGCAGAAACAGCAGCGGGAGCGCTCACGGCTTTCGGCTCGACAATAATGTTGATCGACCTCTGCTGTGTACCACCCTCCCCAGTCGCCGTCAGCACATAGGTCGTCGTACTTTCGGGGCGAACCGTTGTCTGACCGGAGTTATCCACTCGCGAGATGCCGTTGTTGATGGACACCTCGGTTGCGTTTGCGGTCTGCCATTGCAGGGTGGTCGGCTGGCCCTGCTCGATCTGCGAAGCGCTCGCGGCAAACGACACGATCTGCACCGGCTGGGGTGTGGGCGCTGCCGGCCTAGGAGCTGCCGGGACGGGAGTCAGCACAACCGACATGTTGCTCCTCTCGCCGGCATTGATGTTGAAGTTCTGGCTGTACGGTTCATAGCCGTTCACGGCTATCTGGAGCGAACGCGCTCCAGGCTTCACCGGCACAATCAGGTTCCCGCGCGCATCGGTGCTACCCGCCGGAATATGATCGATGCTCACCTGGGCGCCGGGCTCGGAGTGCAGGCTCAGGAAGCCCTGCGTGGCCGGCGCAGGCGCAGCGGAAGCAGAACGGGTCAGCGTGTAGTGCAGCGTGGTCTGGTTGTTGGCGACGATCTTCACCGTCGACGGAGTGAAGTCGGAATAGCCGGCTTTCGTAAGCCTGATGCTGTGCGTCCCCGGATCGAGGGGAAGGTTCAGGCTTCCGTCGCTCTGGGTGAACCCCTTCAGCAATCCATCGACAAAGATCTCGACACCGTCCACATTGCCGTTCACCGCCAAAGTTCCGGAAGGAGGCGCAGCCGCCGGGGATGCCGCGGGCGCATTCTGCTGAACCGGCGCCTGCGC
>JASIAO010000129.1 GCA_030041955.1 Acidobacteriaceae bacterium | reverse complement strand
CTCGCGAAGCACGTCCTGGGCGAGATGATGCAGCGGCGCATCCTCATCAACCGCACCAGCGAAACCGTTCTCCGCTTTCTGCCTCCGTACATCCTGCGCAAAGAGCATGTGGATGAGGCGATTGCGGCACTGGATCAGATTTTGAGCGAACAGCCTGCGGCTGCGGCCGCGGCTTCGATGACGGGAGGAAACCACGTTGGCAGGTAAACCGGTACTGGTACAGGAACTCGATGCAGTCGCCCCGCAGGAGTCGCTGGCGGGGCGCGATTTGTGTTCGATCGCCGATCTCACTCCTGGCGAGCTGGCGGCGATTCTCTCGCTCGCGCACGACGTCAAGCAAAACCCGGCGAACTATCGCTGGGCCCTCGACGCGAAGCAGATGGTGATGTTCTTCGAGAAGGCTTCGCTGCGCACGCGGCTCACCTTTGAGACGGCCATCAACACCCTCGGCGGCGCGGCCATGTTCGTCGATCAGACGCAATCGCCGCTCGGCGAGCGCGAATCGCTTGCCGATATCGCCCGCAACGTGGAGCGCTGGGTGTCGGTGATCGTGTTGCGCACCTACGCGCACGACACCATCACCGAGATGGCGCAGTACGCCAGCGTGCCCGTCATCAACGCGCTCAGCGACCTCGAGCATCCCTGCCAGGCCATCGCCGACTTCATGACACTCGAAGAGCGCTTCGGCGATCTGCGCGGCTTCAACTTCACCTACGTCGGCGACGGCAACAACGTCTGCCACTCGCTCATGCTGACCGCGGCCCTGCTGGGCGCGCACTGCACCGTGGGCACGCCGAAGAACTATGCGCCCAAGGCCGACATCGTCGCCCAGGCCCGCGCCATCGCCAACGTCACTGGCTCGAACATCACGGTCGTCAATGATGCCGTGGCCACCGTGAAGGGCGCCGACGCCATCTACACCGACGTCTGCACCAGCATGGGCTTCGAGCACGAAGCCACCAAGCGCGCGCCAATCTTCAAACCCTGGCAGGTCAATGAGGCGCTGATGGCCCACGCCTCGCCGAGCGCGGTCTTCATGCACTGCCTGCCCGCGCACCGCAATGCCGAGGTCACCGACGCCGTCCTCGACGGCCCGCAGTCCGTCGTCTTCGACCAGGCCGAGAATCGCATGCACGCGCAGAAAGCTCTGCTCCTCATGCTCCTCGGCGCCGGCGCCAAAGCATAGTTTTCGAACGAACCGGGTGCCCCACCCTTGTCGCCGCTTTTGCGACAGGGTTGGTCTGATCACTGATAACTGATCACTGACGACTGATCACTTTTTTGAGGTTTTGCACGAAATGTCTGTGATTCTCGAATCTCTTCCCGCAGGCCAAAAGGTCGGCATCGCTTTTTCCGGCGGCCTCGACACCAGCGCCGCGCTGCACTGGATGAAGCAGAAGGGCGCGCTGCCCTATGCCTACACGGCCAACCTCGGCCAGCCCGATGAAACCGACTACGACGCGATCCCCCGCAAAGCTCTCGAATACGGCGCGGAAAACGCCCGCCTCATCGACTGCCGCGGACCTCTGGTGCGCGAAGGCATCGCCGCCCTCCAGTCGGGCGCCTTCCACATCTCCACCGCGGGCGTCACCTACTTCAACACCACCCCCATCGGCCGCGCCGTCACCGGCACCATGCTGGTCACCGCCATGCAGCAGGACGGCGTCGACATCTGGGGCGACGGCTCCACCTTCAAGGGCAACGACATCGAGCGCTTCTATCGCTACGGCCTGCTCGTCAATCCTCGCCTCAAAGTCTACAAACCCTGGCTCGACCCCGCCTACATCGACGAGCTCGGCGGCCGCGCCGAGATGTCGGCCTTCCTGCAGCGCTCCGGCTTCGACTACAAAATGTCGGCCGAGAAAGCCTACTCCACCGACTCCAACCTCCTCGGCGCCACGCACGAAGCCAAAGACCTGGAGCACTTGTCTACGAGCATCACGATCGTCTCGCCCATCATGGGCGTTGCCTCCTGGCGCGACGACGTCGCCGTTCGCCGCGAAGAGGTCACTGTCCGCTTCGAAGAAGGCTTTCCCGTAGCCCTCAACGGCAACGCCTTCTCCGATCCCGTCGAGCTGCTCCTCGAAGCCAACCGCATCGGCGGCCGCCACGGCCTGGGCATGAGCGACCAGATCGAGAACCGGATCATCGAGGCCAAGAGCCGCGGCATCTACGAGGCGCCTGGCATGGCCCTGCTCTTCATTGCCTATGAGCGCCTCATCACCGGCATTCACAATGAGGACACCATCGAGCAGTACCGCGAGAACGGCCGCAAGCTCGGCCGCCTCCTCTATCAGGGTCGCTGGTTCGATTCCCAGGCCATTATGCTGCGCGAGTCCGCGCAGCGCTGGGTCGCCAGCGCCATCTCCGGCCAGGTCACGCTGGAGCTGCGCCGCGGCAACGACTACTCGATCCTCAACACCGAGTCGCCCAATCTTACTTTCCACCCCGAGCGCCTCAGCATGGAGAAGACCGACTCCGCCTTCTCCCCGCGCGACCGCATCGGCCAGCTCACCATGCGCAATCTCGACATCACCGACACCCGCGCCAAGCTGATGACCTACGCGCGGAGCGGCCTGATCACCTTGAGCAAGGGCTCGGAGATGCCGCAACTCAACAGCGGGACCACGAAAGGCGAGTAGAAGTTCATGGCCGAACAACCCGCCCCAAATCAACCAGTCCGGATGTGGTCCGGCCGCTTCCGCGCCACCCCCGATCCGCTGTTCGATCAGTGGCAGCGGTCCATCCGCTTTGACTGGCAGCTGCTCTGGGAAGAGCTGGCCGCCAGCCGTGCGCATGCGCTCGCCCTTCGCGCAGCGGGCGTGCTCACCGAGGACGAGTGCGGCCAGATCGTCCGCGCGCTCAAGTCCATCGGCTCGGACTACTCAGCCAAACTCGACCAGGTTCGCGACGATCCCCAGGCCGAAGACATTCACCACTTCGTCGAGCTGCGCCTCACTGAAGCGCTCGGCCCCCTCGGCCTCAAACTCCACACCGGCCGCAGCCGCAACGAGCAAATCGCCACCGACCT
>JASIAO010000128.1 GCA_030041955.1 Acidobacteriaceae bacterium | reverse complement strand
TACGGGATTGGATTATCGAACGAGCCAGTCTGCGGCAACGGATGCTATCAGCAACTTTACGAGCCACCCCGCAGCATGGGACACGACAAAGACTCGGTGCAGCTTCATGAAGGCGGCGTTGGTCAGGATGAGCGGCAGCGGTCCAATGACCCAGATGGCTGCGGCCAACTCCGCGGCGCTCGCCAGCGAGTGCAGGCGCAGCGCGGCACACAGCAGCAGAAACGCTGCACAGGTCACGAACGGCAAGGGGATGGTGAGCGCAATGGCGCGCTGCTCCGACCCGGTGCGCCAAACCTCCGGATAGGTAAAGCGCCGGTGCAGCCAGTCGCCGGCAAAGAACCAATCCGTCAGTGACGAGAGGAAACCGGCGGAAATTGCTGCAACGGCGAGGTGAGCCCAGGGCATAAGGATTCCTTTGCCCCGGAGTGTACCTCAGGCGACTGGTTGCTCTTCCACTACCGGCCCATGCGTCGCCGCAGTGGGTACCGGGGGCGCTGGTGCATCGCCGATCCGCTCGGAGAAACGGCACTCCACCGCGTTCTGCGGTTCCTCCGCCCTCTGTCCCTTGCGCGGACGCCGCCGCGGCATCATCTCCTTGTTGTTCGGGCAGACCAGGTAGAGCCCGCCGTCGATGACACGCTCCACCACGTACGGCGAGCCACACTGCGGACACTTCTGCGCGACCGGCTTCAGGTTCGACGTGAAGTCGCACTTCGGATACCGCGTGCAGCCCCAGAAGACATTCCCCGTACGCGCCTTGCGCTCGGCAATGTCGCCCTCGCCGCATTTCGGGCACTTCAGCCCTTCAATCAGGTTCTGCTTGACGTATTTGCACTTCGGGTAGCCGGAGCAGGAGACGAATTCCCCGTAAGTCCCCGAGCGCAGCACCAGTTGCTTGCCGCATTTCGGACATTTCTCGTCCAGCGGCACCGCGGGCTTGGATTGCTGCTTTTGGCTCAGCCGCCGAATCGTCTTACACGGCGGATCTTCGTTGTACCCTGGGCACGCCATGTATGCGCCGAAGGGGCCGCGTCGCAGCACCATCACCCGCCCGCAGTTCTCGCAGTATTCTTCGGCCGGGCCGTTCTGCCCGTCCGTCGCCTGCAGGTCGGGCTTCGCCGCGTGATTCTCCTTGGTAAATCCGCAGCTCACCTGCTCCACAGTGACCTTGCGCCCGGTACCAAGTGCACTCTCGATCCCCGTGCTCAGTTCTGCCTTGTTCATCGCCTCGGCGACGGTGGTCTGCTCGTCGTCCTCGGTCGTCCTGACCAGTACCGGATACTTCAGCTTGGCCTCGACCTTGGCGATGACCTTTTTCGGCTCCTTTTTCCAGCTCGTCGCAGAAACCGGAACGGGTTTCTCCTTGCCGTATGCGCTGCACGCGTAGAACGATCCGAACTTCCCCCACTTCAGCACCAGCGGCGAGCCGCACAGATCGCATTTCTCCTCGGTCGGCTGCTCCATCCGCTTCACGTTTTCCATGTGCTTCTCGGCGCGCTTCAGCTCTTCCTCAAAGTGCCCGTAGAAGCCCTTCAGCAGATCGGTCCACTTCTCCTTGCCCTCTTCGATCTCGTCCAGCTCTTCTTCGAGCTTCGCCGTATATTGCGTGTCGAAGATGTAGGGGAAGTTCGCCACCAGCAGGTTGGTCACGACCGTGCCAATCTCAGTGGGATAGAATCGGCCTCCGCGGCCCGTCGGCGGAACCTTGGTGACGTACTCGCGATCCTGAATGGTGGTGATGATCGAGGCATAGGTCGAGGGTCGGCCGATGCCGCGCTCTTCCAGTTCCTTCACCAGCGACGCTTCGTTGTAGCGCGGCGGCGGCTCGGTGAACTTCTGCACTCCGTCCACGGCCGAGGGCCGCACATCCAGTTCGATCTTCGGCTCAACCCACGCCGGGATTTCTTCGATGCGGTCGCCCGGGCCGGCGTCCTCATTTCTCGCCTGGATCCGCGCGACCTCCTGGTCGTATTTCTTTCGCGCTTGCGCCAGCTTCGCATCGCGAGCCTGGGTGGCCATCTCCAGCAACTGCTCCTGGGTGGCCAGGCGCAACCGCGCGCCCACAGGAATTTCCGGCAGCACCTCATCGTCATCTTCATCCACGTCGTAGAGGCGCAGGAAGCCGTCGAACTTGAGCACCGAGCCGCTGACGCGGAAATTGTAGGTGCGGTCGGCAGCCGCATCGATCTCCACCGTGGTCACGTCGTAGACCGCCGGCGTCATCTGGGAGGCGATGAACCGCTGCCAGATCAGGCGGTACATCTTGAACTGCTCATCGCTCAGATACCGCGCCACGTGATTCGGGTGCAGCGTGGGATCCGTCGGGCGGATTGCCTCGTGCGCGTCCTGCGCGTCCTTTTTCGACTTCCACGTGTTCGGCTGGGCCGGCAGGTATGCCTGCCCCATCTTTTTACCGATGTACTCACGCGCAGCCGCGATCGCCTCAGGCGAGACGCGCGTGGAGTCGGTACGCATGTAGGTGATCAGGCCGACCGTTCCCTCCTGGCCCAGATCGATGCCTTCATAGAGCCGCTGCGCCACGCCCATGGTGCGCTTCACGCTGAAGCCGAGCTT
>JASIAO010000127.1 GCA_030041955.1 Acidobacteriaceae bacterium | reverse complement strand
GTCGCGTGCTTGCCGATCACGACAGCCAGCTCACCCTCAAAGTCCACCCTCTGCGAGAGCGCCGGAATCCGGATCGCCTCGCCAGGTGCAATCACTGCCGAGGGCGCTTTCAGGAACAACAGCGGCTCCTTCGGCACTTCGTTGCCCAGCTCCGCTGCATGCTCGCGATAATTGCGGCCGATGCATACGATCTTCGAGGGCACCACGGGGGCCAGCAACTTCACCTGGGAGAGCGGCAGCGAGGTAAAGCCCTGGCTCGCCGGCCGCGCCCACGGATCCTCCGGCCACGGTGCGAGCAGCCGCTCGATCCACAGTTCGCCGCTGCGTTTCACCACTTCTCCGTACGCGCTCCCGCCATCAGTATGAAAACGGCAATATTTCATCGATGAATTTGCTCCCCATTCAGCATTCCGGGCAATCAAGTCCACAGTCTGTAGACTTGCAATGACAACGGTCTGCATCGTTCACTGCGGCAGCCCCTCTTTCACTGGTCCGCTTCGCGCGCTCTCGTTTCCGTCGCGATCCACCGCGCTCACAGCGTACGCGTAGCGGTGCCCCGGCACCACATTCCGATCGTCGAATGATGGCGGAACAACTGGCGTCGTACCGGAAACTCTCTCCCAGCCAGTTGCCGCGGTCACATCCTGGCGATATACGAAGTACCCAACCAGATCCGGCGCGGTATCCGGAGTCCAGGAGAGGTCGATCGCCTTCGCCTGCTCGTCGACTACCGCGGTCAGTCCAGTGGGAACTGCCGGCGGAAACACATCCTTCGCGTCGATGGTTACGGGCTCCGATGCGACGCCTGCAATCTCCAGCGCGCGCGCGTCCACATTGATCTCAAGCACACGCTGCGCGGTGTAACGCCATACATGATCGAGTGTCGCATCGCGATCCAACGCTCCGCCCGCGTCGCTCCTGCTCAGCTCCACTTCCAGCGTCTGCTCCTGCGGCGGAGGGGCGCCATTCTCCTCGCTCGGCTTCGGGGCCTTCGGCTGCGTGACCAGCGTCCGATGGAGGCGCATCACCATCCCGGGCTCGGGCGCAGCCGCCTGCCAGCGTACGACGACCCCATTTGCGTCGGTTTCGAGACGCAACCCCGTCACGGCAGGAGGAGCAGCTCCCGTGGCCACCCACGCTGCGTTCGACGGCCCGGCCGTTTTGCCTGCGCGGTTCTCCAGCTCCACAAAGAAGCTCACTCCGCGCGGCGTCCCGCTGTTCAGCTCTGCGGGCAATTGCGCGGTAAACGAAGCGGGCTTATCGGGAGGAAACTCCCCATCTCCGTCGGCATGGCACGCCTTCAGGTCAAGGTGCTGCGCTGGTTTCAGGCCATCGACCCAGCACACGTGTGCCCGCTGCGGACCCTTCAGTTCCACCTGGTCCGTTGTGTGCCGCGGCATGGTCCAGTGCAGTTCGAGCTGGTCCCCCACCCGCACAGCCGTGAGGTTCTTCACGGGCTCCGGCAGCCACAGGGTCGGAGGCTGCGGATTGGCGGCCAGCCCGCACCCAGTCAGCAAAATTACCCATCCTGATGCAGCCAGGGCCAACGCGGCGCTCTTCATGCTCCTCCAGCCTATAGCATTTCTCGCGGCCGCCATCCGCCGCAGGCGCAACAAGTTGCATCTGAACGGGGAAGCTGGCGGGAACCGCTAATGTTCCCTCCTGAGCCCCCACTCCCAATTCCCGTATTCACTGCATCGAAATTTCTTGTGATTTGGGAAACATTTTGCTACTTTCATTCATCGCAGAAATTCAGTCGGATGTTCTTCGGGAAAGCCATGCCGAACCATCTCGAGCCTGCTGCTCCACATTTTGACGCTCCGCCCGAAACCGCTCACACGGCTGAGGCCTTTATTGCGGAGAAGCGCATCGGCGAACGCATCCGCCGGCTACGCCTCAAGCGGTCCATGGGTCTGGTCGAGCTCGGCCGGCTCACCGGTCTTTCCGCGAGCTTCCTCTCCCAGCTGGAGACCGGCCGCGTCGTGCCGACACTGCGTAACCTTGCACGCATCGCCATGGTCTTCGGCCGCGACCTCTCTTATTTCTTCGAGCCTGAACCGCACCCGCTCTTCCGATTGCATCGGCGCAGCGAGCGCGTGCGCCTTCCTCAATCCGGCGTCGACCACCCCACGTACTACTTCGAAAGCCTGGCCTGGATGGTTCCGGAGCGCCAGCTCGATCCCTATTACGCCGAGTTCCTGCCCGTCGCCACGGCCGCCGAAGTCCGCCCGCATGTGCACCCCGGCTACGAGTTTCTTTACGTCCTGCAGGGCGAGCTGGAAATCAAGCACGGTGAACGCACCCATTCGCTCCAGATCGGCGACAGCGTGTACTTCGACGCCGGCACCTCGCATGCCTACCGCTGCACCGGTGAGCAGCCTGCCGTCGCCCTGATCGTCACCATGCATCAGATCATGCCGCAATTGGCAATGGGACCCCGCCTGGCTGCTGCACCCCGCACCGCTGCGCCCACTTCTGAGTCAGGCGCCTGATTCGTCAGTGGAGGCGGCAGCAATCCTCCGCGGGACCATCGTTGCTGGCGTCCAGCTCCACTTTCCATTGGCCGTCGGGCTGCTTCTTCCAGACCGTCATGTAGCGGCCCGAGGTTTTTACTGTGTTTCCTTCCTGATCTTTCGAGGTGCCGGTGTAATGTCCCCAGGTCACGCCCATGTCGCCGGACGAAGCCATCCGCGCACCCTCCGGCGTCCATGTCAGCTGATAGGTCTCCGGCGTCCACGTCGCCGTAGCTGCAATTGCATCGCGTCCCACCACCGGAGCCTTCCCATTGGCCAGCGTCACCGCGTCCGGCGCAAACCACGCCACGAATGCGGGCCCTCCGCCTTTTGCCGTGTCCGCTGAGAACTTCGCATCCAGCTGATACAACATTTCCACGCCTGGGGAGAGCGTAGGATCCGTCAGCGGATTTCCCGCCTGACTCGCCTCGGGCTTCGGCGCCAGCGGATCGAGCATCTGCGCCGGCGACGCGGCGCATATGGCGAAACAGGAGAGGAAAACAGCAGCAAACAAAGCTCGCATAGCTACGATTCCTGCCTCTCAGAATAGCCCACCGCGGCCCTCGGCAAACGGTATATGCTGGCTGTTCCATGCTCTCAGGCGCACCCATCTCCGGCTCACGCAAGCGGCCTGCCGCCGCGCTCTCCGCAGCCGGAATCCTCCTCTACGCTGTGGCCGCGCTTGCCCAGTTCCTATGGCCCGCGTCGCATTTCGCCGCAATCACGCTGCGCATCGTGGCGCTGGCGCTGCTGGCATGGGCGTCGGGACGCCGCCGATCGCTCACCGGGTGGATCTTCGTCGGCATGCTCGCCGGCATCGAGCTTGGCATCGACGCGCCGCACGTCGCTCTGGGATCTCGCGTCTTCAGCGACATCTTTCTGCGCCTCATTCGCCTGATCGTCGCACCGCTCATCCTCGGGACGCTGATCACCGGAATCGCAGGACATGCCGACAGCCGAACCGTCGGCCGGCTCGGCCTGAAGTCCCTCGTTTATTTTGAGGTCCTGACGACCATCGCGCTGCTCATCGGACTCGCTGCCATCGATATTTCGCGCGCTGGCGCCGGACTCGGCCTCACGCACGCAGCGGCGCAGCCCGGAGCCATTGCCACGCAGTCCACGCTCTCCTGGCAGCAGTTTCTGGTCCACATATTTCCGGAAAATATCGCCGGCGCCGTCGCCAGCAACGACATTCTTCAGGTCGCCGTCTTCGCCGTGCTGTTCGGGCTGGCCCTTGGCCGCGTCAGCGAGAGCAGGCGCGCACCCATGCTTCGCCTGGCCGAGTCGCTCACCGACGCGATGTTCGTCTTCACGAATTACGTGATGTACTACGCGCCCATCGGCGTCGGGGCGGCGCTCGCGTACACCATCGCGCACTCCGGACTGGGCGTGATGTTCAACCTGGGAAAGCTGGCGCTGACGGTTTACGTGTCGCTTATCCTCTTCACGCTGGTCGCGATGCTGCCCGCCGCGCTGCTGGCACGCATCCCGATCGCCGGTTTCCTGCGCGCCGTCGCCGAGCCCGCGACCATCGCCTTCGCCACCAGCACCAGCGAAGCTGCGCTGCCTCGCGCCATGGAGTCCATGGAAGCCTTCGGCGTGCCGCGGGGCATTGTCGCCTTCGTCATTCCCACCGGCTACACCTTCAACATGGCCGGCTCGGCCATCTACCTCGCCATCGCGTCGGTGTTCACCGCGCAGGCCGCAGGCATCCACATGAGTGTCGGGCGCCAACTGGTCATGGTCGGCGTGCTTATGCTGGCGAGCAAGGGAGTGGCCGGGGTCTCGCGCGCTTCGCTCGTCATTCTGCTGGCGATGGCCTCACTCTTTGGGCTGCCCACTGAGCCCATCGTGGTAATCCTCGGAATCGACGCCCTGCTCGACATGGGACGCACCACCATCAACGTGGCGGGAAACTGTCTGGCGTCCGCCGTGGTCGCACGCTGGGAAGGCGAATTCCGCACCGAAGCGCCTGCGCAGGAGACTATTCCGGCGCTACAGGGCTAGAAGTCGAGAATTGATCGCAGCAGGCTGTTCTATTGCCGGCTGCTATTGCGGGGCCGCAGCCCCTTGAGCGAGCACGCGGTGGTTCGCTCCGGCTCGGTGCCGCGTGAGCGCGTGGTGTGGAAGCGGTGCAGCCGCAGATACTGCACGCGCAGGCCGTCCAGCGTCTGCGGCATCGAGCGCGGATTCCGCCCGATATCCACCAGCACCAGCAGCGCCGCCTCCGCCGGATTGTCGCGGCTTTCGGTGACGCCCACGCCGAAAATCGCCGGATCGCTCATCAGTCCGGGAGCGACGCGCTCTTCGATGGCCTTCGCATTCGCCAGTGCGGATGCCGTCAGATGCAATCCCGGCTCCAGCGCAGGCATTGTTGGAGCATCGCCGCGCGCCATCGCGCTTGCGTCCGTCACGATCACCTGCGTTCGCACGCCGTCGACCGTCTGCGGCATGTTTACATTCGCATTCGGCACGTAAACAATCACCGCTGCTTCACCCGGATTGTCGAGGCTCCCGCCCGCCGTCGTGCCCAACGCTCCATCCTCGCGCAGCACGGGGGCCGCGTACTCCGCCACTGTCTCGGCCTGGCTGGTCAGCGAAGCACTGATTTGCGGGGGAGCTGTCGGCAGCGCAGGATCGTAACGCAGGCACGCCACCGAATGCGGCGTATTTGTCCCCACGAGGGTCAACCGGCTGCCGGCCTGCTCACTCAATTCGTGCAGGACGTCGCCGATCGGATTCGCTACGCTCAGCCCGTGCCCGTCGCCATCGGTGCCGCCGGCGAAGTAGAGGCCGATCGCCTGCGCATTCGAGGCGTCCAGCACCAGCGCGCCCGAGTCGCCGCTGTCGGTGAAATGCGAACCGCTGATCCCGATCTGATTCGTGTAGGTCTTCGTGGTGTACGGCTGGGTCTCCGCGCAATCCCTGTAGTAATCCACCTTCACGGTTAGCGCAACCGCGTCGATGTTCGAGCAGGTCAGCCCTGTGGTGCGTCCGCTCTTCACCACGTCCATGCCAAGGTTCGAAGCGTTGAGCGTCTCGCCGCGTCCTGCCATGGGAGGAGCCGCGCTCAGTTGCTGGTCCGCGCCAGCCGAACCCAGGCCCAGAATCGCTCCCGTCGGATCCACCGCGCCCGGAGCAGCGAGCGCCAGCGCCGCATCCACATTGCTCTGTGCCGATTTGAGCGGCACAAAATACTTCAGCGTCCCCACCGGCAACACCGTCGAACCCGGCCGGTTTAGCGGAGTGCACGCGCCGTCGATCAGTCCCGGCTGGTCGATTGCATCGCCCGCGTGACCCTGGTCGGACTCTGCCAGCACATGATTGTTGCTCAGGATGTATTCATTCTTCTGATCGTCTTCGACCAGCGCGCCGAGAGTGCCGCCGCAGCAATCCGCCACGTAGGAGTCGCCATCGCCATCCTCATACGTGTCGTAATCGCCATCGTTTCCGCCGGAGGTTCCCATTGCCGCCATCCCCGGCTGGATCATCTGATTAGTAACCGGATCGCTCACAATTCCGCGGCTGTTCACCAGCACGCGCAGCGGAGACGTTGCGCCGCCGCTATTCACCTGCCCCACGACATACACTGGCTGCGCGGGAATGTCGCTGGGCGCGCTGTACGTCACCGTGCAGGTCGTAAAGTGGTCTTCGCTGCGCTGGCACGACGACGCGCTCAGCGTCCCGAGTGTTCCCGAAGGCGTTGCGTCTCCCCCTGCGGGCGATGCCGCCAGCGACCAGTTCACGCTGCCCGCGTTCACTTCCGCAATCTCGGCCGTCACCTGCGCGCCGGCGCCTGGCGTGAGCGCCATATCCTGGGGCAGCAGCGGCTGGACAAATCCCGGCCGCACCGTGAGCACCGTCGACACCGCATCCGCCGCATCGCTCCGCAGACGCGCTTCCACCCGCACGGTCACCTCATCGGACGAGAGCGACCCCGGCGCGGTGTAAATTCCGGTTGCGTCGATTTGTCCCTGTCCCAGCGCCGCGGCATTCGTTCCGAAAACGATGCTCCACTTCACCGCTTCCGTTTCGCCCATGGGACCGCTCGCGCGCAGGGCAACCTGCCCATTCGTCGTCACCGTCGTCGCGGACGCGCTGAGCGCAAGTCCGCCCCCCGCCTGCGCGGGAAAAGTCATGGTGCCGCATCCGGCCATGGCTATAGCGGCCGTGGCCAATGCCAGTCGACTTAGAAGAGCGCCACGCATCGGGAACGAGTTATCAACATCTTAGACCCCTGAGCCCGTTCCGGAATAAACAAAAAGGAGCGCAGGCGCGCTCCTTTTATCGATCACTAATCGCCCAGTTCGTTCAGGCTGCGATATTCGGTTCACGCTCCCGCGCGGGGACCAGTTGGGGCATGGCAGGCGCGGGCATCACTTTCACCTCGCCGGCGTTCGCCGCCTTCATGCGCCGGACTTCCCACGGGTTGAGCGGCCGCATCTCCTGCGCGGAGTAATAGATTTGCTTTCCGCAGTCCAGACACACCTTGTAAGTTTCTGCTTCGATCGTAAAGGGACGCGTCAGGCGTGAATGGCTGCAACCGAACAGGATTTCCGCGAAGAAACTGAGAACCGCTTGCAGGCAATTAAGTACAGTCTTCATACTTTCGCGCTCCTTTCCACGGCCTCCTGGTGCGCATACCTTCTGATGCAAATCCGGTGGAAATGTCGCCTTTAATTGTCTTTAAATTTTCGCACCTGCGCGCACGATAATTTTTCCGAAGTGTGCACCGTCTTGCAACCTCTGCAATGCCTTCGGCGCCTGTTCGAAGCTAAATGCCTCATCTATCGCGGGTTTCATCGCATGCTGGGCAATCGCTCTGTTCATCTGCTCAAAATGAACTCGCGATCCCACATAAATACCGCGCAGATGGACCTGCCGATGCAACAGCAGCGGAATCTCCAGCCCTTCCGTGCTCTGGCTCAGCACGCCTATTTGCGCTACCGCACCGCCGATACGGATCGCACGCAGCGAACGCGAAAATGTGCCTGCGCCGCCCACTTCAACGACCAGATCCGCGCCGCGCCCGCCTGTCTGCTCCATCACCCATGCGTCCCACTCCGGATTCGCGCGATAATTCACGCCCGCATCGAGTCCCAGGGTCTTCGCACGCGCCAGCTTCTCATCGCTGCTGGAAGTGCCCAGCACCCGCGCGCCCAGCATCCTCGCAAACTGCAGGGCGAACATCGACACGCCGCCGGTTCCCTGCACCACCACCACGTCGCCGGCTTTTACGTGACCGGCATGAACGACCGCATTCCACGCCGTCACCGCCGCACACGGCAGCGTAGCTGCCTCATCGTACGAAAGGTGCTCCGGCACATGCACCACTCCGTCTTCGCGCAGCGCCACCAGCTCGGCCAGCACGCCGTCGATATCGCCGCCCAGCGCGCCGCGAATTTTCTTCGCGTCCGCTTCGCCGTCGATCCAGTTCTGCATGAAGATGCCGGCCACGCGGTCGCCCACCTTCACGCGCGTCACACCCTCTCCGATCGCGACCACTTCGCCCGCGCCATCCGAGCACGGGATTCGCGGGAGATGCATCTTCGGGTTGTAGCGGCCCACCACGACCATCAGGTCGCGGTAATTCAGCGAGACCGCGTGCACCTTCACCAGAACTTCACCGCGCTGCGGCTGTGGATCGGGCAGCGTTGTCAACTCCATCTTGTCGAGACCGAAGGAAGGAATACGCCAGGCTTTCATGCTTTCACCGATGCAACGGAATCCGCGCAGGACGCGGTGTTCCCAACGATACGCGGTACCATAGAACTATGGCCAGAGGATGGGAAAGCAAATCCGTCGAAGATCAGGTAGAAGCGCAGACGCGGGAGCAGCAGTCAGCGCCTGCGCCGACAGGAGATAAGAACGGAGACGGTGCGCGGCTTCGCGCGCGTCAGGCTCTCGAACTCCAGCGTGAACGCATCCTCGATGAGCGCACTTCCAATCCCATCCGCCGCAAAGCGCTGGAAGCCGCGCTCGCCGAAATCGAATCCAAACTCGCGGCGCTCTGATTTGCTTTTCGCAGGTGAGGTCATTGCGGAATCGTTGCCAGGATGGAGCAGCCGATGGAGAATTCCTGCTTCGAAGTCATCAGCCTCGCGGCCGAGTCAGCAACGTCGGAACCCTACAACAACCATCCCATCGCTGCGGTGAACGATCATGAGGTTCGCATCAGCGTCATGACCGAGTCTTATCACTGGCACTGTCATCCCGACTCCGACGAGAGCTTTCTCGCCCTGGAGGGTGGGCTCTTCATCGACTTCGATGACCGCACCATCGAACTTCTGCCCGGCCATTTGATCATTGTCAGGCGAGGCGTTCGCCATCGCACCAGGCCCATCGGCGCACGTTCAGTCAATCTCACCTTCGAGCGTGCTGGTGCACGGAGCGAACCGCTTCCCTAACCTTTTCTGTTGAACATCAGCGAATTCGCCTGATCCACCGGCGTCATCAGCACGTGCGCAATGTTCACGTGCGCCGGACGCGTCACCGCCCAGACGACTGCATCGGCCACATCATCGGGCGTGAGCGGAGTGATGTTCTGGTAGACCTTCGCCGCCCGCGCCGTATCGCCGCGAAACCGGACTTCGCTGAACTCGGTCTCCACCATGCCCGGATCGATGCCTGACACGCGCACCGGCGTTCCCAGCAGATCCTGGCGCAGGCCGTCGTTGATCAGTTTCACCGCGGCTTTCGTTCCGCAGTAGACATTCCCGCCCGGATACGCCAGCTCGCCCGCCGTCGACCCCAGATTCACCACATGCCCGCGCGAGCGCGCCACCATGCCCGCCACCACCACTCGCGCGACCCACAGCATCCCTTTCACGTTGGTGTCGATCATCTCTTCCCAGTCCTGCGGCTTGCCTTCCCACAACTTGTCGAGGCCGCGGCTCAGGCCGGCGTTATTCACCAGCACGTCGATGGCGCGCCACTCCTCGGGCAGCTTGCCCAGCGCACGTTCCACCGCGGCGCGATCCTGCACGTCAAGCCGAAACGCGTGCACTGCCGACGCGCCTGCCTCAAGCAGATCGACCTCCATGGATTGAAGCCGGTCCACGCGCCGCGCCGCCAGCAACAGGCGCGCGCCCTCTGCCGCAAACGCCCGCGCGCACGCCGCCCCGATGCCCGCGCTGGCGCCGGTGATGAAAACGATCCGATCTTTCAAGCTGAACTTACTCATGACAACCATCGTAACCGCTCAGCTCGTCGCAGCACTCGGCGCCGTGGATGCTGCCTTCTGGAACTGCAAGTACCCTGCGGCCCAGTCCTGATCGCGCATTCCCGCCTCGATGGCGCGGCGCAGCGTCGCGAGAAACAGATCTCCAAGCGGCGTCTTCACTTCGGCTGCATGCGCCGATTCGCAAAAGAGCCGCGTATCTTTTTCACCCAGCCCCATCGTTCCGCCCGGCTGCTCCGGCGGATGCAGCATGATCTTTCCGTACATCTCATAGAACGGCGACTGGAAGAGGGCGCTGTTCACTGTCTCCAGAAACACGGCGGGCTCGACTCCCATGGCCTGCGCATAGACAAAGCTCTCCGATAAAGACGCGATCATCGCGGTGATCAGGAAATTTCCGCCCAGCTTCAGCGCGTGCGCACTCCAGGG
>JASIAO010000012.1 GCA_030041955.1 Acidobacteriaceae bacterium | reverse complement strand
CTGCGCATCGCTCAGATTTTTTGCCCACGTGTAATTCGCCTGGAGCATGAGGCCGCGGCTTAACTTTCGATCGACCTCGGCCACGCCGGCCTCATAGCTGGCCTGCCCGTAATTTTCCGAAGACATGAGCAGCGTCCAGTTCTGATAGGGAGCGCGCTTGTCGACAAATGGGCCTGCCGTTGCGCCCGTGTCCCAGGGGATCGCGCTCGCCGGGATCTGATTGAGATCTACGGTGACAGGCAGCCGGTAATTCGACATGCCGACATAGCTGACGCGAACGACAGTGCTCGGCGTCACTTGCCGTTCCGCGGTGAGGTTCCATTGCGCCGCCTGCGGATCGCGGAAATGGGGATCGTTCGCCTGCTCGAGGCTGCCACCTCCCATGGTCACGGATGTAGACGATGGCGCCGTTTGCGGGAATTGGAACGCTGCCGGCACAACAGCCAGGCCGCCGTTCGCGCCTGAGACTGCATTCACATTCGTGAGCAGGTTCGAGGTGGGATTGCCCGCGTTGTTGAACGACATCGGCCCCAGCGTGGTCTGCGTGAAGATGCCGAAGCCCGCGCGGATAACGGTCTTGTCGTTGTTGAACGGGCGCCATGCGAGGCCAACGCGCGGATCGAGGTCGAGCTTGTACAATTCGCGCAAACCCTGAGTGACATGAGCATCGCTGGCCGTCGTCACGTTCGAGCATTGCAGCGCGGTGTTGTCGAGCGGGCAGGCGTTAAAGGAGTCCAGGAATCCCGTGTATACCGTCTGGAAGGCCGGATTCGCGGATTGGGTCTGTGACTTGAGGAACTTGTCGGACACGAGGACGCTGTTGATGGCGGGATCGAAGCTGCCGAGATCTCCCTGGCTCTCGACAAACGGCGGCAGCAACTCCCAGCGAAGCCCGAAGTTCAGCGTCAGATGGCTGCTGAGTTGCCATTCATCCTGGCCGTAGATGCCCCATTGCGTCGAGGTCGCGTTGATCTGAGGGCTGGTGATGGCGAAGAACGATTCCTGCGGCATGCCCAGCAGCAGATCGCCGAGTGCGTAGTTGGTGAATAGACCGGGCTGAAAGATGAAGTCGCCGTAATCGTCTGAGGGCTGGAAGAACATCAGCGCGTTGTAGCGCACATGGCGCGCGTCCACGCCAAACTTGAGCGAGTGCTTGCCAACCATCCACGTCAGGTTGTCGGTGTACTCCATGGTGTCGGAGAGCGTGGTCCCGGTGCGGTCCTGGCCGATGCTGGAGAAGCTGCCATCGCTGAACGAAAAAGTGGGAAACGCGTGGCCGGTGGGATGGGAGCTGAGGTTGATCCCCTCCAGGCCCAGGCCGGCAATGGCGGCGCTGCCCTCGATGGGGAAGCTGTCATTTTCGGTGAAGTTCGTGAACCCGTAGCGCAATTCGTTCACGACATTGTTACGAATCACATAGTTGTACGAGGCGAGCAGGCTGCGGTTCTGATCGTGTGCGACCACGTTGGGCAGGAACTGGTTGGCAGTGAGGCCGCTGCCGCCTTCGCTGTTCATCAGGTTCTTCCAGCTAAAGCGAGCGTAGACGCTCTGCTTTGCGGTTATGGTGTCGTCCACGCGAAGGTCCCAGCCGTTGGTGTTCGATGGAATCGGGACCAGCGTTTGATAGTTGTAGCCGTTCCCGTTGGCGTTCGCCAGCGGATAGTACGCCAGGAGTGCCTGCGCGACCGGATTGATTTGTGGAATCGTGTTCTTCGGGTAGGCGGTGCCCGTGAAGGGATCGTTCACCGGCGCAGTCGCCATCGCGGTCAGATTGCCGGCGCGTTCCTCGGCAGTGGGCACCAGCAGTTCTTCCGGATACGACTGCGTCCTGCGGTTGCCCTCGTAATCCGCAAAGAAAAATGTGCGGTCCTTCAGCGAGCCCACCCAGGGCAGCACCACCGGGCCGCCCAGCGAGCCACCGAAATCGTTGAAGTCCTTCGGCGCCTTCGATGTGAAATCGTAGACGGTCGCATCCAGCGCGTCGTTCTGGAAATATTCGAAGGCGCTGCCGTGCCACTGGTTGGTGCCGCTCTTTGTTGTGAAGGTGACATCACCGATCTGCGCGAATTCGGCGTTGTTGTTGAACTCGGTCACCTTCGTCTCAGCAATTCCCTCCGCCGACGGATACGCGTCGTGCAGCGCGCCATTGGAGCGGACGTTCGCGGTGGAAATGCCGTCGACGGAGAAGCCCACCTGCGAGGACGTGGCGCCGCCGACGGCGATGTTCCCCTGGCTGTCCGTGACGACGCTCGGCGAGACGGCCAGCGTGGAAAGCGGACTGCTGGAAACGGCGCGGGTGTTCGTCGGCATCTGTGTAACGCTCTGCTCTTCGAGCGTGTCGTCCACAGTGCCATTTTCGGTATTCATCTGAGCCGCGCCCGCGCTGACCTCCACAGTCGTGGCCTGCGCGGCAACCGCCAGAGTAACGGGAACGCGCAGGTCCTGGCGGGCGTCGAGCACAACGCTCGGCACCTCGGCCTTCGCAAAGCCAGAGTGCACCACGGCGACGGAGTAGTGGCCGGGCTGCAGATTCTCAATCACCCACTCGCCGGCGTCGGTGGTGGTCGCCGCGCGGTCAAAGCCCTCATCGAGAGAATGAACGGTCACCGTCGCGCCGGGGATCACCGCGCCGGAGACATCGACGACTGTTCCGCGCATCGTGCCGAAGGTTGATTGCGCGCGAGCAAACGAACAAAGAATCAGAAGCAGCGTGAGACATGCGATATGCGTCGGGCGAAATGTCAAAACAAAGGGTGCGAGGAGATACGATTTTCTCGAGGTGACCATGATGGATACGCTCCCTTCGGGAGTTCCCGGTCCTCTAAGAAAAACCCGGAAGATATATGGCGCGCGCAAGGGACGCGTAAGGAATTCGTAGCCATAGAAGGCGCTTATGCGCCGCATAAAAAGCGCGTGCCGAACTCCTGGGCTATAGTGTTGGGAACACTCGCGACGCCCGGCATTCGTTCCGTAGCTGCCTGCTGGCCGTGCGCCGCAATCCAGCTCGACTTTCCGAGGAATCCCGCGATGCGCTTTCCCGTTGCTGCTGCGTGCCTGATCGCTCTCACCGCTTACGCCACCGACGCCGGACCAACTCTCCGCGGCTATACGCCGCAGGACTCCGCCACCGAGGTTCACTGGGAGCAGACCTTCCGCGCGCTGCCCGACCGCGATCAGATTCGCGCGAATATGAAAAGGCTCTCCGCGTATCCGCACCATGTCGGCTCGCCCTACGACAAGAACAATGCCGAGTGGCTGCTCGCACAGCTGAAGTCGTATGGGCTGGACGCGCAGATCGAAGAGTTCACCACGCTGTTTCCCACGCCGAAGTCGCGGCTGCTGGAGCTGGAGGGTCCTGCGCCGTACACGGCGAAGCTGCAGGAGCCTCCCATCAGCGTCGATCCCACGTCGGATCAGCAGAGCCAGCAATTGCCGACCTACAACGCGTACTCGCGCGACGGCGACGTGACCGCGCCGCTGGTCTACGTGAACTACGGGCGGCCCGAGGACTACGACGTGCTCGCCCGGATGGGCGTGTCGGTGAAAGGCGCGATCGTGATTGCGCGCTACGGCATGAGCTGGCGCGGAATCAAGCCGAAGGTGGCGGCCGAGCACGGCGCGGTGGGCTGCATTATTTATTCCGATCCCCATGAAGACGGGTATTTCCAGGGCGATTCCTACCCGCAGGGACCGATGCGTCCGGCGGAGGGCGTGCAGCGCGGCAGCGTGATGGATATGCCGACTTATCCCGGCGACCCACAGACGCCAGGCGTGGGCGCGAAGCCGGGAGTGAAGCTGATTCCGCTGGACGAGGTGAAGACGCTCACAAAAATTCCCGTGCTCCCCATCTCCTACACGGACGCAACACCGTTCCTGAAGGCGCTGGGCGGGCAGACAGTGCCGGAATCATGGCGCGGCTCGCTGCCGATTACGTATCACGTGGGTCCCAGCACGGTGAAAGTGCACCTGGCGGTCGCGTTCAATTGGGATCGCGACACGCTGTACGACGTAGTCGCGAAGATTCCAGGGGCGAAGTATCCCGGCCAGTGGGTGATCCGCGGAAACCATCATGACGGATGGGTGAACGGCGCGGAGGATCCACTGTCGGGCACCAGCGCGGAGCTGGAAGAGGCGCGCACCTTTGGCAAATTGCTGCAGCAGGGCTGGAAGCCGGATCGCACGATCATTTACTGCTTCTGGGACGGCGAGGAGCCGGGGCTGCTGGGATCGACGGAGTGGGCCGAGTATCACGCGGATGAGCTGAAACAGCACGCGGTGGCGTACTTCAATTCCGACACCAACGACCGCGGATACTTCTTCGCCGAGGGTTCGCACTCGCTGGAGAACTTTGTGAACGATGTAGCGAAGGACATCACCGACCCGGAAACAGGGATGAGCGTGTGGAAACGGGTGCGGCTGGTCGAGATCGCGCAGGCGACGCCGCAGGAGCGGGCGGAGATTCGCTCACGGCCGGATCTGCCGATGCCGGCGCTGGGGTCAGGATCCGACTACACGGTGTTTATCGACCACCTGGGCGTGGCCAGCGTGAACCTCGGCTACGGCGGCGAGGGCAATACCGACGGGCAGTACCACTCCATCTACGACGATTTCTACTTCTATACGCACTTCGACGACACGACCTTCGATTACGAACGTGCGCTGGCGCAGACAACCGGGACGATGGTGATGCGGATGGCGGACGCGGATATCCTGCCGTTCCAGTATTCCGATCTGGCGGATACCGTGCACATGTACGTAAGCCAACTGAAGGCGCTGGCGGCGCAGGAGCGCGAAGAGGCGAAAGAAAACAACCGCGAGCTGACCGAGGGCGTGTATAAGGCGCTGTACGATCCGCAGAAGACTCTCGTGCCTCCGCCGGTGGAGGCGATCCCGCCCTACCTGAATTTTGCTCCGCTCGACCAGGCGTCGGACGATTTGACGGACGCGGCGCAGGCTTTCGACGCGGCCTTCAATGCGGCCGGCGGGACGGCGCCGCCGGACGTAAACCTCGACCTGATCCGGAGCGAGCGGCTGCTGACTGACTCGCGGGGATTGCCGCAGCGGCCATGGTTCCAACACCTGCTCTATGCGCCCGGCTTTTATACCGGGTATGGGGTGAAGACGATCCCCGGCGTGCGGGAGGCGATCGAGCAAAAGCAGTGGAGCCTTGCGGACGAACAGATCGGCCGCGTGTCCGTGGCGCTGGAGCACGAAGCCGGCCTGCTGAAGCAGGCGACGCAGTTGCTGTCGGCCAAATCGGAGTAGACCCTGGGGTGTATCGACATATAGGAACGGCCGGCGACGGGAGCCATTTTTGCTCAGATCGAGGAGCGAGGAGTGACAGATACCGGGTGTATCTTAGCGACGAGCGACGAAGAACTGGGGAAAAATGGCCCCGTCCCTCCGGGTTGCGGGAAAAATCCGGCCATACTTCAATGTCGGTCTTGACTGTGGTCCCGCCACAAAGCAATTCTCCTCAGTCAGCCACCGCTGGAGAGCA
>JASIAO010000126.1 GCA_030041955.1 Acidobacteriaceae bacterium | reverse complement strand
AGTGCGCCGAGCTTCCTCGATCCTGTGCATTTCATTCCGTTGCCGACCGCAATTCGCGCGCGCAGTGAAATCCAGATCGCCAAAATCCAGTAGGTGGCCGCTGGCCCGGAAAGGGATTCGCCATGCCCGAATTTACTCATTCCACTCCCGAGCGGGCTCGCACCGTCCAGGACTACATCGACGAGCGGCCCATGTGGCCTGACGGCACGCATGTTCCATCCGTCCCGATGACGCAGATGCAGCGGCTCATCTGGATGCTCGCGGCCGCGGGCAAGTTTTTCGAGGGCTTCGTCGTCTTCATGACCGGCGTCGCTCTGCCGCTCATCGCGCGCCAGTTTTCGATCAGCCCAACCCAGAAGGGGATGGTGGCCGCCGCCAGCTTAGCCGGCATTCTCGTCGGCGCCCTTGGCCTTGGCAGCTTGTCCGATTACTTCGGGCGCAAATCCATGTTCGTGGTGGAGATGATCATCTTCACTGCCTTCCTTGGCGCGGCGGTCTTCGCCAACAGCTTCACCTCGCTCATCTTCTGCCTCTTCGGTCTGGGTCTCGCGCTGGGCTGCGATTACCCCACCGCGCACATCATGATTTCTGAGAGCATTCCCAGCACCAGCCGCGGCAAACTCGTGCTGGGCGCATTCGCCTTCCAGGCCGTGGGCGCGCTGGGCGGAGCCGCGGTGGGCTACGCGGTGCTGATGGCCGTGCCGAACCTCGACGCCTGGCGCTGGATGTACGCCACCGCCGTTATCCCCGCCATCATCGTCACCGTCGGACGCTTCTTCATCACTGAAAGCCCCAACTGGCTGCAGACGCGCGGCGCCACCGAGCGCGCCACTGAGGCCGCCCGCAAGCTGCTCGTCCGCACTCCCCAGTATCCGCGCAATATCGTGCTGGCGGCCAAATCGGGAGCTGGGTCGGGACATGGCCACGGCGGCGGATCGTTTTTCTCATTGTTCGGGCGGCGCTACCGGCGCGCCACCATCCTCGCCTCGGTGCCATGGTTTCTGCAGGATCTCGGTACGTACGGCATCGGCATCTTCACGCCCACCATCCTGGCTACAGCCATCGGCCACAAAGCCGAGCACGTGCGCAGTATGACGGACCTGATCGCGAATGCGCGTCTGGCCGCGCGCGGCGATGCCATGATCACGACGCTGCTGATCATCGGCATTGCCTTTGCCGTCGTGCTCGCCGACAAGCTGGGTCGCATTCGCCTGCAAATCGGCGGATTCATCGGCTGCGCCATCGGCCTGCTCATCGCATCGCTCTCGGTCGATTTCTCGGGCGGCACGAAGATCATTCTCATCTTCACCGGATTCATGCTCTTCGACTTCATGACGAATCTCGGCCCCAACGCCCAGACCTACCTGCTCGCCGGCGAGGTGTTTCCCACCGCCGTTCGCGGCAAGGGCGCCGGTTTCGCCGCGGCCTTCGCAAAAATCGGCGCGGTAATGACTGCGTTCCTGTTTCCGATTCTGCTGGCGACCATTGGGACGCGGATGCTGCTCTACGCGCTGATTATTGCCTTCGTGCTGGGAGCTGTCGTGACCTGGTTCTTCCGCATTGAGACAACCGGGGTCAGCCTCGACCGGATCGGTGAAGAGGACAATGAAGCCGAGCCGAGCAGAGCGGTCGCTTAATTAGTTCGTCAGCGATCGGCTACACGTCGTCATTCCGGTAATTTTGCAGTGTGAGTCCGCCCACGGGAAGGAAAACCTCGAAGACTGTTCCGCTGGCTCCCGGACGGGTCGAGGAACGAAAACGAATGGTCCCCCTGTGCTTCATTACGAGATTCTTCGATACCCACAGGCCCAGACCGGACCCACGCAGCTCTTTGGTGGTGAAGAAGGGGTCGAACATCATTTTTTGAACGTTCTGAGGGATACCGCTGCCGCAATCATGGATGGTGACGCGGGTTCCTTCTCTTCCGCCGCGACGAACGCGGCGTACACGCACGAAGACATCCGTGTCGGGGCGGGATGCCTCCGCGGCATTTCGCACCAGATTGCCGAAAACCTGGCTGAGTTGACCGGGATATCCGTAAATCGTCAGCGTCGGCTGGCGGTCCAGGATCACGCGGATGCGGCGCGAGGCTGCGGATTTCTCGAACAGTTCAATAACATCTCCGACCAGGTTGCCAATATCGATCGGTGTTGGCATATGCGTGTCGCGCTGGAAGGAGAGCGTTTGCCGGGTGATGTGCGAGATGCGCGCCAGCTCTTCGTCCGCCTGGGTGAGATAAGCCCGGATTGTTTCCATGGAAGGACTGGCCTGTGCGAGATACAGGAGGTTCGTCAGGGACTCCAGAGGATTGTTGATCTCATGGGCGATGGCATTGGCCAGTCTACCGGTGGCGGCGATTTTCTCCGCGGTCCGCAGCGCATACTCGGCGAGCCGGCGGTCGGAGATGTCGGTGAGCACAAGAACGAGTCCGCTTTCATGAGAGCTGGGGCTGATCCAGTTGATGGCAAGATGGATCGTCTTATCGCCGATGGTGAACTCCGACTGCGATCGGCCCGGCTCGCTGAGACGCAGCGGCTCGCTGGTTCCCACGAGGTGCTCCAGCAGGCGCGCTGCGTCCGTTCCAGCCGCGAGTGGAGATTCCGGACCGCAGATCGCTGCAAAGGCGGCATTCCAGCGGATCAGACGAAGATCCGCGGACACGACCGCCAATCCCTCCGCGAGGGCATCGAAAGCAGCCTGCCATTCCTGAGCCGATTGCCGCGCCACGGCTTCCGCAGCGCGCAGCCGCAACAGAGAGCGGACGGTCGCCACCAGAACTGCGCCGTCGATGGGATGAATCAGATAGCCATCGGCTCCTGCCTCCAGCGCTTTGGCTTTGTTCTCGCTGGAGATCATCGAGGCCGAGATTTGCAGGATCGAGATTTGCGAGGTCTGGCGGTCGCTCTTGATGCGGCGGCAGACATCGAACCCCGACATGTCGGGGAGGCTGACGTCCAGGATCATGAGGTCGGGAAGCGTGGCCGCCAGTGCCAGCGCTTCCGAGCCGCTGGCTGCTTCGAGGCATTCATAATGCGCCTGCCGCAGGACGCGGCAGAGCACATACCGGTTTTGCTCCCGGTCGTCGACGACGAGAATGCGGGGTTGCCCTTCTGCCATTTCGGTTCCGGCGATCACTGGGCGGTGGGCGACAGCCCGGCAGCGGATAGCCAGTCCAGGAAAGGCTGGGCCGAGAGTCGCGTTGAAACATCTTCTTTTCGAATGACTCGGGTACGCCAGCCTTCCAGCTGGGCGCGCTCCGCTTCAGTCAGTGGCTTGGAGGTATAGATCAGTACGGGCAGGTTTTCGGTCGCCGGGCTGGCGCGCAAATGGCGCAGAATCTCAAATCCGCCGATATCGGGCATGAGCAGATCGAGAATCAGACCGTCCGGGAGCTTCTTCTCGAGCGCCGCCAGCGCGGCTGTGCCGTTGCTGGCTTCCTCGATTTCCAGCCACGGCTGATGCAGCAGCTCGCGCAGAATATAGCGGGAGACGTCGTTGTCGTCGACCAGCAGCAGCCGCCGGGTTCCGGTCTGCCGGGTGAGGCGGCGCAGCTCCCGCAGCAGCGTTTCCCGATCCACCGGCTTGGGCAGAAAAACGTCGATGCCGTGATCGAGCGCTTTGCGGGACTGGTCGTAGATGCTGGTGGCGATCATCGGCAGGCTCGGGTGTCGGTCGCGCAACCGGGCCAGAAATCCCCACGCGGTATCGTCGCCCAGATAGATGTCCGACACCACGGCTGAGGGCGTATGTCGCGCCGACCAGACTTCTGCCTGCGCCACGCTGTGGGCAAGGATCGGCTGGAATTCGGAGCTGCGCAGATAAGTCTCGAAGATGTGCGACGTCTCCGGATTGTCTTCGAGCAGCAGCACCGGACAACGGTTGAATTCTGGCACCGGCAGACTCTCCGCTTCCTCCGCCTGCACCGCTTCTCCCACATAAACGGCGGGAATCCAGACGGAGAACGTGGATCCCTGACCCGGTTCGCTTGTCAGCGAGAGCTTCCCGCCGAGCAGCATGGTGAGATTGCGGCAAAGCGGCAGCCCCAGCCCGGTCCCGCGGTGGCGTTCCTGCAGCGGATTTTCGATCTGGCTGAATTCGCGAAAAATCGTCTCGTGGTGTTCCTGCGGAATCCCGATCCCGGTGTCTTCCACCTGGAACAGCACGAAATTTTCGGTCGACAACTCCGCCGAAACCCGCACGTGGCCGGAGGGCGTGAACTTCAGCGCATTCGAAATGAGGTTTCTCAGGATTTGCGATACCTTGCCTTCGTCGGTATAAAGCCTGGGCAGATCGCTCGCGTCCTCGAACAGCAACTCCACCGAGGAATTGTCGGCGAGCAGCGGCTTCAGCATGCCCTTCAGCGCGCTGAACAGCTCGTGCACCTCGAAGTGTTTGGGCCGGATGCGGATCTTGCCCGCCTCCACTTTCGCCAGGTCGAGCAGATCGTTCACCATCTCCTGCAGATCCTGCGCGGAGCTCTCGATGAAGCGCACCTGCCTGGTCTGCTCGGCCGTCAGATCGCCGTCGAGGCGGCCCAGGAGCAGCCTGGCCAGGGAGATGATGGAGTTTAGTGGAGTGCGGAATTCGTGCGAAACGTTGGAAAGGAATTTGGTCTTCAGCTCGGAAGCCCGGCGCAGATAGTCCGCGCGCTCATCCAGCTCTGCGTAGAGCGCCACCACGCCGCGGTTGGTGTCTTCCAGTTCACGATTCAGCAGCTGCAGCTCTTCCTGGCGCGTGCGCAGTTCCTGCAGGGTCTTCAGCAGTTCCTGGTTTTGCTGCTCAATTTCCTCGTAAGGCCCTTCGGGAGTCCGCGCTTCCATCCGCCGGTTCAGCTCGCGTGCGGCACGCTGCGTCATCAGAGCCTGATGTCGGGGAATGCGCTTGATCATCCGCACCCTGGTGCCGCCGAGCGCCGCTTCGATCTCGAAGCCGTCCATGAGCCTGCGTGTTCCCAGGATGCCCATGCCCAGTCCGGTCGAGGACCGGTACCGGCCCTCGAGAATCTCATCGAGATTCCCAATTCCAGGTCCGGAATCCGAGACCGTCACCTCCAGGTACTGCGGCTCTTCGAGACCGACAGCGAATTCCACTTTGCCGCTGCGCGCGTAGCGGAAAGCATTGCGGGCGATCTCAGAAGTCGCGGTCGCCATGCGAATCTGATCCTGATTGTCCAGACCCAGCTCGGCGGCTACCTCGCGCGCGCGCTGCCGAGCCTGGACTACGTCGCGCTCGCTGCGCAGGGCGATGTGAAATATCGCGACGGCCATTCCTATGCCGCCTTCACCACCACAACGCTGGCGTCGTCGCGGATGCGCCGGAAGTCCCGCAGCAGCACTCCGC
>JASIAO010000125.1 GCA_030041955.1 Acidobacteriaceae bacterium | reverse complement strand
CCAGTCCTCCAGGTGAGCGTTCGTGCAGCCCATCGCCGTCAGTTGTTCGCGCGTCCACGCATTCGCCTTCGCCATGTTCGGCGAGCCGGTCAGCCGCGGTCCAATGTCGTCGGCCAGCGCCGACGCGTAATCCATCACGTGCGAATGCTGCAGGCCTTCCTCGCGAATGCGCTCGTACATGACGAGATCCAGCTTCTCTACTGCGGGCTGCGGCTCGCTCCATGGTCCCACGTCGGGATTCGTGGCAGTCGCCGCTGGCGGTGCGGCTTCGGTCTTTTTGTGCTTCTGTGCGCCAAACAGCGGCAGTGTGATGAGAAGGAACAGCGCAATCGTACGGCTGGAGCGTGCAAACATCGTGGGAGTTCCTCCGGTAAATTCAGGGAATCCGGAAGAATAGCACGCCAATTCGGCGCCTGGAATAGCGATTGCAGCTCGCGGAGGCCCTCGGCTGCAGTCAGAAAAAAGCCCGGATCGTGGAGATCCGGGCCCTTTGTGAAGACGCAGCCTGAGCGATCAGCGGCGCACGCTGAAAGTAAGCGTTGTGGTGTGCGTCTGGTTGCCGCCAGTCCCGGTGATGGTGATCGCGTAGGTGCCTGTCTTCGCGCTGCGGGAGACGGTGAGGTTGAAGTCCGTGCTGCCGGAGCCAGGCGCCGCGAGCGATGACGGGCTGAAGCTGTAGGTCACGCCCGATGGCACGCCAGAGGCTGTGAACGAGATGGCCGAGTCAAATCCGCCGGAGACGGTGGAAGTAACGACGGCGTAGCCGCTCTGGCCCTGATCGAGATAGCCGGAGCTGGGCGAGACGGAGAGGCTGAAGCTGCCCGTCTGCGGAGCGGCGACGGTGAGGGTAACGGTGGTGGTCTCCGAGGTGCTGCCGGAGGTTCCGGTGACCGTGATGGTGTAGGTGCCCGTGGCCGCCGTGGAGGAGACGGTGAACGTAAGAATGGAACTGCCTGCGCCGGTGATGGACGTGGGACTGAAGCTGGCCGTGACGCCGGAGGGCAGCGTGGAGGTGGAGAGCGTGATGGCGGAGTCAAAGCCGCCGGTCACACTGCTGGTGATGGTGCTCGATCCGGAGTTGCCCTGCGTAATGGAGAGCGAGCCGGGCGATGCGGTGAGCGTGAACCCGGGGGTGGTGGAAGCCGATCCGGCTAGGGCATTGATGAGGTTGACGCCGTTGGGACTGCCCCAGCCCGTGGCCAGATCGTAGCCGGTGGTAGCAGAGTAGCCGTTGCTGCCGCTGGTGACGTCGTGGAAGTCGGAGTCATAGCTGGAGCCAGCACCGATGTTGTAGAGGCTGGGATTGATGAAGCCCAGGGTCTTGTTGCCGTTCGCTACCGACTGCTGGTTGACAAGCGCCAGGAAGCCGGCCCAGAGCGGGGCGGCGAAACTGGTGCCGCCGTACTCGTTGGCGGTGCAGGTGGTCTGGTCCGCGCAGACGTAGTAGGTGAAGTTGGCGTTGGCGGAGACGTCGGGACCATTGCGGTAGCTCTTGGAGCAGCTGGAGCAGCCGGCGGCCGCAGAGATCTGCCAGGACGGAATCGTGTATTTGTCCGGCGAAATGCCGCCGCCACCATCGGACCACGCGGTTTCAGAAGCCCAGGGACCGGCGGCTGAGGCGGTTTCGAGGTCGGTGCCGCCGACCGAGGTTAGATAAACATCGTCGGCTGGGAAAATCTCCGAGGAAGAGGTCCACGCACCATCGTCACCCGCTGCCTGAAAGAGGTTCTGGCCCTGCGCCGCGAACTCCTCGAAGTAGGGATTGTCGGTGCTCGGGTCGGCAGGGCTCCAGGTCCACGAAGAGCTGAGCTGCGCGTTGAGGGGACTGGCGGTCGCCATGGCGTTGAAGATGGCGGCGTCGGTGGATCCCACATACATGACGAGGCTGGACAAGCCCGGGGCCATGCCGAGAGCCTGGGTCATGTCGAGAGTTTGCTCGGTGTCGTCGCAATCGCCGCCGGATCGCGAGTCGACGCAGGAGGTGCTGGTGCCGTCAGTGGAGTCGATCGTGATGATGGAGCCGGGATAGGTCTGGCCGACGTTCTTGTAGTAGGTCTGGAGGTCGGCGAGGTCGGTGCCGTAGTACTCCAGCAGGCCGAGAGACTGGCCAGAGCCGGTGAGCGCGGTTCCGCCGTAGTACGCGGCGCGCATGTCGCTGCCGAGGAACGACGCGGACGGCCCGGAGCCGGTGGTGGCGTTCGCCGATTGCGAGCCTGATCCGGCCGGACGGCGGGTGAGGCCGGCGGGATGCGGGATGGAGTAGTTGTCGAGGCCGGAGATGTGCCAGAGCTGGAAGGGCAGATCGACGGAGGGCTCACGATCGGGCGAGTAGAAGGTGCGGTTCTCGGTGGGGTGCTGATACGTGCGCATGGTGACGTGGAAGGCGGCGTCGATTTGCGCGACGGTACCGGTCACGTCCAGGTTGACGCGGTTGCGCGCGGTAGCGACGACCGTGAGTCCGTGCTCCTGGGCGAAGTCGATGAGGGTGTTGTAGTCGTCCTGGGTGGGGCCAAACTGCGCCGTGAACTGATCGACGGTGAGGAAGTGGCGGTAGGAGGGGCTGTACGGGTTGTAGAGATCCTGGAGCAGGTTATCGAGCTCGGTCTGGTTGCGCAGCGGGAGCGTGAGTACCAGACGGAGGGTCTGCGTGGCTGGCAACGTGCCGATGGCTTTCGCCTGCCCGCTGGCGACTGCCGGGCGGACGTGGCGGGTTAACAGAGTCTGAGTCTGGCCAAACGCAGTCGTTGCGAGCAGGACTGCGACAATCGCGGGCAGAATTGCGGTGCATCTGCGCATCACGTTCTCTCCTTTTGATCCTCGGGGAATTGCAGGGTGGAGATATCGTGCGTGGGTCCGAGGTGGATGGAATTCTGCGTCAGGAAGGGAGCGGGTGTCCAGAGGAAAAGTTTGAACGAAGGAGTGGCTACGAAAGTAACTTTGCGCGGCGTTGTTATCTGAACGGTTATAGAGCCTGCTATTAACTTTCCCACGGGTGGCGCTGGGAGCCAGTTTTTCTCAGTTTCGGGAGCGAGGAGCGACGAATATCGGGAATCTTCGAGCAACGAGCGACGCGGAAATGGGGAAAACTGGCCCCAGCCCTGCGGGTTGCGGCGAAAACCGCGCCATACTTCGTTGTCGTCCTCGACAGTGGGGCCGCCACAGTCTTCGTCCTCCACCTCGTCTGGCGCGGTTTTCTCTCGCAACGCCGCCTGCGCGAAAGCTAATAACAGGCTCCAGCGTGGCGGCTAACGCACGACGCCCATATTCGAGGCGGGCCAGTAGATGAAGTCGGCTTTACCGTAGATGAGGTCGCGATCGACGGGGCCGAAGTCGCGGCTGTCGCTGGAAATGGAGCGGTGGTCGCCCATCACGAAGTATTCGCCGGGCGGGACGACCAGCGGGGCCATGGAGTGCGTGTCGCGGTAGCGGCGGGGAACGTACGGCTCTTTGAGAGGTTTGCCGTTCAGGACAGTCTGGCCGCGATCGATGGAGATGGTGTCGCCGGGCAGCGCGATGACGCGCTTGATGTAGCTCCTCTCGGGATCGCGAGGGTAATGGAAGACGACGATGTCGTCGCGGTGGATGGTTTCGAAGCGGAAAAAGAACTTGTTGATGAACAGGCGGTCCTGATCGCGGAGCTCTGGCTGCATGCTGGTGCCTTCGACGCGAACGGGCTGGTAAAGGAAGGTGATGATCACGAATGATGCGACGCAGGCAATGGCGACGTCGCGCATCCAGACGCGAAGCAGTCCTTTACGCAGGCGGAAAGCGCTCAGATTCACGGCTGGTTGCAGCCCAGGCTGCCGGTGGGGCAAACCATGTGCGGGTGAAGGGTGGGCTTGGTGAGGACGTTCTCGTTCTGCGAGGTGGCGGGGACCAGCGAGGGCGGACCGTTGAGGTTCGATTCCTCAAGAGCGAGCGGTCGCTGAAGAACCATTTCGACCTGGGTGCCGGACGGAATGTGGACCTCCGCACCGCGGGTAAAGAGCGCCACGACGCCCGCAGCGGCGAGGCCGGCGGCCGCGCCTTCAAGGCCTCCGGCGAGTGGATGTCCGGAGTCGAGACCTCCGATGGAGCCGATGGTCGCCCCGGTGGGCACGGCAATCTTTGCGGCTTCGTCCGCGTTGTGCGCTTTATCGCTGCCGCCGTCCTGCTGGATGGTCCCCTCATCGCCTTTGACGCTTTCGTGTTTCGCGCCGGGAAGACTGTTCACGACTCCGGGGATGTCGACGACCGACCCGTTAGGGAAGATCATCGAGGTGAAGTGCATGTTGAGCTGGGCTTTTTTGCCGAAGCCGCGACCCGGGCGGACGACGCTGTCCACAACGCCCTGCACGTAGACGCCGGCGGGAATGACGACACGGTTGCCGACGACTACCGGGAACGTGGAGATGAGGTAGACGCCGTCACCGGGGCGGGCGCTGCTGGTGTCGATGGCGCTGCGCAGTTCCAGAAGTACGCGGGTTCCGGCGGGCACTTGGATGCCTGCAGGCTGCACCGGAGCAGGCTGTGCTGGCGCGGCCGGCGCCGGAGTTGCAGTTTGCACGGGGGCAGCGGCCTGCGCGGGCGCGGGGGATTGCGCGGTGGCGACGGCCGCCGTGAGCAGGAGCGCGAGGAGTGGAATGCGGTGAAGGGTCATGGCAGTCTCCGGAGAGCCAGCTTTCCAACATTGTGCCTGAAAGCGGACCAGGGCGCGCTCTGGATTGGACGGCTGCGATTGGGGCGGGGTGAGCCGGGACCATCCAGCGTTCAGGGCGCAGCGTATAGGGGGAGGGTCCCGCACGCGCCGTGGGAAATCCGCACAGTAGAACAATACCGCAGAAAGGAAAAATGCCGGCCGGAACGGCACTTTCTTTTCCTTTCTGGTGGAATGGGCTGCTAATCCTTTACACGGACTTTAGGCTCGACGGACATGCCGGGGCGGAGCAGGTGGTCCTTGTTCTGCTCGGGTTTGGTCAGGTCGATGCGGACGGGGATGCGCTGCACGACCTTGACGTAGTTGCCGGTGGCGTTCTCGGGTGGGAACAGGCTGAGCATGGAGCCGGTGGCGCCGCCGATCTGGGTCACCTTCCCGTCGTAATCGCGGTCGTAGGCGTCGACGTGGATGGTGACGGGTTGACCGACGCGCATGTTACGAAGCTGGGTCTCCTTGAAATTAGCGGTGACCCACACGTCGTCGAGAGAAACGAGGGTCATGAGAGCCTGGCCGACGGCGACGTTCTGGCCGGGCTGAACGCTTTTGGTCGTGACGATCCCTGCGGTTGGCGCATGGATCTGGCAATATTCGAGATTGAGCTTGGCCTGCGCGAGAGCGGCCCGCGCCTGGTTGACCTCCGCGGCGGCCTGATCGGCTTTAGCTTTCTGGATGGCGACCTGCTGGGGCGCGGTCTTCGCATAGTTCAGTGTGGATTCAGCCTCGACAACGCGATCGTGCGCCATGCGCACGGCGTCCTGAGCTGCGACCACATCGGCCTGGGCCTCATCCACCGCGGCTTTGTCGGCTTCGGCGGTCGCAACGGCAGCGTCGTATTGCTGTTTGGAGATGATGTCCTTCTCGACGAGCGGAGTGTAGCGCTCAACGTCGAGCCGGGCCTTCTCGTAGTTGGCCTGCGCCGCGACCACGCGCGCCTGATCCGCCCTGAGCTGGTTCTGAGACTCCGTGACACCTTCATTGGCGCTGGTTACGTCGATGCTGGCATTGTGGAGATTAGTGCCGGTGTTAATGTGAATCACGGGGACATTCACGCGCGCGGCCTCATAGCTGGCTTCGGCGGATTCGAGATTGGCCTCGGACTGCTGGAGCGCGGTCTCGTAGTCGCTGGGGTCTATCTGCACGAGCAGGTCGCCGGCGTTGACGTATTGGTTCTGGTCAACGTAAACGTTCTTCACGTGGCCGACAATACGGGAGCTGATCTGCACCAGGTTGCCGTCGACCTGCGCGTCGTCGGTGTCCTCGTAATAGGTGGAGTGCCACCACCACAGGAACGCGCCGACCACAAGAATAGCGACGACCCCAATGATGATGAAACGGCGGCGAGGCCGGGACCGCTGACCCTCCGGCTGCTCATCAATCGGTTCGGATTGCTCGGAATGCTGCTCCGCCACGCTTACTTTCCTCCCACGTAATTCTTGTAACTGGTCTGAGCCACGCCGAGGGCGCGGGCCAGAGATAACTTTGCGATGTTGTGCTGATACAGCGCAGCGACATACTGCTGATCGGCCTGGGCAACGGCCTGCTGCGCCTGAGACACGGCCAGATTATCTGAAACTCCGGCTTTGTAGCGCTGCTGAGCTTCGCTAAGGGCCTCATTGGCGAGATCAACGTTGCTTTTGGCGACCGCAACGAGTTTTTCTGCGGCCTGAATGTCGAGAATGCTGTCGCGGACATCGGCAGCGATCTGGCCGCGCATATCGCTCAGGCGGGCCTGGGCCTGGTCGAGCTGGGACTGCGCCTGTTTGGCGTCGCCGCGCAGCTTCGCTTCTTCGAAAAGCGGAGCGTCGAGGGAGCCCACGGCGTCGCCGGTGCCGTGCGAATGCGACGGGTTGATGCCGATGTCGCCATAGTCGCCGGAGAAGCTGATGGTGGGCAGGCGCTCATCCGTCGCAGCCTTGCGGGCGCGCTGGGCGGCGGCCACCTGCTGCTCCATGGCCTTCAGATCGGCGCGATTCGCGAGGGCCTGCTGGACGGCAGTGTCGGGATCGAGGTGATCGAGGGGCGCGTAGGGCTCCTGATCGCTGAGATCGAACTGCTGGTCGAGAGGCAGGCCGATAGCGCGGGCGAGCGCGATCTTATCCTTGGCCCAGGCGTCGCGCGCGGCGATGAGGGTCTGTTCCTGGGTCTGGTAATCAACGCGGGCGCGCAGCTCATCGAGGAGCGGAGCGGTGCCGGCTTTGTGATTCTCCACGGCCTGGTCGAGGGAGACTTTGGAAGTATCCACCTGGGCCTGCGCGGACTGGATGCGGGCGGCGTCGGCGATGACGGTGAGATAGGCGTTGCCGACGGTGAGAACGACGAGGTCGCGCGCGTCCTCGGCGGAGAGCGTGGCGGCCTGGAAGTCATGCTTCTGCGCGAGGTAGTTCTGGAGCGCGGAGAGGTTTAGCAGTGACCAGTTGAGGGTGCCGCGAATGTCGGTGTAGCCGTATGGGCCGATGATGGCGGGGAAGCCGGGGATGCGGAGGCCTTCCGCCTGGAGGTCCGTTTCCTGGAGGGCTTCCTGGACTTTGCCGGTGGCCGTGGGCAGCAGAGCCTGGAGCTCTTCGAGGCGCGCGCCGCGGGCCGAAGTAATGTTCTGGCTCGTGAGGATGAGGCCGAGATTGTAGCGGAGGCCCCGCTGGATGGCGTCGTCGAGCGAGAGCGGCAGGATGCCGGGAACGGCTTTCTGCCGGCTTACGCTGCCCTGGTAGGTGGAGGTGTCGATCGCCGGCTGAGGAATCTGGACGGGCGCAGACGGGGTGGTGACTACGCCGCCCGAGGGCGGCGCCTGAGCGAAGGCCGGTGCAGCCAGCAGCACGGTCGCGAGCGGCGCCAGGCGCAGGAATCGAATTGGGGTTGCTACGGCCTCCGGCACAAAGACGAACCCTTTCAGCATGAATCGTAAAGAAATGTCTTTCCCATCAGGGTCTTTGCTTTGGATGCACCCTTTGGGGGAAAAAATTCAAAAGAATCTCTGAGATAAGAGTATCGGAAGGGGGGCGGAGTACGGGTGGAAAAAGGTAGTGGGCGGGTGACCAGTGAGGGTCGAAAGGCACCGTGAGGGGCGGCGCCTGGGGCCAGTTATTAACCTTAACCCCGCGGAAAAGTTAATAACTGATTCTCAGTTCTCAAATTCCATCTCCGGCGGAGGCAGGATATCGGAGTCGCGGGCGATCCAGACGTAGAGGGTCGGCAGCAAAAAGACGCTCATCAGGAGGTTCATGATGAGGCCGCCGACGATGACGATGGCAAAGGGGCGCTGGGTGTCCGAACCGATGCCGTGTGACATGGCGGCGGGGAGCAGGCCGAGGGTGGCGACCAGCATGGTCATCATGATGGGGCGGAGACGGAGGACGGCGCCTTCGACAGCGGCGTCTTCGACCGTGTCGCCGCGGGCGCGGAGCTGATTGATGTACTCCAGCATGATGACGCCCGTTTGCACGGAAACTCCGAAGAGGGCAAGGAACCCGACTTCGGAGGAGACGCTGAAATTGGTGTGGGTGATGAGCAGAACGAGAAGGCCGCCGATGCTGGCCATGGCGACGGTGGCCAGAATGAGGATGGCCCACTTGAGGGAGCGGTACATGGAGTAGAGGATGATGAAGATGAGCAGCACGGTGATCGGCACGATGACCGCCATGCGTTTATCCGCGCGCACTTCGCTCTGATATTCGCCCTCCCAACTGATGTGGTAGCCGCGGGGAAGCTTCACCTGTGCGTCAACTTCCTGAATGGCCTGGCGGACGGCGTCGCCGAGGGGACGGCCGCGGACGCTGTACTTGATGGCAACGTAGCGCTGATTGTTCTCGCGATAGATTTCGGAGCCTTCGTCTGCCTCGTGGATATTGCAGAGCTGCGCGAGAGAAACACGCTCGCCGGTGGGTGAGAGCAGGCGAATGTTTTCAATGGCCTGCTCGGTATCGCGGTAGTTGGGCAGATAGCGGAGGGTGAGATTGTAGCTCTGCTCGCCTTTGAGCACCTGGGTGAGCGCCGTTCCTCCGACGGCGGTCTGCACGGCGTCCTGCACGTCGGAGACGTTGATGCCCCAGCGCGCCGCCTTCTGGCGGTCCACCTGAATATCGAGATCGGGCTGGCCGGTGACCTGAAGGACCCCGAGGTCGGCGATGCCCGGCACGTGGCTCATGATTTCGTCCACATGGTCGGCAATGTTCTCGAGGGTATGCAGGTCGTCGCCGTAGACCTTAGTGGCCAGTTCGCCCTTCACGCCGCTGACCGCCTCTTCCATGTTGTCTTCAATCGGCTGCGAGAATCCCCAGATCACGGTGGGGAATTTCTTCTCCAGCTGATAATTCATGGCGGCGATGAGATTGTCTTTGTTGCCGCGGAAGACGGGGCGCCATTCATTGGCCGGTTTCAGGCCAACGAAGTACTCGGTATTGAAAAATCCGGTATGGTCGGTACCGTCGTCGGGGCGTCCGGTCTGGCTGGTACATTCGGTTGTTTCGGGAAACGAGCAGAGGATCAGCCGCGCCTGATTGGCGAACTGTACGCTCTCCGTGGGGCCGACGCTCTGATCGAGTTCGCCGCGCACCCAGAGCGCGCCCTCGTCGAGGTGCGGAAGAAATTCGGATCCGATGACCCCGCTGAACGCGAGAAACACCGCCAGGACGAGACCGGCAACTCCGATGCTGATGGTGAAACCGTGATGATGAATCGCCCACCGGACCGCCCGCCGGTAGCGGTTGCGGAGAAGCTCCATCACCGGGTTCTTCCATTCCTTCGCCCCCTTGCCGAACAGAAAGCTGCAAAGCACCGGCGCCATGATGATGGAAAACAGAAGCGCGCCGAGGAGAGCAAAGGCGACCGTCCACGCCATGGGATGAAAAATGCGGCCTTCCACTTCCTGCAGCGTGAAGATTGGCAGGTAGGCGGTGATGATGATGGCAATCGCGTAAAAGACCGGGCGCTGAACCTCGTGCGCGGCTTCCGCAATGCGCTGCTGGACGGAGCGTCCGTTCTCTTCCTTGCGTGCAAGATGGCGGACGATGTTCTCGACCATGACTACGGCGCCGTCGACGACCATGCCGAAGTCGAGCGCCCCCAGCGAAAGCAGGTTCGCGGGAATGTTTTTCAGATCGAGGCAGATGGACGCGAAGAGCAGCGAGAAAGGAATGGTTACCGCCACGATGAGAGCGCCGCGGACGTTGCCGAGGAAGAGTAGCAGAATGATGACAACGAGAATGATGCCCTTGCTCAGGTTATCCAGCACGGTGTGCGTCGTGAATTTGAGCAGATCGCTGCGGTCGATGAAGGGAACGATGTTGACGCCCTTCGGCAGAATCTGCGTATTCAGCTCCTCCACCATTTTGTGGACGCCATCGAGCGTTGGTTGAGCGTTGGCGCCCTTCTGCAGACAAAGAATGCCCTCGACCACATCGTCGTTATCAACCAGCTTGCCGTCTTCGCGGTGGTATGTGTCGCCGAACTGGCCGAGGCGGATCATGGGGCCCTGCTCGACGATGCCGAGGTCTTTGATGCGAATGGGGGTCCCGGCTTTGCTGGTGACGACGGTGTTGCCGATGTCCTGGATGGTGCGTACCAGGCCCACTTCGCGGATGTTGATCTGCTGCTCGCCGTCCTGAATGAAGCTGCCGCCGCCATTGGCGTTGTTATTGGACAGCGCCTGCTCCACCTGCGCCAGGCCCAGCCCGTAATCGATCAGCGTGTTGGGGTCGAGGCGGACCTGGTATTCGCGGGTGGGGCCGCCGAACGGATTGGTGTCGACCACGCCGGGAACGGATTTCAGATATTTCTGGACCACCCAGGTGTCGAGTGACTTGAGATTCATCACGTCGTACTCCGGGTTGGTGCTGCGCAGGGTGTAGAAGTAGATCTGGCCGACCGGGCTCCAGTCCGTGCCCATCTGCGGCACGACCCCAGGCGGAAGCGTGACCTGGGAGAGGCGCTCGAGCACGCGCTCGCGGTTTTCGAAATCGGTGGTTTCGTCACCGAAGACGAGTTCGACGGTGGAGAGCCCGAAAATGGACCACGAGCGCACATGTGCCACGCCGGGAACACCGTTCATTACGATTTCCAGCGGGATCGTGACCTGCTGTTCGACCTGCTCGGCGGAGATTCCAGGCCACTGCGCGATGATGTCGACGTAGTTGTTGGCGACGTCGGGATAGGCTTCGACGGGCAGGCGATGGAAGGAGACGATGCCCCAGGCGAAGAGCAGAATTCCGAACGCCAGCACCAGAAACTTATTCTGGAGGGCGAAGTCGACGAGTTTTCGGATCATTGCGCCTCCAGCGTGGCTTCGAGCTGGAGGACGCTCCTGACGACCTGCTGGCCGGGGGCGATGCCGGAGAGGATTTCCTGATTGTTGCCGGGGAGAAGATTGCCGGCCTGCACGGCGATGCGGCGGAAGTGATTCTGGCCGGCGGGGACGAAGACCCAGTCCTGATCGTGCAGGTGGAGGATGGCATCAGAGGGGACGGATGCGTGGACTTCCCTGGTGCGGCCGATGAGGTTGGCGGTGACGAACATGCCGAGGCGAAGCATGCCGGGATTGGCGACGTCGATGCGCACCTTGGCGGTGCGGATGGTGGGATCGAGGACCGGACCGATATCGCTGACCCTCCCGGTGAGCGTGAGACCGGGATATCCGTTGACGCTGATGCGGGCTTCCTGTCCGAGGTGAATCTGCGAGAGGTTGTTTTCGTAGACGTCGCAGAGGACCCAGACGTGAGAGAGGTCGGCGATGGTGAAGGCGACGGGCGTGCCGGCATAGGTGACACCTGTGGCGGCGGCGTTGGTGACGTTCTGGGCGACGATGACACCGTTGATGGGCGCGTACACGTTGACTATGTCGGAGGGATGGTTCTTGTCGACGCCAAGAGTATTCAGTTGCTGGTCGGCGGCGTTGAGATCGGCTTTGGCATCGTCCTCTGTGTCCTGGGCCTGCTCGAGCATGGATTGCGCTATAGCGCCGTGGGCGTAGAGATCCTGCGCGCGGCGGAGGGCCGCGTTAGCGAGATGCTCGTCGTTGACGGCTTTTAAGTAAGTGTCGAAGGCGTTCGTGATATCGGGGCTCTGGACCTTCAGGAGCAGCTGCCCCTTGTGAACGTTCTCGTCAAGGGTTGCAAGAATGTCCACGACGCGGCCGCTGGCGAGCGAGATGACGGGGACCTCGCGGTTGATGTCGGGATTGACGGAGCCCGTGACGCTGAGCTGGCTGGGAGCTTCATAGCGGGCAGCGGCAGTGAGAGGGAAGTCCTGAGAATTGTCGACGGTGACGACGTCGGCGTTTCCGGCCTCGATGACCTTCGTTGCCGGGGGTGCTCCCTTGGCTGGATCGAACTTCTTGCCGCAGGCAACGAGCGAGAAAGAGGCAATAAGGCAGAAGACGGCTTTAAGCAAAGTGCTGTTCACTGGATCACCTCGCGTCCGACGGCGAGATTGAGCTGGCCGGCGGCGGTGAGATACGCGCCGACGAGCTGCAGATAGGCCATCTGCACGTTGCGGTAATCGCTCTGGGCGTTGAGGAAGTCCATGAGGGAGGCGCCTCCGTGCTGCCAGGAGTAGGTAACGGTGTCGCGAACGTGCAGAGCCTGCGCCAGGTACTGCTGCTTGTAGGGGCGAAGCAGCGTGAGATTGCTGCTGACCTGGGCGTAGGCGGAATCGACGTCGCCGAAGACCTGCGCGCGCGCAGCGTCCTCGAGCTGCTGCTGGCGGGCGATGTCGATTTCGGTGCGCTGCTTCTCGCCCTGATTACGGTCGAAGATGCGGAGCGGCACGCTGATGCTGGCGCCCAGGGTCTGATACGCATTGGGATTGTTCGTGGAGGCGTTCCAGGTATACCAGGCGCTGAAGGTGGGGTCCGTCGAGCCGTTGGCGACGGCGAGCTTGTGATTGGTGTCCGCCTGCTGAACGGATTCGAGCGCAGCCTGTAGGTCGGGACGATTGGCGAGCGCGATCTGGCGGAAGGCGTCGAGCGGCTGCAGATTGTCCGTGAAGTCGAAGGGACCCTGTACGTCGAACTGATCCACCGGGGTGTGATCGTCGAGCAGCTGAAGGAGCTGGATCTTGGCGGTGCGCAGATTCACTTCGGCGGTCTGAAGATCGGATTCGTACTGCACGCGCTGGAGCTCAACGCGGTCGAGGTCGATCTCGGCCAGCGCGCCCGCCTTGAACTGATCTTTGCTGATGGCGATGATGCGATCGTAGTAGTCGAGCTCCTGCCGGCTTAGATCGACGATAGCTTTGGCCTCGAGGGTGGCGACGAACTGGGTGCGGAGATCGAAGAGGAGATTGCGTTCGAGGTCGGAGTGTTGCCAGGCGGCGATCTGCGTGCCTTGCTGGGCGCTCTCGAGGCGCAGCTCGCGTTTGTGGTCGCGCTCATGAAGATAGCTGACGGTGGGCACTACGAAGGTGCCGTCGAAGGGCTGCCAGACGCCATCGTGGGGAGCGATCTGCGTGCCGTCCTGGGAGAGCGTGAACTGTGGATTGGGGCGCAGGTCCGCCGTGATCTCCTCAGCCTTCATCTCCTGAACGTTGGATTCGTCGGCTTTGAGTGTGGGGTTATCGGCTTCGAATTTTGCCTTGATCTGATCCCACGTGTAACTCTGCTGCGCACGCGCCGATGTGCCCGCCAGGGCGAGCACCACCGCTGCGAGGATCGGACCGCAGGCCGTCCTGCGATGGAATCTGAACATGTGCATGCAAAGTTCTCAAGTCAGGTGGTGATGCGCGTCAGCCGCGATTGCCTTACTGGCGGAGACCGTAGGGAATGCGAGTCAGTAAGGTGCAGCACAGAGAGCGAACCGCAGGCTATTTTTCATCTTATCGAGGTGAACAACTTTCTTCGTGACGCGGCAGCCTATCTTTCAGCCAGAAATGCGGAATTAAACGGGGTTCCGGGTCGCGGTCAGCGGCGCTTACTACAATGTTGATATTTTCACGGCATTGTTACGAATAGGTTTCACGGGGTCTGTCAAGTGAAGTTGTATCCAGCGATATTTCGAGGTAGCCGGCGCGCGATTGTGCTTCGGGCGGCTCTGCTGATCGCAGCGATCGCGGTGCTCGACTGGCAAATTGTCGGCGAGATTCCGCTCGGCTTCCTGTATCTGCTGCCCATGCTGATGATCGGCAGTGTGCTGGAAGCGTGGCAGATTGCCGGGGTTGCGGCGCTGTGCACGCTTCTGGCCGAGGCTTTCGATGACCTGGTGTGGAGCCCGCGAGAGGGCATTTCGCGCGATGTGCTGTACTTTGCTGCGTTCTTCGGTGTTGGGATGTTTGTGCACGAGATGAGCCGGAGCCGGCGTGCGGAACTGGAGCATCTGGAGGAGATCGAGCGGCAGAGCGAGGCGCGGCTCGATGCAGAAGAGCAATTGCGGGTGCTGGTAGAGAGCAGTCCCGCGGCGATTGTGACGGCAGATACGACAGGAACGGTACTGATGGCCAACGAAGCAGCGCACCGGATGTTCGGCGTTTCCGCGGGAGAATTGCCGGGGCGAGCAGTGCATCGCTATCTGCCATCGCTGCGCAATGTCGCCGGGCCGGAGGGATCACAGCAGTTTGTGCGTGCGGTGATGCAGGCGAAGGGGCAGCGCGAGGACGGGGAAACATTTCTGGCGGATATCAGCTTCTCGACCTACCGCACCGACGCGGGGGTACGGCTGGCGGCGATGGTGCTGGATGCATCGGAGGAGTTGCGGACGCATGAAGTGGAGGGGCTGCATCAGCTGCTGGAGGGCTCGCGGATCGCGGTGAGCGCAGTGTCGCATGAGATCAGGAACGTGTGCGGCGCGATTGCGGTGGTGCACCAGAATCTGCGGCGCAGCGAGGCGCTGAGAGAGAACAAGGATTTCGAGGCGCTGGGGCATCTGATTGGGGCGCTGGAGGGAATTGCCAGCGTGAGTCTTCGACAGTCTGCGACCAAGGCGGCGGAAGTGGATCTGGCCGCGGTGCTCGAGGAATTGCGGATCGTGGTGGCGCCAATGCTGGAGGAAGAAAACATCGAAGCGCAGTGGGCGGCGGAGGGGGTATTGCCGCCGGTGTGGGCGGACCGAGCAAGCCTGATGCAGGTGTTTCTGAATCTGGTAACGAACAGCATGCGCGCGGTGGCGAAGCGCGCGGAGCGCAGGCTGTCGGTGAATGCGAAGAGCAAAGAGGGGCGTGTAGTGGTGGAGGTTGCCGACAATGGCGGTGGAGTCGCACATCCGGAGCATCTCTTCCGGCCGTTTCAGGAAGGCGCTGAGTCGTCGGGTCTGGGGCTGTATCTGTCGCGGGCGTTCCTGCGGTCCTTTGGCGGGGAGATCCGGTATGCGGCGACGGCGGAGGGCGCATGTTTCGCGGTTTATCTGAACGCGGCTGGGCCGGACGAGGACGCAGAATGAGCGCGATCCGGATTCTGATGGTGGACGATCACAGCCTCTTTCGCGAGAGCGTGAGCCGGTTGCTGGAGAACTCGCCGGAACTGCATGTGGTGGGCCAGTGCGCGACGGTCGAGGAGGCGCGGCAATTGCTGACCGCGATGCCGGTGGACGTGGTTCT
>JASIAO010000124.1 GCA_030041955.1 Acidobacteriaceae bacterium | reverse complement strand
GGCCCGTGCTTCTTCTCCATCGAAAACAGGTGATAGACAGCCTCAAGGTAGCCCGGCGTCTTTGTCTTCCGCGTCTCCTCAACCTCCGTCTCCTGCTGCGAGCCGTCCGGGCCCTCCACAACTTTCTTCACTTTGATCTTTTCCGTCGTCTCCCTGTCCAGCAAGTCCACGCCGGTCACCAGCGAACAATAGTCCAGCCGAAGCTCCGCATGATCCCGCAGAAATTCAGCCACGGCCCGCGCATGTTCGTTGGCGATCAGCAGCGAATGCTGCGCCGAAGGGCTGCCGTTCGGAACCACCGTGACCGCAACGCCGGGCACGCCGGCCTCGATCAACGCTTTCAGTTCCTCGACCGCAGGCAATGGACTCATTGAATCACCCTTAAAGGATTGCCCGTCTCGTTCAGGAAGACCTCATCGTTCTGCGGCGGCTCCAGCCCATGTTCGCCGAACTCCGGAACCGGAAATTCGCTCGGCAAATCCGCATGCAGGTGCCGCGGACGTCCCGATCCGCTCAACGCCTGGTCATCGATCTTCTTTTGCAGAGTCATGAATGCGTGAATCAACGCCTCCGGCCGTGGCGGGCACCCCGGAATATGCACGTCCACGGGAATGTACCGGTCGATCCCGCGCAGCACGTTGTACCCATCGCGGAACGGTCCGCCGGAGATCGCGCACGCTCCCATTGCGATCACGTACTTTGGCTCGGGCATCTGGTTGTACAGCCGAACCACCTGCGGAGCCATCTTCTTCGTCACGGTTCCCGAAACAATAATCAGATCCGCCTGTCGCGGCGACGGCCGGAACACCTCCGCACCAAATCGCGCCAGATCGTAACGGGCCATTGTCGTGGCGATCATCTCGATCGCGCAGCACGCCAACCCAAACGTCAGCGGCCATACGGAATTCTTCCGGCCCCAGTTGTACAGCTCTTCCAGAGTTGTCGTGAAGATGCCGTTCTTGCTCAACTCGATCTTCAGCTCTTTAAGATCTTCCGCCATCCAAACTCCCAAATCCCTAAGCCGTAACCCGTAATCCCTGCCTTCTCAAGCCCATACCAGCACGCCCTTCTGGCAGGCCCACACCAATCCCTCCACCAGCAGCAGCAGGAACACCAGCATCGCGATGCAGGCACCCGCGGTCAGTCCCGTAAACGCCACGGCAAAGGGAAGCAGAAACACCGCTTCCACGTCAAAGACCAGGAAAACAATGGCGTACAAGTAATACGACGCGCCGAATTGGATCCAGGCATCACCTTTGGACTCGAGTCCGCACTCATACGTGGCGTTCTTGATTGCGCCCGGTTTCTGCGGCGAGAAGAATTTCGCCCACAGCCACGCAAGGGCCAGTGGCGTAAAGCCAAAGGCAACCGCCGCGATCAGAAGCGCGACTACGGTCCACCATGGATGGGGGCTCATTGCATCATTCTCCGGCTGCGACCTCGTGGTCCCCGGCACGCTGGAGGGGGAACCCGCGCCTCCACAAAACTATACCGGCGAAATCGGCGCTCACGGTGACCGGAATCACAGTGCACAAACATTCCCCCGGCCCTTGCTTTACGCGCACCCGTAAGGCTTCAGTCAACACAACAGATTATCCTCGCACACTTGTGTTCCATGTCACAGCCTGGGGCGCGCAGCGCAGAGCAGACTTGACGTGAAAGAGTTTGCGGCGACGTCGCACTCGCCCCAACGCAAGGAGAATCATGACCGCCCCCGGCAAGTCTGCAATCTACGACGGCAACGAAGCTGCCGCCTCCGTGGCCTATCGCTTTTCCGAAGTCATCTCCATTTATCCCATCACGCCCTCATCGCCGATGGCCGAATTCGCCGATCAGTGGAGCGAAGAGGGCCGCAGGAACCTATGGGGATCGGTGCCTATCGTTGCTGAAATGCAGAGCGAGGGCGGCGCTGCCGGCGCCATGCACGGCGCGCTCCAGGGTGGAGCCTTTGCCACCACCTTCACCGCCTCCCAGGGCCTGCTCCTGATGATCCCCAACATGTACAAGATAGCCGGCGAGCTCACCCCGATGGTCATGCACGTGACCGCGCGCTCCATCGCCACGCATGCGCTCTCCATCTTCGGCGACCACTCCGACGTCATGGGCTGCCGTTCCACCGGCTACGCCATGCTGGCTTCGAGCTCCGTTCAGGAAGCCGCCGATCTCGCCGCCATCGCGCATCTGGCGACCATCGAGTCGCGCGTTCCGTTCCTCCATTTCTTCGACGGTTTCCGCACCTCCCACGAGATCAACAAAGTCCTCCCCATCTCCGACGAAACACTCACCGCACTGCTCGATGAGAATGCCATCCGCGCCCATCGTGAGCGCGCTCTCTCGCCCGAGCGTCCCGTCCTCCGCGGCACCGCCCAGAATCCCGACGTCTTCTTCCAGGCCCGCGAAGCCTGCAATCCTTATTACCTCGCCTGCCCCGTCATCGTGCAGGACGTCATGGACCGCTTCGCCCGCAATACCGGCCGCGCCTATCGGCTCTTCGACTACTACGGCGCCCCCGACGCCGATCGAGTGATCATCCTCATGGGTTCCGGAGCCGGCGCCGCCGAAGAAGCCATCGACGCTCTCAACGCCCGCGGCGAAAAACTCGGCCTCCTCAAAGTCCGCCTCTATCGCCCCTTTGCCGCCGAAGCCTTCCTCACAGCCCTCCCCGAAACCGTCCGCAAAATCGCTGTCCTCGATCGCACCAAGGAGCCCGGTTCCACCGGCGAACCGCTCTATCAGGACATCGTTACCGTCATCGCCGAAGCACTCGCCTCCGGACGCCTCCCGCTCTCCCAGTTCCCGATCATCGTTGGCGGCCGCTACGGCCTTTCTTCGAAGGAATTCACCCCGGCCATGGTCAAAGGCATATACGACGAGCTGGCCAAATCCCACCCCAAAAACCACTTCACCATCGGCATCGACGACGACGTCACTCACTCCAGCCTCCCCTGGGACGAAACCTTCTCCACCGAAAGCCCCAAAACCGTCCGCGCCCTCTTCTACGGCCTCGGTTCGGACGGCACCGTCGGCGCCAACAAGAATTCGATCAAGATCATCGGCTCCGAAACCCCCAACTACGCGCAAGGCTACTTTGTCTACGACTCCAAGAAGTCCGGCTCCCTCACCACTTCCCACCTCCGCTTCGGATCTGAGCCCATCCGCTCGACTTACCTCATCTCGCGTGCCAACTTCGTCGCCTGCCACCAGTTCGAATTCCTCGAGAAGACCGACGTTCTCGCTGCCGCCGAGCCAGGCGCAGTCTTCCTGCTCAACAGCCCATACGGTCCCGCCGAGGTCTGGCAGCACCTCCCTCGCACCATCCAGAAAACCATCCTCGACAAGCGCCTCCACCTCTACGTCATCGATGGCTACACCGTGGCCCGCGAAAACGGCATGGGCAATCGCATCAACACCGTCATGCAGACGTGCTTCTTTGCTATCAGCGGCGTCCTGCCTCGCGAAGAAGCCATCGCCCAGATCAAAAAAGCCATTCAGAAAACCTATGGGAAGCGCGGTGACGCGGTTGTTCAGAAGAACTACGCCGCAGTCGATGCCGCCCTGGCACACCTGCACGAAGTGAAGGTGCCCGATACTGTCACTGCCTGCTTCGACATTCTGCCCGTCATTCCCGCCGCCGCGCCTCCCTTTGTCCGCGATGTCCTCGGCGCCATGGCTTCCGGCCACGGTGATCTGCTGCCCGTCAGCGCGCTGCCGCCCGGCGGAACCTTTCCCACGGCTACGGCCAAGTGGGAGAAGCGCAACATCGCCCAATTTATTCCCGTCTGGGACCAGGATCTCTGCATCCAGTGCGGCAAATGCGTCATGGTCTGCCCGCACGCCGTCATCCGCGCCAAAGTCTACGACTCGTCTCTGCTCCCCGGCGCTCCCGCAACCTTCAAATCCGCCAAGCCAAAGTGGCGCGGCATGGACTCCGAGCTCTACACCCTCCAGGTCTCGCCAGAGGACTGCACCGGATGCCAGCTCTGCGTTGAAGTCTGTCCCGCGAAGAGCAAATCCGACCCGGCCCACAAGGCTCTGAACATGCAGCCCCAGCAGCCGCTCCGCGTGCCTGAACGCGATAACTGGGAGTTCTTCGAGAAACTGCCCACTGTCGCCCGCGACCGCATCTCACATTCCCAGGTTAAGGACATCCAGCTTCTCGAGCCGCTCTTCGAGTTCTCCGGCGCCTGCCAGGGCTGCGGCGAAACCCCTTACATCAAGCTCCTCACCCAGCTCTTCGGCGACCGCCTCACCATCGCCAACGCCACCGGCTGCTCTTCCATCTACGGCGGCAATCTCCCCACCACGCCTTACTGCCAGAATGAAGCCGGCCGCGGGCCCGCGTGGTCCAATTCGCTCTTCGAGGACAACGCCGAATTCGGCCTGGGCATGCGCCTCGCCGCTGATCAGCAAAAATCCTACGCGGAATCGCTGGTCGCGAAGCTAGTCCCCGTCCTCGGCGAGGAGCTCGTCCGCGCCACGCTCGACGCCGACCAGTCCAAAGAAGACGGCATCGCCGCCCAGCGCCAGCGTGTCGCCGAAATTCGTGCCAAACTCTCGACCGTCGACTCCTCCGATGCTCGCTCGCTCGACGCAATCGCCGACAACCTCGTTCGACGCAGTATCTGGATCATCGGCGGCGACGGGTGGGCTTACGATATCGGCTTCGGCGGCCTCGATCACGTCCTCGGCTCCGGCAAAAACGTAAAAATCCTCGTCCTCGACACCGAGGTCTACTCCAACACCGGCGGCCAGATGTCCAAATCCACCCCGCGCGGCGCCGTGGCCAAATTCGCCGCCGGCGGCAAGGCCACCAGCAAGAAGGACCTCGCCATGGAAGCCGTCGCTTACGGTTCCGTCTATGTCGCCCGCGTTGCCCTCGGCGCCAACGACAGCCACACCGTGAAAGCGTTTCAGGAGGCCGAAGCCTGGAACGGCCCGGCCATCATCCTCGCCTACAGCCACTGCATCGCCCACGGCTACGATCTCACCCAGGGCCTCGACCACCAGAAGGCCGCCGTCAACTCCGGCTACTGGCCGCTCATGCGTTATAACCCCGCGCTCCGCGAAGAAGGGAAGAACCCGTTCATCCTCGATTCGCGCGCTCCCTCTATTCCGCTCAAGGATTACGTCTACAACGAGTCGCGCTACACCATGCTTCTCCGCGCGCATCCCGATACCGCCGAGCTGCTGCTGAAGGAAGCCACCGACGATGTGGAGCGCACCTGGCGCGTCTACTCCGGCCGCGCCGCCATGCCCGGTCGCGCCGCCACGCCCAACATATCGCCGCGCAACGGCCACGAAGCCGCCGCTCCGGCAAAGGTTGACGAATAGCTAACCGAGTTTTCCCGGACCTGTTCCGGGTTTTGCCAGTGCCGCAGGAGCGATCCTCGGCACTGGCTTTTCTCTTTCTGGCGAGATAATCACAGCCGATGGTCCCCTGGGCGTTCCTTCCTGCGGGGCCAAATGAATGGCCCAGACTGTCAGCTCGTTCTTCCATTCGAACCCGACAGCAACAGCTCTGCTGCTCGTTGCATTCTTGGCAGGAAGCGGCTATCTCGAGCTCCCCGTTTTCCCGGAGTCCCCCGCGTTGGCTGGATCAAGCTGGACGATGGGTCTGCTGCTCCTCTGTTTCGCGTTATCGGGCCTTCCTGTGTCGGGAGTGGCGGGCGCGGTTTTCATCGAGCTATGGATGGGACTCGGAATAGCTTGCATGGTCTGGTTTTTCAAGAGAAGGGCGAATAGCTGAACATACTGAGGACTCCGCACTGGCTTTTCTCTTTCTACGCAACCTTCCCGTCGCCGATCGCTCTTTCGCTGGCGGCTTTCCGCTAGCCGCTTCACCGCTGGCCGCTTTTCCGCCGACCGCCCTTTCGCGTCCCACTGTTCTACAATGACCAAAAGCCGCAGCCCCACATCCACTCAGAAACTCCTGGCGCCTGCGCGCATCTTTTCATCATGATTGAACATCCTCTCGCGGAATCGCTGACCTTCGACGACGTCCTCCTCATTCCTGCCTACAGCGAAATCGCTCCCGCCCAGGTAAGCACCCAAACCCGGCTCACTAAACGCATCGCCCTCACCACCCCTCTGCTCAGCGCCGCCATGGACACCGTCACCGAGTCCCGCATGGCCATCGCTATGGCCCAGCAGGGCGGCCTGGGCATCGTGCACCGCAATCTCACCATCGAGCAGCAGGCCGGCGAAATCGACAAGGTCAAGCGCTCCGAGAGCGGCATGATTGTCGACCCCGTCACCGTCGGCCCCGAGCAGCTCATTGCCGATGCCCTCGAAGTCATGCGCCGCTATAAGATCTCCGGCGTCCCCGTCACCAGCAAGGGCAAGCTCGTCGGCATCCTCACCAACCGCGACCTGCGCTTCGAGACCCGCACCGACATCCCCATCCGCGAGGTGATGACCAAAGACAACCTCATCACCGTCCCCGTCGGCACCACTCTCGAGCAGGCCGAGGAGATCCTCCACCAGCACCGCGTTGAAAAACTGCTGGTCGTCAACGAGGATTACGAGCTCAAGGGACTCATCACCGTCAAGGACATCCAGAAAAAGCTCAAATACCCCAACGCCTCCAAGGACCAGCAGGGACGTTTGCGCGTCGGCGCCGCCATCGGCGCAACCGGCGACTACCTGGAGCGCGCCGCCGAGCTCGTGCGCAACCGCGTCGACGTCCTCACTATCGACTCTGC
>JASIAO010000123.1 GCA_030041955.1 Acidobacteriaceae bacterium | reverse complement strand
TCCGGCGCCATCGACGTCCTCGTCGTCGACTCCGTTGCTGCCCTCGTTCCCAAAGCGGAACTGGACGGCGAGATGGGCGACTCCCACGTCGGCCTGCAGGCCAGGCTGATGTCGCAGGCGCTCCGTAAGCTCACTGGAACCGTCTCCAAATCAAGAACTTGCCTCATTTTTATTAATCAAATCCGTGAGAAAATCGGCGTGATGTTCGGCAACCCCGAAACCACCACCGGCGGCCGCGCCCTCAAGTTCTATTCCTCCGTCCGCATCGACATCCGCCGCATCGCCGCCGTCAAGGAAGGCGATGTCGTCGTCGGCTCCCGCACCAAGGTCAAAATCGTCAAGAACAAGGTCGCCGCGCCCTTCCGCGAGGCCGAATTCGACATCCTCTACGGCGAAGGCATCTCCCGCGAGGGCGACGTTCTCGACCTGGCCGTGACCAACAATATTGTCGAGAAGAGCGGCGCGTGGTTCAGCTACTCTGGCGACCGCATCGGCCAGGGTCGCGAAAATGTCCGCCAGTTCCTCAAGGACAACCGCGATGTCTTTACCAAAATGGACACGCAACTCCGCCAGAAGCTGAACATCGGCGCAAAGGCGGCCGTGACGCCTGAGCCGCCGCCGGTTCCGCCCAACGGCGCAGTCCACGCGCAGGAAGCGGTCAAACCCGCTGCCCGTCGGCAGTAAGAAATCCTTTCGCAGCAGAACAGGGCGAGCAGATCTTCTGCCCGCCCTTTTTCTGTCTCTGCAGTTACGGATTCGTCGGCATCTCATCCGCCGACGGCCCATAAAATCCCGGAATGGGAATTCCCAGCAGCCTCAAATACACACCCAGCTGCGCTCGGTGATGGATCATGTGGTGCATCGACCACTTGCGGTAGACGTCTTCCCGCGGATCGTCGATGATCTTCTGCCCGCCCCATTCTATCGTCCACTGGTGAGCCATATCGGCATCGTTGGCCGCGGCAAGAGCAGCCCTCGCTTTGGGCAGATCGGCGTCGAACCGCGCCGGCATGTCGGCCCGCGCCTTGCCCTTCCATCCCTCGATCGCAGCGGCCGCTTCTTCCGTCAGCGCAAACGAGTCCTGCGCGAAGGTGATCAGGCACCACTCCGGAAAGTCCGACAAGTGCCAGGCCAGGCGGCCCAACTCCATCGACTTCTCATGCGGCTTCCAGCCCAGCTTGTCTTCGGGAACCAGCGCAAGCATTTTGCGACTGTTAGCGAATTCCTCATCGAAAGTGGGCAACAACCTGGAAGCAATTGTCATGATGACGTTTCTCCATCCGTCGCGGAGTATATAACTCTCCCATACCGGCCAATAAGAAGGTAATATTCAGACAATAAAAACTCAGGCCCTGGACATCTGTCCCCGCCCCGCCCCCCATCCAACAGGGCACAGTTCACTCCAGAATCGGGATTTGACCGGTTTCCCCCTTCTGCGTCTGACCCACGCCTATGAAGCACCCACCGGAGACGACCCGGATCCCTGGTTTCGATCACGGCGCCCGCCGTTCCGCCTCCGAGCGCCAGACCCACTCTGCGCACTTTTATTCGAGCGACGGCCTCCTCGTGGCGGAGATCGCCAGACGTCTGGCCTCCACCCTGACTGCCGGCGGGTCAGCCGTGGCCATCGCCACGCCCGCACACCTCGAAGGGTTGGAACGCGAGCTCAGTGAGCGCGGCTTCGACATTCCCTGCCTCTCGCGCCAGGAGCGCTGGCTCCCTCTCGACGCTGCCGGAACGCTGGGCGCATTCATGGTGGAAGGCTGGCCCGATGCGACTCGCTTCACGGCCACCATCGGACCTCTCGTCGACCGTCTTGAACAGGCCGCGAAGCTGGTCCTCCCCGATGAGCTTCCCGTCGCCGCCTTTGGCGAAATGGTCGCCCTCCTCTGGGAAGAAGGCAAAACCGGTGCGGCAATTCGTCTGGAGGAGCTCTGGAACGAGCTTGCCCAGACTCGCTGTTTCCATCTTTCCTGCGGCTGGCCTCTCCGCTTCTTCTCGCGCGACATGGACGGCGTCGTCATCCAGCGCATCTGTTCCGAACACACTCACATTGTTCCCGGTCAGGGTTACGAAACCATGAGTGAGGAGGAGCGCCGTCGCAACGCTGTGCTGTGGCAGCTCAAGGCGCAGGCGCTCGAAGAGGAGATCGACCAAAGCCGCAAAGTGCAGCAGACCCTCCAGGTTCGCGAGGCCGAGCTGCGCGACTTCCTCGAGAATGCCGTCATCGGCATGCACTGGCTCGCGCCCGACGGCACCATCCTTTGGGCCAACAAGACGGAGCTCTCACTGCTCGGCTACGAGCATGACGAATATGTCGGCCACCCCTTCGCCGAGTTCATCGCCGACGCAGGTTCTGCCGATGAAATGCTCCGCGGTCTGCGTGCCTGCGAAACCATCCGGGGCTGCGAACTGCGCATGCGCTGCGGCGACGGCAGCCGTCGCTGGATTCGCCTCGACGCCAACCCCTGGATTCACAACGGTCAGTTTCTCCACGCCCGCTGCTTTGTTCTGGACATCACTGAGAAGAAGCGGGCCGACCACGCCCAGATGAAGCTGGCGGCCATCGTCGAATCTTCCGACGACGCCATCGTCAGCAAAGACCTCAA
>JASIAO010000122.1 GCA_030041955.1 Acidobacteriaceae bacterium | reverse complement strand
ATGAGCATTCGCACCCTGAGCACCCGCGAGGTTTACCGCAATCCCTGGCTTCGTCTCCGCGAGGATGAGATCGAGCGCAGCAACGGCGTGCGCGGCATTTACAGCGTCGTCGAGAAGGACGATTGCGCGGTCATCGTCCCCATCGATGGCGACTCCATCTATCTGGTCGAGCAATTCCGATACACGATCCAGGAGCGCAGCCTGGAGCTGCCCCAGGGCGGATGGGAGACAGCCGGGGTCGATCCGGAGGAGCTGGCTCGCGGAGAGCTGCGGGAGGAAACGGGCCTGGTGGCAGCCCACATGACCTTTCTCGGCACTATGTGGATCGCCTACGGCTTTGCGCGCCAACCCCAGCACGTGTACCTGGCGACAGGACTGATTACGGAGGCACCCGATCCCGATCCGGAAGAGCACGATCTGACCGTGCGGCGCGTCTCCATTGCCGATTTCGAGCGCATGATGCTGGACGGGACCATCCGCGACGGTTGCAGCATAGCCGCCTGGGGGCTGTACCGGCTATGGAAAGAGCGGCAAAAAAGCTGACCCCGCTCGCCGGGAGCGGGGCCGGTAGCGGTATGGCTGGCGCTTAGAAACTGAACATCGACTGCAGGAAGATCGTCCGGTTGCCGGCTGTGGAGGAACCGAAGAATCCGCCCATCAGCGACTGCGATTTATCGAAATAGCTCGGGGGTTCGTACACGCCCGGTTGCTGGCTGGGTACCGGAGAAAGGACGCCATTGGGAGTGCCCAGGTTTTCGTGGTTCAGGATGTTCGTACCCCACGCCGAAAAGGTCAGGCTATACTTGCGCGACACTTCCTGATCCATCCGCCCTGGTCCGCCCCGGTTTCCGCTCAGTCCGCCGCCGCCCAGGCCGCGCGGCCCGCCGTGAAATCCGCCCCCGCCGGCGCCATGCTGGCCTTCGCCCAGCTTCGGGCCAATCCCAATGACCTTGCTCAACCGCATATTCACGCTGAAATTCGAGGGCCCCGTTCCGATGCCGTATGGCACGATCTTCTCTCCCACCGCATACGGCTCGAGGGTGGCACTCGATCCGGGATTTGCGCCGTATCCGTAGGGCCGCGCATCCAGGCAGCCGTAGGGGGTGCGAAAAGCGGTTGGCTCGCTGCAACTCGCCGCGTACGTCGGCCGCGCGTCGAACTGGTTATTCCCGGTTAAGTCGCTGCCCACCGTGATGCTGTAGGGCGAGCCCGAATTCGCCATCAGCATCGGCGAGATCGAGATTTTCCAGGGCAGCATGAAATTGCCGAAGAACATCACCCGGTTCGCGATATCGAAGCTGGTGCGCCCGTAATCCAGACCGGGATCGCTCGACACCGATGGCACCGAACCGATGCCGCTCGTGTCCCCCTTCGCATTGCTGTAGGTATAGTTCGCGGAAAAGCTGAAGGCCCGGTACGCGGCCCGCAACGTCACCATCACCTGGTGCTCCTTGTAGAAGCCGCCGGACTGATATTGCAGATTATTCGCATCTGGTTCGGGCACGATGGTCGTCGGATACTCGTCGGCATCCGCCGCCGACGCCGGGAAAATCCCCGCGGCGGTGAGGTTATCTGTGAAGAACTGGTGGATGCCCTGGGAAAAGATATACGTCACATTCCCGGTCATGGTCTTCGTGATCTGCCGATCCACGCCACCGGCTGCTTCCATATCGATCGCCGCGTGGAAATTCGGCGCGATCGAATAGATGGTGGGCGCATTCATGCCTGTAGCACTGCCCGGAGAACTGGATGTGATCACTGTAGGTTGATTGGGATTGAAGGTAATGCCGGAATCCTGGATGACCTGTTGCTCATTGGATCCGTTTTCGTGGATCGCCTGGATTACGTAGGGAACGCTCGCCCCAAAGCCATTGGGCACGGTGAAGCGATCGTAGAACCAGCCGTAGCCAGCCCGCACTACAGTCTTCGGCTGCGTTTTTCCGGACCGCCCCAGCGCGTAGGCCACCATGAGCCGCGGAGCCCAGTCGTTCTTGTCGCTGATGTAATTCTGGCTCTCCCAGCGCAGGCCGTAACTGAAGGTCAGCCGCGGATTCACCTTCCAGTCGTCCTGATAAAACAACGCCGCGTCGAACAACGTGGCGCTGGCCACCGGATTGTTGATCAATGTGTAGCTGTACTGCTGCGGGGTGCACGATGCAGCCGGGGGCGATTGCAGGCACCCGACAAAATCGCCTTTGCTGGCGAAGGCATAGGAGCCGTTTTGGCCGGTGGTCGTGTAATTCACGTCCTGGTACGCGCGCAGCCTGGCCCCGAAATTCAGCGAATGCGCGCCCTCCGCGCCGGAGAAGTAATTCTGCAGCTCGTAGTCGTTCTCGTGGTCTTCCACCGTCTGCGAAGCAGCTCCGCCAGCGGTGAAAGCGCCCTCCACACTGTACGACGGCAGGGGGGACGTTGCTCCCTCGAAGTCCCGGATGCGCCGGTACTGGAAGCGGATGTCGTCCACCAGGTTCCTGCTGATGACCACGCTATCCGACAGCTGCAGCGCGTTCTCCTGGTCGTTGATGTTGGTCGCCTGCGACGGCAACGTCAGCGCGCTGTCGCCCAGCGAATCGGTGCTCGCCGACCGGTTGTATTCCCAGCGCGTGGTCAGCGTGTTGTTCTGCCCCAGCTGGATGTCCACGCGTGGGCTCAGGTCGAGCCGCGATGTCGGATTCCCGAAGGCTTCGTCGATGGAAACGCCGTTGGGGTTGCTGCTGGTGATGCTACTGGGGTCGATGGCTTGCAGGATGTTTTCGTTCTCCTGCTTGCGCGCGAACATGCCCACAAAATACGAAGAGTTCTTCGAAATGGGGCCGCCAATGGAACCATGCAGGAACCAGGAATAATACGGCGGCTCCGTCTTGTTGACGAGCAGCGGGTTCTGCGAATTGAAGGATGAATCGTCGCCCGCGAACATCGCTTCCCCGTGCATTTTGTCGGTCCCGGGCTTGGTAAAGATCTCGATGCGCCCGTAGCCCAGCCGGTCGAACTCCGCCGAGAACGGGTTCTGGTTGATCCTAATTTCGCGGATCGACGACTTCGGCGGAAGCTGCCCGCCGGTGAATCCGTCGATGTAGATTTCGCCGCCGTTGGGGCCGGCCGATGGACCGGCCAGCGCTTCCAGCTCGTTCTGCAGCTCATCCGGATCGTCGGAGAGCGCGTTCAGATCGCTTCCCTTGATCACGATGGCGCTGGCGTTGTTGTCAGGACTGGTGCTGATGGTGGTGTTTTCCGCCTGCACCTGCACTTGCTGCTTTTGCACCTCAATCTGTAGCGCAGGATTGACGTTGCGCAGTTGACCAGCGGTCACCACGATGCCCGGCGCGGCGTAGGCCGCGAAGCCCGGCGCGGTGGCTGTCAGGCTATAGGTCCCTGGCGCCAGACCGCGAATGAGGTAAACACCGCCGTTGTCCGCAGTAGCCTTCCCTGCCAGCGCTCCTGTGGTGGTTCTGGCCACAACCGTAGCACCAGGAATCACTGCGCCCGTGGGATCCGTCACCTGTCCTCGAATGCCTCCGGCAGCGCTCGCCGGCTTTGCGGGGGCATTTTGCGCCGATGCTGCCGGCCCGGCCAGAAGGAGCGCAAGAAAAGCCATCATGCAGAATCCAGCCGCACGCGCCCCGCGCTTTGCAGCCTGACCACACTTCCGGTAATTCACAATTCCGAATCTCACAGTGCTCCGTATCCAAATGAATGAAGTTCGCGTACTGCTTCAATGAGAACCGATATCAATATTCTGTGGCATGGCGTGCCAGCAGAGACTCAACACACCTGCCGCACCGAAGAGATCATCGCTGCGGTCCCTCGCCACCGCCCGTTTCTCCGCTGTCCCCGGTGGATCCGCCACCCAGATTCCAGGCCGCAGAGAACATGCTCTGGCTGCCGCTTGCTGAAGCCTCCAGCATCGGCTCAACTCCCGCAACAACGCGAATGGCGGTTGCCGAATCGGGGCTGCCGGAAGTGGCGACAATCATCACTGCATCTCCCTTGTGCAGATCGGCGACGTGGATTTGCGGCGAGCGCTCCAGCACCCGCGCCAAACCGCCCCCACCGCCTGCTCCGCCCGAACCACCGCCATTCTGGCGCCAGCTCTGGCCGCTGCCTGCCGATGCGCCCCGCATGCTCCCGTGGCCGCCCGCCCCTGCCCCGCCGTTTGCGGCTTTCAACCGCATTGCGATCATCTGTGCCATCTGTGGATCCAGTTGCCGCAAGTCGGAGTCGGCTGTGACATGAATGCTGACCGGCTTCTTCGTGACCCAATCCTTCACAGTGAAGGTGCCGGCGGCTGCGTTAACAGACGTGATCAATCCCGCGATGTTGCGAAATGAGCCGGAAACAATCTCTTCGGCCGTAACGTCGGCGCCGTCTGCGCTCTTGTCGCCGCGCGCCGTCACCTGATCGCCTGGGTGAATTGCCGCCAGGGCCGAGGGCTGCGCGTCGCTGAACTTGACCGAATCCGACGCGTAGCGGCGAATGACGGTCGATGGCGTGGTGTGAATGGTGACTGTCCGCGCGCCGGAGGTGATCGTCACAGTTCCGCTGGCCGGATCGACTGCCTTCACCAGCCCACCCACACCGCGGCGCTGCCAATCCATTTGCTGTTGCTGTTGCAGGGCCTCGATGTCCGCCTTCTTGTTGACGATGACCACTGTCGCCGTGGGCGGATCGCCGGGCGCGAGCATCAGCACGCGATCCCCTGGCTCAATGTCGCTGACGGCGAGCTTCGTGGCGCCGGCCAGGCTTTTCTGCCCAGGCGCGGTCTTCAGGATCTTCGCCGTGTCCGGCACGGTGACATTCACCGTCCCGTCTGTGTCAGTCTTCACGGTCACAGCGTTGCCGTTCACCGCTGTCACGGTGCCCAGGACGCGATTGGCCGCAGGCGCCTGCTGGGCCTGCGAAGTGGTAGCAACCACCCACAGCGCCGCCAGCGTGACAGCCAGGAGCTGGCATTTTGTTCGAGTTACACGACGAGCTAAACCAATAGCCATGCGTCTCCTGAGGAGAGATGCCCTGCCAATCTGACGAGCAGATTCCCCTAAAGTTTCATGATTGCATAGGCCCAGGACACGGAACGGGCGCGCGAGCATAGTCCGGTGTCCGCACGTGGACACTGCGGGGGTTGTCGCAGCGAATCCGGCTCCTTTCGTCAATGGCAGAGCCGGACGACCGCACTGGAATGAGCGGCTCTATGCCGCGGCGCGCTTCGGTTTATGACCCGCCAGTCCGTAGAACGCAATGAACATGTAGCAGAGCATCGGCAGAACAAACGCGTGCTGGATGCCGAAGTGATCCGCGAGCAAGCCGATCAGCCACGGGATGACTGCGCCGCCCACCACCGCCGTCATGATCAGCCCGGAACCTTTGCTGGTCATGGGGCCCAGGCCGGCGATGCCCAGCGCAAAAATGTTCGGGAACATGATCGAGTTGAAGAACCCGCAGAGCACCAGGCTCCAGATCGCCACTTGTCCGCTCGACATCATGGAGATCGCCAGCATGATGGTCCCGGCAATACCAAAAGCGCCCAGCAGGCCTCCGGCCTTAACTTTGGTCAGCATCCAGGAGCCGAGCAGACGTCCCACCAGAGCGCCGAACCAGTAGAGCGAGACGAGCACCGAGGCGATCCCTACGCGGTCCGACAGCCCGAAAGTGGCAATAACCCAATGGCCGAACCCGCCCCACGCCTGAAAGAACGAATCCGTTCCAGGAACGCTGATGCCCTGCTGGAGAAAATAGTTGACGGCGATCGAGGCCAGTCCGACCTCCACGCCAACGTAGAGGAAAATGCCGAGCGCGCCGAGCACCGTATGCCGGTACGACCAGATGCTGCGGTCGAGGATGGGCTCGCCTTTTTCCGCGGGGCGGAATTCACGCGTGACGCCAATGGCCGGCAGGTGCATGAACGCCATGGTCACGCCCAGCAGCAACAGGCCCGCGGCGATGGCCAGGTAAGGTCCTCGCACGGTGCCGGCAATCATCTGTTTCGAAGCCGTCGCCGGCAGATCCGTCAGGATGTAGTTGCCGGCAATGATCGGCGCGATCATGCCGCCCATGGAGTTGAAGGCCTGCGCCAGCGTGAGCCGGAAGGGCGCGCTGTGTTCGGGTCCGAGGATGGAGACATACGGGTTCACGGCGGTCTGCAGAGCCGTAATGCCCGCACCCACGATGAAGATCGCGGTGAGGAACAGCGGAAAGCTCACCAGCCTGGCGGCGGGAACAAACAGCAGCGCGCCGACCACCTGAATGAACAGCGAGACCACAATTGTTTTCTTGTAGCCGATCGCCTCAATGAGCTTCGCCGAGGGGCTGGAGAATACGAAATAGGCAAGGAAAAATGCCGACTCCACCAGCATCGCCCATGCGTAGGGCAGTGTGAACACCTTCTTCAGGTGCGGCACCAGTGCCATGTTCAGGTTGGTGATGAAGCCGAACAGAAAAAAGAGGCTGGTGATGATAATGAACGGGACGAGATAATTCTGCCGCTCGACGTTCGCCGGCGGCGTGGATTTTGTTGCCATTTGCGTGGTCTCTCCGCTTCCCTGAAAGGTCGACTCGCGTGCGTGGGTGGATGGTTCGGGCCGCCGTTCGCCACAAACCGCTTTCCGCAGCCCGCAAAGAACAATATATGGATTGGATGATCCGTTGGACAGCAGATTATTGCCGGGGACGTACCTTCCCGTCACGATCGTCAGGTCGCGCGGGTCGCACGTCCCGCGATACCATCATCGGTTATGTCTTCTCCGTTGCTGCTGTCGGGTCAACCGCTTACCCTGGAAGAAATCGGCGCTGTCGCTGTTGAATCCCGAACCGTTGCCCTCGGGCCAGATGCGCTCAACCGGGTCCGTGCCTCACGCGATGTGGTCGACGCCCTGCTCGCCGGCGGAGGAACCGCGTACGGCATCAACACCGGTTTCGGCAAACTGTCCGACGTGCGCATCGAGCTCGATCAGGTGCAAGCCCTGCAGCGCAACCTGGTACGCAGCCACGCCTGCGGCATCGGCGAGCCGCTTCCGGAAGACGCCGTCCGCGCCATGCTGCTGCTCCGCGCCAATGTCCTCGCCAGGGGTTTCAGTGGAGTGCGGCCGCAGGTGCTGGCGACGCTGATCGCCCTGCTCAATCACCGCATTCATCCGGTCATTCCCTCGCGCGGTTCGGTGGGCGCCAGCGGCGACCTCGCGCCCCTCGCGCACCTCGCGCTCGCCGTTATGGGCGAGGGGATGGTCCATTTCCAGGACCGCGTGATTCCGGCGGCGCTGGCCATGCTGCAGGTGGGGCTGTCGCCACTTACGCTGGAAGCCAAGGAAGGCCTGGCGCTGCTGAACGGCACGCAGGGGATCACCGCGGTGGGCGCGCTCGCCCTGGCCCGCGCGCTGCGCGTGGTGGAGCTGAGCGATCTCGCCGGCGCGATGACCCTCGAGGCGCTGCGCGGCACTCCGACGCCTTTCGATGAGCGCATCCACGCCGTGCGCCCGCACCCAGGCCAGATCGCCGCCGCCGCGCATCTCCGTTCGCTGCTCGCCGACAGCGAGATTCGCGAATCGCACCGGCACAACGATCCCCGCGTGCAGGATGCCTACTGCCTGCGCTGCATGCCCCAGGTCCACGGCGCGGCGCGCGACATGCTGGCCCACACGCATGACATCCTCGTGACCGAGACCGGCGCAGCGACAGACAATCCGCTCATCTTTCCCGAGGGCGACGTTCTTTCCGGCGGGAATTTCCACGGCGCGCCGCTTGCGCTCGCGCTCGATTCGGCCGCCATCGCTGTGACCACCATGATGGGCATCGCCGAACGGCGCATCGACCGTCTGGTCAACCCCGACATCAACGAGGGACTGCCGGCGTTTCTCTCGCACACGCCCGGTGTCAGTTCCGGCCTGATGATCGCCCACGTCGCTGCCGCTGCGCTGCTCAACGAAGCCAAGGTCCTCGCGCATCCGGCCAGCGTGGACAGCGTGCCCACCTCCGGCGGCAAGGAGGATCACGTCTCCATGGGCATGACCTCCGCGCTGAAGTTTCGGCAGATTGTGGATCATGCGGAGAAAGTGCTGGCCGTCGAACTCATCTGCGCCGCGCAGGGTCTGGAATATCGCGCGCCGCTCAAGCCTGCGCTCCGCGTCGGCGAAGCGCTCGCGCACGTCCGCCTGATCGTTCGCCCGCTTGCAGAAGACCGCAGCCTCTCGCCGGACATTGAGACTCTGGCCGCTGCCCTGCGTTCATCCCGTTTTGACGCGTGGCGCTAAACCGCCGCCAGCCCCGGCTGGCCGCTTCTTAGCTGCCGTTCAATACTCGATGCCGCGCTGCGCCAGCACGCCGTGCTCGTAGGCGTGCTTCACCTGCCGCATCTCCGTGACGGTATCGGCGATCTCAACCAGCGACGCGTGCGCGTTGCGGCCGGTCAGGATCACGTGCACCATCTCCGGCCGCGCCTGCAACGTCTCCACCACCTTCGCCGGATCCAGCATCCCGTAGCTGATCGCGTAGTTGATCTCGTCCAGCACCACCATGTCCCACTCGCCCGAGAGGATCGCCTGCCGCGCCTCCTCCCACGCAGCTTCCACCAGCCGTATGTCCTCGGGATCGGTCTCCGCTCCGCCAATCTTCACGAACCCGCGCCCCATCTGGCGCAGGACAAAGTTGTCGCCAAACGCCTTCACGGCATCCAGTTCGCCGTAGTGCCACGATCCCTTCAGGAACTGGAGCATCAGCACGCGCATGCCGTTGCCCACCGCTCGCAGCGCCGTGCCCATCGCAGCGGTTGTCTTGCCCTTGCCCGGGCCCGTGTTGATCAGGATCAGTCCACTTCGCGTCTCTTCCAAGCTCCCCCCCGGAATTGGTTGTGCCCGCTCTTCGCTACACCCTAAACGCTAAACCCTGCACCCTATCCCCTGCCTCTGTGATATGGATGTCCGGCCAGGATGGTGAGCGCGCGATAGACCTGCTCGCACAGGACCACCCGCGCCAGCTCATGCGCCATCGTCATCGGCCCCAGCGAAAGCATCATCGCATCCGCTTTTCCTGAGCTCTGTGCTCTGGGCCCTGAGCTCTGTCTGGCCCATCCATCCGCCGGTCCTATGGCAAAGATCACCAGTTGCCGGCCGCCATCCCGCTCGCGCCCCAGCCAGGCTGCAAATTCCTCCGAGTCCATCCGCTTGCCGCGTTCATCCAGCAGAACCATCAGCGGCACGGCGCGCGCGCGCTCGCGTTCGACGGCCTGCCACAGCGCCTCTTCGGAGGCGTACACCGGCGCATTCACTCCGGCCTTCGCGGCCGATCCCGGCAGCAACGGCGCGATCCGCTCCAGGTACATCTGCGCCAGATCGTTGAACGCATCGCGAGGACGCGCGCCGACCGCGGCGATCCAGATTCTCATGTTCCCAGTCTATGCACGGCGCAGCGGAGCCGTTTTGCGCGAAGCGCGGGAGCCTGCCCTGAGCGCAGCGCCGACTGGCGCGAAGTCGAAGGGGGCCTGGACGGCGAGTCCCTGATATAGTGAGAAAGGCCGCTTTCCAGCGGATTCCTTCTGAGCTCTGAGCCCCGCGCCCTGAGCTTTGCCACACGGCGCCATGGTGTAACTGGTTAACACGCCGCCCTCTCAAGGCGGAGAGTTCGGGTTCGATCCCCGATGGCGCTACCAATATCAAAACAAAATACTTAGTACCCGTTCCCCAATGCGTTGAATGGGCGGAATTCCGCCCATTTATCCAATAAATATCCAAAGGGCGGAAGCGAAGCATGATGCGCCATGCTACCCCCCACCCCCCGGTATACCGGGCAAAATCGGCGCGGGGGCACTCGTCGGCAAGATCGGGGTACATAAGGAAGTTCGGTCATGCCCCGATAACGCTGCAAGCTACAGCAGCGAATTTTGGGTTTTCCACAATATTGATCCCTAAGCACTAGGTGAAGTGGTCGCCTCGCCTATACAAAGTGGACAGCAAGTAGGAGCATTGAGCGCGATAGCCATTTTCAACGTCTGAAGGAGGCTAATAGAATCGAATGGAAATCAACGTCACCGTCCACGGGCCTCAAACTGCATATCCAATTCAACCTTTCACAATCCGCGAGGACCAAGATGGTTTAATACCGAAGGTTGGCGACCAAATCACAAACGGGGCCACGACCTTTGAAGTAAAGAGTCGCGTTTTTCGGTTTGGATCGGGTGAAGTCAACATCATCCTGGTTTGCGAGTATTGATTGCGGGGAGGAGCAACATGCGATGGCACAAAAAGGTCGCTACCGAGACTCTGATCGTGCTGAGCCTTGCGCCAACGCCGCTATTTGCCCAGAGCATTGCAGCACTGAGACAGAAAGCCGCCGAAGGCGACGCTGTAGCTATGCGGCAATTGGCGCAGCGATATGGCAAGGGCGACGGCGTACCTGAGGATCAGCATCAGTGGCTGCGATGGATGCGAATGGCGGCTGAGCACGGGGACACCGTCGCGATGGCAAACGTCGGAAGCCTCTATTTAGTTGGCGAATACGTCCCGCAAAACTATCAACGCGCTTTTGTATGGCTTCACAAGGCAGCAGAGAACGGCAATTCACTTGCCATGTCAAATCTCGGAGTGATGTATGAGATGGGAGATGGCGTAGCCGTCAACTATACCGAAGCATATTTCTGGTTGGACATCGCAACCGCCAATCCCTCATCCGGAATCAAGTCCGAAGAATTACGGCATGAAAGAGATGATGTGGCATCGAAGCTGTCCCCTGCGGCGCTCGCAGCAGTACAAGAACGAGCTACAAAATGGATGGACGCCCATCTTTCAGTAGGAGCATCGACAAGATGAAGCAACCGTTATCAAAAAAGCGATCAGAAGTCTAACCAGCTTGCGTAAGCAGTGAGGCCATTATGACTTTAGTGCCACCTGCCGTGCTGACCACCACACAGCTTGTCGGCGGAATTGTTGCGTCAGCCAAGAACGCCGTTGATCTCGCGAAGGTATCGTCGAATCACGAACTGAAAGCAGCGCTCAATGAGCTGTACGACTCCGTACTCGACGTTAAGGCCCGAGTGCTAGATCTTGACGAAGAGAATCGTCGATTAAAAGAAGAACTTGGTCGTAGGGAAGAAATCATCGGCCCTGAGGGGAAGAACGGATTCTTTTTTTACAAGGCAAAGCCGGACAAACCACTATGCCCGGTCTGCTGGCAATCTGCAACGAAGAAGAATCCGGTGTTCCTAGTGGACTGGGATGCCTATGGTCCCGGCTACAGATGTGTGATATGTAACGGACTCTGGGATAAATAAGCTCGCTTTAGTCCGCCTTCGTTCGCCTGCGTCCTTCCGCAGAAACACACTTGACGTGTGCCGCAACCTGCCCCATTGTCTCTATAGCGCAGTCGCGCTCCCGCATCATGTAGCACCCTCGCAGTCGCGAGCGGAGTCTGCCGAGTCTGGCAAGCCTCTGAGATGTGAAAATCCATCCCATTCGAGGCACAGTCATGGCAGTCGTACAGCTCTCCGATGTAATCGTCCCTGAATACTTCGCCGAATCCATGGCGAACAACAGCATGGTGAGTACGGCTCACGTCGGCCAAATCGCGGGGCACGAAATCCCTGATCCCCGGAGAGTGCCAAATCGCCGATTCGTCAGGTTCTTCGTGGATCAAGAGCGATTCGCAGCGCCGATCGCAGGTGGCGAAGAATTAACTCTGCCGTCAGGCCGCGAGAGTCGAACATCAGATTGAGTGCAAGGCCGTCAAGGAGGGCCCCCACCTGGGCGGTTTGCATGCGCTTCTGTTTTGCGGTCAGGCAACTGAAGCCAGGGATGAGCTTCTCGACATTCGCTTCCACGCAGCTCAAACACAGCGCCGAATGCAGTTCCGCCAGCCTTTTCGTTCTTCTGGGGTGACGGATCGCGTAGAGCTTGAACTCCAGCGCCAGCAGCATTCTCCGCCGGTCCGCGATCAGCGAAAGCATGTGTCTGGCCAGAATCTCGATTCGCTCGTCCTCCGATCGGGCTTCGCTGAGTTGTTCGCCCATCTGGCGTTTTTCGCGGCGCAGATTCTCCTCGAAAAGCGCGAAGAACACGTCTTCCTTGTCGCGAAAATTGGCATAAAACGCGCCGCGTGTCTTTCCGGCTGCCGCAGCTATATCCTCCAGGCGGGCCATTTCAAACCCGTCCCGGGCAAAGATATGGCGCGCCGCCTCCATCAGATCGCGACGTGTGGAAATCGCACGGTCCTGCTGCCTGGGTTTCTTCACATCCTCTGAGATGCGCCGGCGTTTTGTGCGCTTCGTAATCATCTTCTGCCGATCCCGCCGCGATCCTCCGTCACAATTTTGCATCGCGCGGAGGTCGCTTCGAATCTGAAGCCAATATACATTCGTGTATGTTTTTCGCAAATCTTTTAATCGAGGAGTAACGAATGACGGCACAGCAGAAGGTTTGGCTCAGTCAGGCTGAAACCCCCGGCATACACGTGATCGCAGCTTTGCTCGCTCTGGCTTTCCTGGCCGCAACCCTCAGTGGCTGCCAAACCAGCAGGGCGGCCACCGCATCCCCCGCAGCCATGGGCCCGATGCCGGTTTCCGCGGTTCGCGTGGCGGAGGCCGATGTGCCGCTGACCGGATCCTGGGTCGGCACGCTCGATGGAGACGTCAACGCGCAGATTCAGCCTCAGGTAAGCGGCTACCTGATCCGCCAGAGTTACCGGGAAGGCTCTCCGGTTGCCAAAAATCAGGTCTTATTCCAGATCGATCCACGCACCTTTCAGGCCGCTGTCGACCAGGCCGAGGCGCAGCTGGCTCAGGCGAAAGGACAGCTTTCCCAGGCGCAAGCCCAGCAGGTACTCGCCCAGATCAATCTGAAGCGCGATACGCCGCTGGCCAGGGCCCGGGCCATTGCGCAGAGCCAGCTCGATACCGACACGCAGCAGGCCGCGCAGGCCGATGCGTCGGTTGCCGCCGCGGAAGGCGCGGTGAGCGCCGCCGCGGCCGCGCTGACTACAGCGAAACTCAACCTGGGATATACCGAGGTTCGATCGCTCATCAGCGGTGTCGCGGGGCAGGCTACGACGCAGGTGGGAAATCTCGTCAGCCCGCAGTCCATCCTCACTTCGGTATCGCAGCTCGACCCCATCAAGGTCTACTTCTCCATCAGCGATGCCGAATACCTTGCGCTCACAGAACGCGCCCACCAGGAAGGGGGCGATCTGCTCAGTGGACATTCCGACCTCCCGCTGACCCTGGCGCTCGCCGACGGCACCACCTGGCCCTACAAGGGTCGCATTGTCTGGGTTGACCGGCAGATGGACCAACAGACCGGGGCGATTCGCATCGCAGCGACCTTCCCCAATCCCGGGGATGTCCTGCGGCCTGGTCAGTTCGGCCGGGTGAGCGCTGAAACGGAAATTCTCCAGAAGGCGCTCCTTGTCCCGCAATTGGCGGTTCAGGAGATGCAGGGCATTCAGCAGGTGTATACCGTCGGTTCGGATCACCGGGTGCACGTGGTCAACGTCACGCTGGGCCCGCAGGCCGGCACCGACTGGATCGTCAACGCCGGCCTGCATCCCGGCGAGCTGGTAATTACCAGCAATCTGCAGAAGCTCCGCGAGGGCGCGCCGGTCCTTCCCCATGAAATCTCCGAGCAGGCCGCCATTCAGACGTCCAGCCCGACGGGCGCGAGGTAAACCATGTCAAAGTTCTTTATTCGCCGCCCCATCGTGGCGATCGTCATCGCTATTCTCACCGTCATCGTCGGCGTCGTCTCCATGCTGACGTTGCCGACCGCGGAGTATCCGGACATCGTGCCGCCGGAAATCATGGTTCAGGCCACGTTTCCCGGAGCCGACGCCAAAACCCTGGTGGATTCCGTGGCCACGCCGATCGAGGAGCAGATGAACGGCGTCGACCACATGCTCTACATGAACTCCGTCAGCGCCAACAACGGGCAGGCGACCGTCTATGTGGATTTTGGTGTCAATACCAGTCCCGATACCGACCAGGTACTCTCGCAGCTTCGCGTTTCGCAGGTCCAGTCGCAGTTGCCCCCGGAAGTGAACACCGCGGGGATCGTCGTGCAGAAGTCCCTGACCTCGCCGCTGATGCTGATCGGTCTGTCGTCACCAGGCGGAAAATACAATGTCGATTTCCTCACCAATTACGCCATCATCAACCTGCAGGACGAGCTGACACGCGTTCCCGGTGTCGCGCGCATACAGGTCTTCGGCGGCCAGTACGCCATGCGCGTGTGGGTGAATCCCGCCAGGATGGCGCAGCTCGGGGTCACCGCAACGGATGTCATCAACGCCATTCAGTCGCAGAACGACGTGCACCCCGCCGGCCAGATCGGCGGAGAGCCAGTGCCCAACGGCCAGCAGTTTACTTACACAGTTCGTACGCAGGGCCGCCTGGTTACGCCGGAGCAGTTCGGCAATATTGTCATTCGCGCCAACCCCGATGGTTCCGTTCTTTACCTGCGCGATGTTGCGCGCATCCAGCTCGGCACGCAGATCTATGACCTGACGGCCCGCTACAACAACGCTCCCGCGGGTGTGATGGCCGTCTATCAGCTCCCCGGCAGCAATGCCGTCGAGACTGCGGCTGCAGTGACCAAACGCATGCAGCAGCTCTCGAAGAACTTCCCGCCGGGCATGACGTATGAGATTCCGCTCGATACCACCAAGGCAGTCACGGCCGGCATTCACGAAATCCTGATCACGCTCGGTCTTGCGCTGCTGCTCGTCATCCTGGTGGTCTTTCTGTTCCTGCAGGGCTGGCGAGCCACACTGATCCCGCTGATGGCCGTGCCGGTCTCGCTGATTGGAACCTTCATCGTATTTCCCCTTCTCGGGTTTTCCATCAACACGCTGTCTCTCTTCGGGCTGGTGCTGGCCATCGGGCTGGTGGTCGACGACGCCATCATCGTGGTCGAGGCCGTCGAGCACCACATCGATGAGGGGCTCTCTCCCCGCGATGCTGCGCTGAAGGCAATGGAGGAAGTCGGCGGCCCGGTCGTCGCCATTGCGCTGATCCTTGCAGCGGTGTTCATCCCGACTGCTGCGATCCCGGGGATTACCGGGCGGCTGTACCAGCAATTCGCCATCACCATCGCGATTTCCGTGCTCATCTCCGCCTTCAACGCCCTGACCCTCAGCCCTGCTCTTGCAGGTCTTCTGCTCAAGCCAAAGGGCGACGACCATCATCGCGGCCTGCTGGGAAGATTCTTCGCGGGGTTCAATCGCCTCTTCGGCCGTACTACCGATAAATACGTTTCCACCTCGAGCGTGCTGATTCACAAGTCCGGGTTCACCATGATCGCACTCGGCGCCGTAGCCGCACTGGCGGTTCTTGTCGGGGCACATCTGCCCTCCGGCTTCCTTCCCCAGGAAGACCAGGGCTATCTGTTCGCTGCCCTGCAACTGCCGGATGCATCCTCGTTGCAGCGTACCGACTCCGCCGCTCAGCGTGTCACCGATGCGCTGCTTCAGACTCCGGGCATTCAGGGTGTTATCGGCGTCGACGGCTTCAGCCTGCTGACGCAAACGGAGAGCACCAACACCGCGTTCTTCTTCGTCACGCTCAAGCCGTGGGATGCGCGCAAATCTCGCGCGGAACAGTATCAGGCCATTCAGGCGAACGTGCAAAGGAAGCTGATGGGGGTGAGCGACGGGATCGCCTTTTCATTTCCGCCACCGGCAATCCCCGGCATTGGGACCTCCGGCGGCGTCACCATGATGCTTCAGGATCGCTCGGGCAACGACAATCCCGCATTCCTGGCTCGCAATGTATTTGCGTTCCTTGGCGCCCTCAAGGAGCGCCCGGAGATCGCCTCGGCCTTTCCCTCCTACCTGCCGGCAGTTCCGCAGATCTATGCAAAGGTCGACACCGACAAAGCTGAGCAGCAGCAGGTAGATCTCAACTCGATCTACACCACCATGCAGACCTTCATGGGAGGCTATCTGGTTAATTACTTCAACCGGTTCGGCCGGCAATGGCAGACCTATGTGGAAGCCGAGGGAGACACGCGCACCAATATGCAGGATATTAATCAGTTCTACGTGCGCAGCGCGAACGGAAGCCAGGTGCCTCTCAGCTCGCTGGTGCACGTGGAACAATCTACCGGACCGGAGTACATTCAGCGCTTCAACGAGTATCCCGCCGCGCAGCTCAACATCACCGGGGCGCCCGGATACAGCTCCGGGCAGGTGCGCGCGGCCCTCGAAGACGTCTTCCGCCAGACCATGCCCCCCGGCATGGGTTACGCCTACTCCGGGATGAGTTATCAGGAGCAGGCGGCGGCCGAGGGCGTTCCCGCCTGGGCGGTGTTCGGCCTCTCGCTGCTCTGCGTCTTCCTGATTCTGGCAGCGCTCTACGAGAGCTGGTCGCTGCCTTTCAGCGTCCTGCTCAGCACGCCGGTTGCGATCCTCGGAGCGTATCTCGCGCTGGCGATGCGTTCGTTCGAGAATGACATCTTCGCGACCGTCGGCCTCATCATGCTCATCGGCCTTTCGGCGAAGAACGCCATCCTCATCGTCGAATTTGCGGTTGCGAATTACAAGAAGGGCATGAGCATTTCGGAATCCGCGCTGCAGGCGGCGCGCCTGCGCTTCCGGCCCATCATCATGACCGCTCTGGCATTCATCTTTGGCTGCGTGCCCTTGTGGACGGCGAGCGGGGCCGGCGCCGAATCGCGGCGCATTCTGGGCACGGTGGTGATCGGAGGAATGACTCTCGCCTCCGTGGTTGGAATCCTCATGGTCCCGGTCAGCTTTGCGGTTGTCGAATACCTGTCTCATCGCTTCCGGCATGGAGCAGGAGACCTGACCATGGATAGTCCGCATCCGCCGGAGGGACCGTCCCACGGCTCCCCCGCGCTGACGCCGGAAAACGCGCAGGAGGTGCAGGCATGAACGCCGGCTCATTGAAGCAAACGCAACAGTCTGTGGCGATTGCCCTCGGACTGATACTCGTCGGTCTCCTGCTTCTCATGCTGAATGGCTGCACGGTGGGACCAAATTATCATCGCCCCGCGGTTCCGGCGCCGCCCGCTTTCCGCGGAGCCGACGATGCTGCGGTATCGAGCGCGAACCAGAGTTCCCTGGGCGACCAGGACTGGGTAAAGGTCTTCAATGAACCCGAATTGCAGGTATTGATTCGCACAGCGCTCACCAACAACTACGACGTACGGATCGCAGCGCAGCATGTGCTCGAGGCACAGGCGCAGCTCAGAGTCACCCGCGCACAGCAATTCCCGACGCTCTCCGTGGGCGGCACCGGTATCGGCGCGGACAT
>JASIAO010000121.1 GCA_030041955.1 Acidobacteriaceae bacterium | reverse complement strand
GAACCAAAATCAGAACAATCAGAACCAGAACAACAAAAACAACGGCAACAAGCCCCAGCAGAACCAGAGCAGCCCGAATCCGCAGTAACCAGGTATCGGCACACAGCAATACTTCCCCGCATACCTCCGGATTCTTTGTGTCTTCTGTGGTGAGAGACGGTTACCGTCGGGCATTCGCTGACATCGGCTGCCTCGTCCGACCAGCTATCCTGAAGTCAGCGTGTCCTCCACCACTCCCACCGCGCCCTCGCTGCCGTCGCTCCATGATTTCTTCGCGCCGGGTGGAGTCCTCTCGCGCTCGCCTCTGCCGTATGAATTCCGTCGCGGCCAGCTCGAGATGGCGCAGGCCGTCGAGCGCGCCATCGCCGAGCGGCGCCACCTGATCGTCGAAGCCGGCACCGGCACCGGCAAGACCCTCGCCTATCTGCTCCCCGCATTGCGCGCCTGCGCGGCCACCGGCCATCGCGTCATCATCTCCACCGGCACAAAAAACCTCCAGGAGCAGCTCTTCTTCAAGGACGTCCCCTTTCTCGAATCCCTCCTCGGCCCGCTCGCCGTCTGCTACATGAAGGGCCGTGCGAATTATCTCTGCCGCCACAAGCTATTCGCGCTGCGCAATCAGCCCATCCTCTCCGGCCTCGAGGAAATCTCCCAGTATCAGGCCATCGCCGAGTGGGAAAAGACCACCGAGACCGGCGACCGCGCCGAAATCGACGATCTTCCCGAGGCCAGCCTGCTCTGGGCCAAACTCGACGCGCGCAGCGAAGCCTGTCTCGGCCAAACCTGCCCCGATTACCAGCGCTGTTTCATCACCGAGATGCGTCGCCGCGCGGCCGAGAGCGACGTCGTCATCGTCAATCACCACCTCTTCTTCGCGGATATGGCAGTCCGCCAGGCCGCCGGCGGCGCTCCCGACGCAGGCGTGCTCCCTGAGGCCGGCATCGTCATCTTCGACGAGGCCCACGAGCTCGAAGATGTCGCCTCCAGCTACTTTGGCGTCAGCCTCAGCAACGTCCGCTTCGAAGAGTTGGCCCGCGACGTCGAAACCCTGCTCCGCGCCAGCGGTGACCTCAAATCCGAGATCGTCACCGCGTCGCAGATGATCCGCGAACGCGCGCGGATGTTCTTCGCGGCCCTCCCCACGCGCACCGACGCGAGCGCCCGCGGCAACTTCAACGAGGGCCGCATGCCCTTCATCAACCGCGAGGAGTTTCTCGAATCCCAGGGCGACGTTTATCTCGGCGTCCTCAACGCGCTGCACCGCATGGAGAGCGAGTTGGAGCGTGTGAAGAACGGCGAAGAGGCCCAGCCGCTGCGCCGCCGCACCGGAATGGTCCGCGAGCAGCTCAAATTCCTCATGGAGTCACAGGACCGCAACACTGTCTTCTGGCTGGAGCGCCGCGGCGGCCGCCAGAGCAGCACCCATCTCCAGGCCACGCCCATCGACGTCTCGGAAATCCTGCGCGAGCTGCTCTTCGAGAATTACCCCAGCGTCATCCTCACCTCGGCCACGCTCACCGTCCAAAGTGGCTTCACGCATATCCGCAAGCGCCTCGGCCTCAGCGAAGCGCGCGAGCTGGTCGTCCCCTCGCACTTCCAGTACGGCCGCCAGGCGCTCCTCTATCTGCCGCCGGAAATGCCCGACCCCCGCGAGCCGAACTTCCCCGAGGAAGCGGCGCAGCGCATCCGCAGTATGCTCTCGATCACCCGTGGACGCGCCTTTTGCCTCTTCACCAGCTATCAGCAAATGCGCGATCTCTACGAGCGCCTGCTCTGCGAAGTCGGCTACCCGCTGCTCCTCCAGGGCACCGCGCCCCGCAAAGCGCTCCTCGAAGAATTCCGCGCCACCCCCAACGCCGTGCTCTTCGGAACCTCCAGCTTCTGGCAGGGTGTCGACGTCCAGGGCGAAGCTCTGAGCTGCGTCATCGTCGACCGCCTGCCCTTCGCTGTGCCCAGCGACCCTGTGGTCCAGGCCCGCATGCGCGCCATCGAAGAAGCCGGCGGCAAGCCCTTCTTCGAATACCAGGTCCCCTCAGCCGTCATCACTCTGAAGCAGGGCTTCGGCCGCCTCATCCGCTCCCTCGACGACCGCGGCGTCCTCATGCTCCTCGATCCCCGCCTCGAGCGCCAGCGCTATGGCCGAATCTTCCTCGAGAGCCTCCCGCCCTACCGCATCACCCGCAACATCGCCGACGTCGAAGCATTCTTCGAGCAGGCTTGACGTCCGCGCCCGCCACCAGCGAAATTGGAACCCTCCATTTTTTCCGAGAAAGGCCCCATCTATGCGCCGCTGGTTGTCGATTGCTGTAGCGTCGCTCGTAAGCTGCACTGCGGCAGCGCAGCTTCCTGACGCCCTGAAGCCCTTTGTCAAACAAGACGCGCCCGTTCTGGTGCTCGAACATGTCCGCGTCATTGACGGCACCGGCGCGCCGGCTCGTGACGACCAGACCGTCGTCATCGACCACGGAAAAATCGCCTCCGTATCCGCGCAGACCGCCAATCCAAACATCCCCGAAGGCGCTACGGTTCTCGACCTCACAGGCAAGACCGTCTTTCCCGGCCTTGTCGGCATGCACGAGCACCTCTTCTACCCGCTCCCCGATGGCGGCCCCGGCTTGCTCCCGCTCTACGGCGAAATGGCGGACTCCGCGCCTCGTCTCTATCTGGCCGGCGGCGTCACCGCCGCGCGTACCGCTGGCAGCGTTGAGCCGTACACGGACATATCCGTGAAGCAGCTCATCGACGCCGGCAGGATGCCCGGACCGAAGCTCTTCCTCACCAGCCCGTATCTGGAGGGCTCACCTGCCATCGGCCCGCAACTGCACACCCTCACCGGTCCCGATGATGCCGCGCGCCTGGTCAACTACTGGGCTGCCGAGGGCATCACTTCCTTCAAGGCGTACATGCACATCACGCCTCAGGAGCTGAAGGCTGCCATCGACGCGGCGCACGCGCACGGTCTCAAAATCACTGGCCATTTGTGCGCAGTCGGCTTCCAGGAAGCGGCCGCGCTGGGTATTGACAACCTGGAGCACGGCCTCGTGGTGGATACCGAGTTCACGCCCGGCAAGCAGGAAGGCGTCTGCCCGGGACAGCACGAGGGTCAGGCGGCGCTCGCGAAGCTCGACGTCGAGGGCCCGCAGATTCAGGGCACCATTCACGATCTGATTGCGCACCACGTCGCCGTCACCTCGACGCTCGCCATCTTTGAGAGCTTTGTGCCCAACCGCCCGCCGATGAGCGAAGAGATGCGTGTGCGCGCGTCCCTCCTGCCCGACGCGTGGGGCAGCTACACCATGACGCGGGCCGTCATCGCCGAGCACGCCGACTCGAGCATCGCCGGCCGCATGCTGCAGATGGAAATGCAGTTCGAGCACGACTTCGTAAAGCAGGGCGGGATGCTGATGGCCGGCTGCGATCCCACCGGCTATGGCGGCGTGCTGCCCGGCTTCGGCGATCAGCGCAATCTGGAACTGCTGGCAGAGGCTGGCTTCACACCCGAGGAGGCAATCCACATTGCGACGGAAAATGGCGCGATCTGGCTGGGCGAGGACAATCACTTCGGCACCATCGCCGCGGGCAAAGACGCCGACCTCGTCGTAGTGGACGGCAACCCCTCCAAAAACATCGCCGACGTCGAGAAAGTCGACACCGTCTACAAGGACGGCATCGGCTACGATCCGCAGAAGCTTATCGCCTCCGTGCGTGGCCTCGTGGGCCTGCGATGACGTCCGCGCTACGATAGAGACGTGGCGCGCAACCTCTACATCCTCGCCGGCGTCCTCTTCCTCTTCGCGGCGATTAGCTTCGTCATGTCGCTTACGGCGGGGCGCATGCAGCCGGCGTTACCCGCGAACGGCACGCTCTGGAAGACCACCGCCCTCTTCCTCACCGTTGGCGGCCTCATTGTCGCGCTGGCTGGCGTCATGACCGCCCTCTTTGAGCAGATCGACCGCCGCACCGAGGAACGCCGCCTCCGGCATCGCGACGGCGGGCGCCGCCCCGGACCGCGCTACCGCTAAAATCGAAGCAGGGCAGTACTCTGCTCCAGGAAAGACTTTTCCCGCTATGTATGAAGTCACAGTCGAACGAGGGTTCTCATCCGGCCACTATCTCCGCAACTACAAGGGGAAGTGCGAGAACCCGCATGGCCATAACTACAAGGTCCGCATCACCCTCTGCGGCGAGTCGCTCGACGTCGCCGGGCTCCTCCTCGATTTCCGCGACCTCAAGCAGGTCATGCGCCCCGTCATCGACCGCATCGACCACCAGATGCTCAACGATCTCGAGCCCTTCACCACCATCAATCCCTCGGCCGAGAACCTCGCGAAATTTTTCTTCGACGAGACCAACCAGCAGCTCAGCCAGATGACCGGCGGCCGCGTCCGCGTCAAGGATTGCACCATCTACGAAACTGACACCACCACCGCGACCTACTACGAGTAGACGCCCTTGTACCTCATCGAGATCTACAAATCCATTCAAGGCGAGTCGACCTTCGCCGGGCTGCCCTGCATCTTCGTCCGCCTCGCCGGCTGCAACCTCCGCTGCGCCTGGTGCGATTCGGAGTACACCTTCACCGGCGGCTACAAACTCAGCGAAGACGAGGTCGTCGCCGAGATCGAAAAGCTCGCCCCCGTTCGCCTCATCGAGTTCACCGGCGGCGAGCCCATGCTGCAGGAGCGCGAACTAATCCCCCTCATGGAGCGCCTGCTCCGTTCCGGCTACGAGCTCATGATCGAAACCAGTGGCGAGCGCCCCCTCGAACGCGTCCCGCGCGAAGTCCACAAAATCGTCGACGTCAAATGTCCCGGCTCCGGCGAATCCTCGAGCTTCCGCCTCGCGAATCTCGACTGTCTGACCACGGGCGACGAGGTCAAATTTGTCATCGCCAACCGCGTCGATTATGAGTTCGCCCGCGCCTTCATCCGCGAGCACAAGCTCGAATCCCGCGCAGGCGCCATCCTGCTCTCGCCGGCCTTTTCAAAGACCCCCACCCCGCAGCGCACCACCGAAAACGCCCTCCTCGACCCTCGCGAACTGGTCGAGTGGATGCTCGCCGACGCCCTCCCCGCCCGCCTCAGCCTGCAAATCCACAAATACGTCTGGGAACCGCAGAAAAAGGGCGTGTAGTCTGCTGTCCCCCAAGTTCATGGAACAGCGATCAAGTTCATGGAAGAACGACGTGGTTTTTGTATCAGGGCACGGCTTCAGCCGTGCCGACTATGTCGCCCGGCCAGCGGGGCTTTAGCCCCTGCGGGCCGGCCAGGACGGAGCTTAGGGTTGGAAGTGGTATTGCATCAGGGCACGGCCTTCTTTACAGGCACAATTCTCCATAACGCGTCTGGCCGTGCGGTTTACGCCGTCCAGTCACCGGGACTTCTGCCATTGAGGTGCAGCGCGCAGCCCAGCCGGCAGCTATCGGCTCACTTCTTCTTCGCCGCCAGATACTTGTCGAACGGAATCTGGAAAAAGAACAGCTCGTTCCCATCGGCGTTGCGCAACTCCCGCAGCACCAGGCTCGCGCCGTGCAGCGGATTGTCCCCCAGGCCCTCCATGTCGTAAAACAGAAATCCCGCGCGCGTGGTGTGCGGCTCCACGGCGATCGCCGCGTACTCGTAATGATCGAAATCTGCCTCGACCTTGTTGTCCGAATCCTTCTTCTTCAGGTGCAGGTGGACGGGGCCCACGGGGATGTTGTGCCCGCTCGGCGGTGCTAGCCGCCGTTCCACGTCCTCCGGCTCCGCTGCCTGAATGCGATTGCCGTTCGCGTCCACAAAGTAAATCCGCGCGTCGTTCAGCGAAATCGGCCGGTTGCCCTCGTTGGTCACGATAATCCGGATGGGCAGAAAGTCATACTTCAGATAATCGACCTGAAAAATCTTGCACTGCTCCACCGTGTCATACGGCACCGCCGCAATGGCCACCTGCTCTTTGGCGTGGACGTCGACCGCGGGATAACTGGTCGCGTTCTTCGCCGGCGGCGGATCGTGATCGGCTGCCCACGCCGCGCTCACCGCCATCAGCAATAACGGAAGAATCAGGGCACTGCGGCGAAGCGAACGGAAGGCAGCAAGCGGACGGGAACGCATCACGATTATCATCCTCGCATGGAACTGGTCTCAT
>JASIAO010000120.1 GCA_030041955.1 Acidobacteriaceae bacterium | reverse complement strand
TTGTTCGAGAGTCTTCGACCATTTCGGCGAAGGGACGCTCTGCGCGATGCGCGCGCCGGCATCACGCTCGCTGCGATGAACATTCCGCAGGTACTGGGCTACACGCGGATCGCGGGCATGCCGGTGGTGACCGGTCTCTACACGCTGCTGGCGCCGCTGGCCGCATTTGCGATATTAGGATCGTCGCGATACCTGGTGGTGGCGGCCGATTCGGCGACGGCGGCGATACTTGCGAGCGGATTGGCCGGGATGGCCCCGATGGCGAGTCCGGCCTGGGTAACGCTGGCGGGATATGTGGCTCTGCTGACGGGCGTGTTCCTGCTGCTGGGGCGGCTCTTCCGGCTGGGGTTTATTGCCGATTTCCTGTCGCAGACGGTGCTGGTGGGCTTCCTCACCGGAGTGGGATTCCAGGTTGGCATCGCAGTACTCGGCGAGACCATCGGCTTGCCGGTGAACTCGCGTCGAACGATCGGACAGCTGATCGAAATCGTGCGGGAATCGCCAATGCTGCATCTTCCGGTGCTGCTCGTATCGGGTGCGGTGCTGGGTTTGGTGCTGGCGCTGCGCTATCTGGCCCCCAAAGTGCCAGGGCCGCTGGTGGCGGTAGTGGGCGTCACGGCGGCGAGCGCGGTGTGGCACTTCTCCGCGCGTGGAATTCCGACCATCGGCCCGGTTGCCGGGGGGCTGCCGTACCCCAGCCTGCACTTGCTGCCATGGCGGGAGATTCTGGCGCTGCTTCCGGTGGCTGGGTCGTGCGCCATCATGATCGTGACTCAGAGCGCAGCCACGGCGCGGGTTTACGCACTGCGGCACGGGCAGAAGCTCGATGAAAATCGCGATCTCGTGGGTCTTTCCGCCGCCAACGTGGCCGCGGCGCTCACGGGAGCCTTTGTAGTGAATGGCAGCCCCACGCAGACGGGGATGGTGGAGACGGCGGGCGGCGACAGCCAGAAGGCACAACTGGCTACGGCCGCAGTGGTGCTGTGCGTATTACTGTTTCTCACCCACCCGCTCCAGTTTCTGCCGCAGTGCGTCCTGGGGGTGCTGGTGCTGCTGGTCGCGATTCACCTGATCGACGTGCGCGGGTTGATGGCGATTCGCAAGGAGAGTCCGGGCGAGTTTGCCGTGGCGCTGATGACGGCGATCACCGTGGTGGCCGTCAGTGTGGAAGCGGGCATTCTGCTGGCGATGGCTCTTTCTCTGGTGCGCATCGTGCGCCACAGCTACCGTCCGCATACCGGCGTGATCCAGCTCGATAACGGCAATACCTGGAAGGTGGCACCCGTAACTCCGGGAGTGCTGACCGAGCCCGGGCTGATCCTCTACCGCTTCGGTGCAGCGCTGTTCTACGCCAATGCCAACCGCTTTGCCGAGGAGTTGCTGCGCCTGGCCGGCCCGGGACCCTCAGCAGTTCGATGGATCGTCGTGGACGCCGAAGCGATCACGCAAATCGACTACTCGGCATCGCGCGTGATTGCGCAGTTGAACGACGAATTGGCCAGAAGCGGAGTGGCGCTGGCATTCGCAAGGATGTCGCCCGATACGCAGGCAGATTTCCAGCGGCACCACCTGGCGGCATGTATTCCGCCGTCACGAATCTTTAGCCGGCTCCACGATGCGCTGAAGGCGTTCGAGAAGTCCGGAGCGGCCGCGAAGACGGTGGCTCCGGCCCCGCCTTAGCGTCCGGCTCATCGCGGTGCGGAAGGCAACGTGATGAGCAGGCTGCTGAGGCCCTTCCATGCGATCTGGACTCCAATGCAGAGCAGAACGAAGGCGATGACGCGCAGCACGCCGTGTGCTGTTGAGGGAGAAATCTTTGCGGTAATCTTCGGCGCCCAGGCATAGGCGATAAAGACGGCCACGCATATGAGTGCCATGCCGGAGAGCACGCCCAGATGCGCGAAGACAATGTGGAGGAGCGTGCCTTTTGAGGCGTGCGCGCTGAGGGTGAGCGTGACGACGAGGGCGCCGGGGCCCGCGGTGAGCGGAAATGTGAAGGGATAAAAAATCTGCCGCTGCAGAGTAGGCAGGTCGCTGGCCTGGAGCGAAGGATCAGGGGCACCGGCGGCTTCCTTCTGGTTGAGGAGAGTCCAGCCCATGGCTGCCAGCACGAGTCCGCCGGCGAGCTGTACAACCGGCAGGGAAATGCCGAAGAGCTTGAGCACCATGGCGCCGGCGACATCTATCGCGACAAGAAACAGCGCCGTGCTGAACGCAATCTGTCGGGCCAGAGTCTTGTAGACGTTTGCGGGAGCCACGCCCACCATGCTCATAAAGACCAGCGCGGATCCAATGGGATTGATCAGCGGCAACAGTGCGGTAAAGGAGAGTCCGAGGAACTGGGCGAACTCAGTCATTGAGCCCATTGTACGAACAGTGGAAAACCGGGGCTGATCAGGGCGAAGCCCGATGCCTGCCGTCGCGATCGAACGTCTCACGCTCTCAGCCGCCGCTGCGGCCCAGTTTCAGGACGATTCCAGCTGCCAGCCGCAGATGATTCTGGCGATCGTTGCTGCCATTGGGTAGCTGGGTCTGCATATAGTCCGCCTGGAATGCGCGAAGCGCAAAATGGCGCGAGAGATCGATGTTCAGTCCGCCGCCTGCCGTGAAGGCAAAAGCATCTGGTGCGTATGTGGATCCATTTCGAGCAGGGAACAGGGCGTCGAAACCATGGACGCCACCAACCAGGAATTGGACGAACGGCACAAATCTGGTGCTGTTGCGGACGGAATAACGCGGGCCGAATAGATACGTGACAAAACTCAGGCTTTCATTTGCGGAATTGATGCTGCCGGTATGTTCCCCGGTCAGTTCTGCCACCGCGCTCAGTCCTCGGCCGAAATTTGCATTGGCCTCCGCTTTGCCGCCGTTCATCCAGAAGCACCCGCATCCGCCCACGACCCCGTTGGTGCGGTCTGCGCTGTAGGCCAGTGTCACCTCAAGTGTGCCACGTGCGCTGGTCGCGGCCCCGCTCTGTGCGACGGCTGTAAGGGTGCAGCACAGCAGCAACGTGAGCAGGACAGCTTGCCGGATCATCCCTTCTCCTACTCCACGGTCAGATTGAGGTTGGCTGAGCGAGTGGCTGTGCCGCTGGCGCCACTCACGGTAGCAGTGTAAGTTTGCGGAGGCTGATTGAAGAATCCGCTGCCTCCGCAGCCACTGAGCCCGGCGAGCGTACTGAGCGCGCAGACGGCGACCAGCGCGAGCAGGATCGATCTGAGCCTGCGGCGCTTGCGGTAAAAGGCCGCCGCGGGCAGCAGCATGGCCAGCAGGGCTGGGCCTGAATCGCGGAAGATTGCAGGCGGCTGCCGCTGTGCGCTGAGCGGCGGGATGGTGATGGTGAGCGTGACATCCACCGGACTGGACCCTGGAGTGGCAGGATTCGGATTGAAGACCGCAGTAGCTCCCGTGGGCAGGCCCGAGATGGAGAAGGAAACCGGCTCGTCGTAGGGGCCGTTCGACGGGGTTACGGTGAAGGTGAACGAAACGGTTTGCGCGGGGTACACCGTGATGCCGCCGATGGGTACACCGGTAAAGTTCAGATCGAACGATGTGATGCTCTCGCTGATGCCCGGCGACGAGCTGCCGACGAAACCTCCATTGCCGCTGTAAACCGCCGTGATGAAGAGATTCCCGGGCGGCAGCGAACTGGTGGTATAGCTCGCCTGACCCCCGGAGAGCGTGGCAGTGCCGAGTGCCGTGGTTCCGTCATAGAAGGTCACCGTCCCAGCCGGGGTCCCACCGCCGGAAGCTGTAACGGTGGCCGTGAACGTGACGTTGTAGCCCTCCGGGCTCACGTTCGCCGAAGCCAACAACGTCGTAGTCGTAGGAGTTTGTTCTGCTCGAACGCTGACGTTGTCCACAACGGAGATAGCCTCGTTATCGCTGGCGACCATGCCCAGGATGACCTGTGGGGCGTCGGAAACCGTGATGGCCTCCGCGTCGCTGAGATAACCGGAAGCCTGGACGCTGACTGTGTCCACAACGGAGATAGCCTCGTTATCGCTGGCGACCATGCCCAGGACGACCTGTGGGGCGTCGGAAACCGTGATGGTCTCGTTATCAGTGACGGCCGCAGGCTGCACCGCGGCAGTCACCGTCAGCAGCACCGTGATGGTCGTCGCAGCACTGTAGTTTGAATCGCCCACATAGCTCAAAGTCACCGTGTAGCTGCCCGCAGCAACCGTATCCGGGACCGGGATGGTGGCCGATCCGTTGCTGATGGGCGCCGTTCCGGACGCGAAGCCGTTCCCGCTCACGCTGTAGCTCACGCTGCCGGAGGGCGTGGCGATTCCGCTCCCCGAGTACTGGCCGGTCACCGTAATTGCAATCGATCCGGCCTGACCGCCTGAGACGGTCACGGGCTGAGTCGCCGGACCCGTGAGGGTTACAGAAGCCTTGCCTACGACGACAGGCGCAGCGGTGCTGGTGAGCGCGCTCTCCTGAAAGTTCGAATCGCCTGAGTACTGCGCCGCATAGGGATGGCTGCCTACCCTCGGCACATTCACGGTGTAGGTCGCTGCTGCGCCGGAAACAGTCGAGTTCGGTGTCAGCGCGGTTGTCCCGTCATAGAACGTCACGGACCCTGTGGGCACTGAGCCGTCGATGTTCGCCGGGCTGATCGCGGCGCTGATCGTCACCGGCTGTCCGTAGACGAGCGACAGTGCCGAGGGTGTGACCGTTAGGGTGGTCGCGGCCGGTGTGTTGGTCAGCGAGAATGTCGCAGGCGTGGTCACTCCCGCAACCGACGCGCTCACCTGATATGCAGTGGAACTGGCGATCCCGTTGGCCGTCGCCGTCACGTTTGCCGTTCCGTCGCTCGCCGTCGTCCCCGTGGTGGAACTCAGGCTCGCGCTTGCCCCGGAAGACGGCGCTGTAAACGTGACGACTGCTCCGGAAACGGGATCATTATTCGCATCCGTAACCTTCACCACCAGCGGATTGGCGAAAGCTGTGCCAATGGCCGCGCTCTGTCCTCCGCCGGAAACCGGAGCAATGGCCGCGGCGGCCGTCGT
>JASIAO010000119.1 GCA_030041955.1 Acidobacteriaceae bacterium | reverse complement strand
GCATCGACGCAGGCGGTGTCTTTGGTGCCGATGCAGGGTTCCGCGATTACGTAAGCCATGGAAAGTCCTCTGGAGGCAGTGTATGCGAGCAATCGCGTGAGAGCGAAACCGCAAACGGATCCGCGTGCGCCGAAGCGGCGCGCGGGCCCGATTTTCAGCCCAGTCCCTCAGCCCGATTGTTCATGCAACGGATCATTCTAACAGGGCGCGCCAGGGCCGCGAGCAGAGAGGGTGCGGCGCGGGAATACTTCGGGAACGTAGCGCGGGGATCAGCGCTGTGCTTTGCCGTTGCGGTCGCGCCGGGCGGCGGCGTATTCCTGAGGAGCAGGAATCGGGTGGAGATCGCGGCCGGCGAACATGTCAGCAAAAAGCGCGACCATCTCGGAGTGGATGAGATCGTTGGTGGCGAGGATCTCGCGGCTGTCGAGACGGAAGGCGCTGCCGTCGAACTGGGAGATGGCACCACCGGATTCAAAAACGAGCAGGGCGCCAGCGGCGGTGTCCCATGGGTTGAGATGAAATTCCCAGAAGCCATCGAGGCGGCCGCAGGCGGTGTAGGCGAGGTCGAGCGCGGCGGAGCCGGCGCGGCGGACGCCGTGGGAGCGGAGGGTGAACTCCTGGTAGAAGTGAATGTTGGGGCTGGCGTGGCGCTTACGGCTGGGGAACCCAGTGGCGACGAGGCCCTCAGAGAGGGTGGCGGTGCGGGATGCGTGGATGCGGCGGCCGTCGAGCCAGGCCCCCTTGCCTTTTTCGGAGGAGAAAAGCTCGTCGCGGGTGGGATCGTAAATGACGCCGGCGATCAATTCGCCGTCCTCATCGTCGCGCAGGCCGGGACGGCGGTGCTCGAGGCCGAGAGAGACACAGAAGACGGGGAATCCGTGGGAGAAATTGGTGGTGCCGTCGAGGGGATCGACGTACCAGCGGTACTCGCCTTCCATGCGATCACCCCGGAGATCCGGCTCTCCGGGGACTCCGACGCGGCGCGCGCCTTCTTCGCCGTAGACGCCGTGCGTGGGAAAGACGACTGAGAGGCGATCGACGATGAGTCTTTCGGAGGCGCGATCGGCTTCCGTGACGATATCGACATCGCCCTTGTATTCGACGGCGACGCCGCGATGGAAGAAATCGCGCAGCAGAGCGCCGGCTTCAAGAGCGATTTGCGCGGCCTGGGATGCCAGTTGCAGTTCTGCGGGGACCCTGGATTCGTTCACTGCGGATCCTCAGCGGGGCGCGGCTCGGCGGAGTTCGACACGCCGGCGCGCGGACGGCGGCGGGCATCGCGGGCGTGCTCGGTAATGGTGCGGATCTGATTTTTGTAGATGAAGAGGTTGGGCTTGCCTTCGCGGGTGAGGCGGATCATGCGGTCGTCGAAATATTCGATCCAGCCGGTGACGGTTTCGCCGTCGCGGAGCTTGACGTGGACGGGCACCTGCCGCTCGCTGAGAGAGCGCAGATAGAGCGCTTCCTGGCCGGTTTCGCCGGGAGGGGCAGATTTTTGCCGACGGCGAGGGGAGTTGTCCAGCGGCATATTGTCATTGTAGCGAAGGTGAATGCGCGTGAGCGCGGCGGCTGTGGCTCTTTGCGAATCGCGAAGACGATGAGCGGTGAAGGCGAGCGGGTTTTTCAATCGAGCACCAGGGAGAAGAGCATGTTGAGGAGCGCGAGCACGAGGGCGCCGACGAGCGCGGCGGCCCACGTCTGGACGTAGAAGCCGGGAGCCACGGCTCCAGCCAGTTTGAGGATGAAGGCGTTGATGACGAGGAAGAACAGGCCGAGCGTGAGGATGGCGAGCGGCAACGTGATGAGCTTGAGCAGCGCGCCGAGGGTGACGTTGAGGAGTCCGATGACCAGCACGGCGATGAGCGCGGCGGGGAAGTTGGAGATGCGAAACCCGGGGACGATGTTCGCCGTAATGAGGAGAGCGAGCGCCTGCAGCAGCCACTTCACCAGCAGTCGAAACACGGGTGCTCCTTTCGTTCAGGAGAATTGGGCAACAGCAACGGCTATGATCCGTTTACGAGGATACATGTTGTATGGGCGCAGGTTTTGCGGGATTTTTTCGCGTCAGCGAGGGCTGTGCGCCGGTTTCCTGGGGATGACTTGCGCCGTGACGGCCGTCGCACAGACAGCGCCGTTGCCGGATGTGCCGACGCTGATGGCGCAGGTGCGGGCCCATCAGCAGCAGATGGATGCGATCCAGGAGAACTACACCTACCGCGAAACGGATGTGACCGACGAGCTGAACAGGAACGGGAGCGTGAAGAAGACGGAGTCGCAGACGTACGAGGTCTTCTACGTGAACACGCACGAGGTGCGGCGGCTGGTGCAAAAGGACGGCAAGGACCTGAGCGCCGACGAGCAGCAAAAAGAGCAGGACCGGGTGATGAAGGAGATTGCCAAGGCGCAAAAGACGCCGCCGGGGCAGGCGCCGTCGGGCGAGATCGTGGTGAGCGTGAGCCGGATTCTGGCGATGGCGACGGTATCGAGCCCGCGGCTTGAGATGCTGGACGGACGGCCGACGATTGCATTCGATTTCACGGGCGATCCGCATGCCAAGGCGCATGGGGTGGCGGAAGAGGCGGCGCGGAAGATGTCGGGGACGATCTGGATCGACGAGAAGGACCGCGAGGTGCGGCGGCTGACGGCGCGGCTGAACGACAATTTCCACGTGGGCCTGGGGATGTTCTCACTGAGCAAGGGGAGCAATCTGGTGTTCGACCAGAAGCTGGTGAACAACGAGCTGTGGCTGCCGACGAGCGCTGAGATTTCAGTGACGGCGCATGCGTTCGCGGTGGTGGGGGTGCGGGCGAACGTCCGCGTGACGGACAGCGACTACAAGAAGTTCCACGCCGAGGCGGTGCAGCAGCCGGGGGCAACCGTAGTACAGAAGTAACCCCGTGGTCTGCGCGGCGGCGCGGTGGTACGCTGACTGGGCCGGAGCGGGTTATGCAGGACTCCGCTGTCAGCGTGGCGCGTGCGTTTGTTGCGGCGATCAACGCCGCGGACCTGGGAACGCTGCGCGCGCTGATGAGCGAGGATCACACGTTCGTTGACGCCAAGGGGCACGCGTTTTCGGGCGCGGAGACGATGATCCAGAGCTGGCGGCATTTCTTCCATGCGTACCCGGAGTATTGGATCCGCATCGAGCAGAGCATTGCGGACGGCAATCGCGTGGCGCTTTTCGGCACGGCGGGCGGGCAGTGGCGCGTGGACGAGCATATTGTGACGGGGACATGGCACGTGCCTGCGGCGTGGCTGGCGAAGATTGAGTCGGGGAAGGTGAAGCGCTGGAGCGTCTTCTGCGACACGACGTGGGCGACTCCGCCGAAAGGGGAGGGCGGGTGAAGCGGGATGTTCGGCCGTCTGCGGGCCACTAATAGTAAAGATACTTGCGCCACTTCTGGTCGGAGTGGCCGATCATGCGCATGATGTGGCGGCTGGTGTGGAGGGTGAAGGGGCGCGGCTCGCGGATCAGCTTCATGTGATCGATTTCGCTGAGCAGGTGATTGCCTTTGCGCCGGTTGCAGGAGTGGCAGGCGGCGACGAGGTTTTCCCAGGTGGAGAGGCCGCCGCGCGAGCGCGGCACAACGTGGT
>JASIAO010000011.1 GCA_030041955.1 Acidobacteriaceae bacterium | reverse complement strand
GCACCGGATACCACCGATTGCCGGGCCCGATCAGGCCCAGCCGCCACTTGAGAACCGCCAGCAGGTTTTCATCCACCGGCAGGATGCCGGATTCCTCCTGCACCGAGATACGGACGAGGAAACTGCCCGTGATATAGCGCCACAGCAACAGGTCGGGAATCGTTGCATTGGCCTGGAGCTTCGGCTGCGGAGGGGGTGGTGGTGGAGTGGCCTGCGCAATCTGTTTGGTCGTGATGCGGCGCACCACGATGTCGTATTGTTGCCCGTAGCGCACCGTCGGAGGCAGTACGGCGGAGAAGAGTCCGGCGAAACTGCTGCCGGTGCCCGGCGGAATGGGAATGTAGGTCACCGGCGCGCCGACCGTGCACTGGATGGTGTTGGCGTCCGCGGCCGTGAGCGTCTGCTGCGGATAGAGCTGGCTGGCGAGGCTGAGCACGGCCGAGGAACTGACCGCTGGCCAGTAGATGCTGACCACGCTGCCCGGCGGCGTGCTGCCCCAGTCGATCATCATCTCGTCGGGATAGCTCAGGATGCTGGTGGGGTCCGCCGACTGGGCCGGCGGACTGGGACGCACGTCGATGGTCTGCGGAACAAGGTGCGTGGCCGGATAGCCGGGATTGCCCGAAAGGCCGATCTGCAGATTGCGCTGCGCGAGCTTGTCGCAAATGGACGGGTTCTCGATGACGCCGCCGGCGTTGATGATGGGAGCGTCGGTGTAGGCGATCTGCGCCACCAGGCAGCTGTGCGCCGAGCCTGCAAGGTAGAACTGCACCGGCTGCCCGTCGATGAGGTTGTTGTTGTCGTAGACGTTGAGGAAGCAGCCATAGAAGGCCCAGGCATAGTCCTGGCCGCTGGGGATGGTGATGGTCTGGTTGTTGGCCCCGCCGGAGTTGTAATCCGTGGGGCTGTTGTCGTAGTTCGCGGTGGCGAAGAACGGTAACGAGCAGCCGTTGACCCCGCCGCTGCCGTTCGTGCCCGGCAGAGGGCTCTGCGGATCGTTCAGCGATCCGGTACTGGGATACGTGACATTGGGATCGGCGCTGGTGGTGGCCGTTTTGATGTTGATGTAGTCGGTGTCGAAGGTCTGCGTCGTCATCAGCCGGAAAAACACCCTGACATTTTTCGCCGCCGCCATCGGTCCGGAAGCGCCCTTCAGCCGGACGCGCGCGATGGCGAAGTTGTAATTCTTATTCGGCCCGGATTTTGGCGTCACGCTGGAGTCGGCGCTGAAGACGCTCTCCTGGTCCAGGAAGAGCGTGTCCAGAGGGTCGGTCACATCCGTATCCGGCGGCGTGTACATCGCGTTTTGATACCCGATTTGCGAATTCAGCCAGGCGATCAGTTTGCCGATGTATTCGTAGGCTCCGTCGACACTGTCGGTGAGGGTGGGCGCGCCCGGTCCCTCGACCGGCTTATTTTTCACGGCAGGCGTCGCGGTAAACACCCGCAGATCCTGGCTCAGGTAGTAGGGATTGTTGGCCGGCGCATTCACGTTGGCGAAGTACGGATCGTCCCCGCCAAGCAGATAGAACTCCGCCGTGGGCGTCTGCGTCTGGGCGACGCCCTGCACGCTGATGGCGGCTTTCAGGGTGAAGGTGGCTGGCGTCGTGCTGCCCGGCGGCGGGAACTTGGCCAGCGAGGCGCTGGTGAAATCGACCGGATAGCCGAAGCGAATCCGCTGCGGCACTGTCGCCAGCGATCCCGTGTTGCCGAGATCGTACTTGATGGATGGCGTGACGGTGGCGAAATTCGTTAATCCCGGAATACTGGTGGGATTGAACGAGCCGGAGAACGTGGGCAGCGAACTGCCGACGGCGTTGGGTGTGAATCCGTCGAGGAAGAGATAGAACGCGAGGGGATAGCTGAAATTGTCGGCGACCTCGTCGCGCCCGAAGGTGTTTTGCTCCATCGTGAAGTAGAAGTTTTGTGTCGCGCAGCTGCCGGCGGCGATCGAGTCGTTGTAGCCGAGCGTTACCTCGGGCGTAGCCGCCTCGGGCGTGAAAGCGTAGGTGAAGTAGCTGGAGGGATTCGGCGAATAGCCGCGATCGTTGTCCTTCTCCTGGTTGTCAAAATCGATCACGCGCTGCGGATCGTAGCCGACGCAGTAGTTGCCCGTGACGTTGCTGACGAGTTCGTAGCAGGCCCCGGCGGTAGGCGTCAGGCCCGTAAAGCCTTGCTCGGGTGTGGTGAAGGTCCCTCCCGCCGCAATGTTGAAGATGAAAGCGACCAGGTAGCGGGGCGAGGCGCTGGCTCCGAAGTCGAGCAGGCCCATGGGCTGGCCGCCGCCGCTGCCGCTCAGCGTGGGCAGCGCCTGCGAGCCGTCGAGCATGTGCGAGACGGAATCGTCGGGCCCGAGATAAATGGGCCAGAATGCTCCTCCGAAGATGTAAGACCCCACGCCCCCGCCGCCTGAATCGCTCGTGGCGCCGCGATACAGAACCACGGCATGGCTGTTACTGGGGTCGTTGTTGGTGAAGATCCAGTTGATGTCCCCGTTGCTCTGGTCGGTCCATTGCCAGGTCACGGTGACGTACTTGGAAATCTCCGGGGCGACGGCGCGAGGCAGAAGTTCGGTATATCCGCGGTGGATGACGGCATTCTTAGGCACGGGGGCCCTCCTTCGACGGGAATCGACGATTCGAGCGGCGTCGCGGTGATGGAGCAGGACGAAGGAGTATCTCCGCGCTGCGGCGCCAGCGGCCCCCGGGGGACAGGACGACCAGGCGGGATGCAATGAAATCCAGCGCGCGGACTCTCCGCGCCGTCCCGAATTCCATGCAGGGGATCGTGGGTGGACGGAGTATAGGCCGAAAAAACTGAAAGGCGCTACCGAGCCTGCCAACCTGTTTTGAGATTGTCGAACGCGATTTGGATGGGATCACGCTGCCTGGAACCGCTTTCATCCGCCCAGATTCCCGATATCCCTCCGCAGGAGACCCGCCATCGATGCCGGTCTCACGACGTGGTCCACAGCGGCGCACCCATGGGTGAGCCCCTCCGGCCGGCGACGCCGCCCCTGGGTTTCCTGTAACCTGTTGAACCGGGCCTCAAGGCCGTCGAATTATGCCCAAACCCGAATCCCAGCCTCCGAACGCCGCCTCCGCTGCCGTCCCCGCCGCCCTTCCTGGTCCCCCGACAGCGAGTCACGGCGTCTACGGCGGCGTCCAGACCCTCCCCCCGCGCCGCATCAAAATCATCGGCGTTCCCCTCGATCTCGGCGCCTCGCGCCGCGGCGTGGACATGGGTCCTTCCGCGGTTCGCGTCGCCGGCCTCGAAGCGCGCCTCGAAGCGCTCGGGCACGAAGTGCGCGACGCCGGCAACATCAGCGTTCCGCTCGCCGAAACCAAACCGTCGGGCCACCAGAGCGCCCGCTATCTGAAGGAAATCACCGACACCTGCACGCGGGCGGCCGACTCCGTCCTCAAGGCTCTGGGCGAAGGCATGACTCCGCTCATTCTCGGCGGCGATCATTCCGTCGCCGCGGGCAGCGTCTCCGGCGTCTCGGAATTCTTCCGCCGCCAAAATCAGAAGATCGGCCTCATCTGGATTGATGCCCACGCGGACATGAACACTCCCGCCACCTCGCCCAGCGGCAACGTTCACGGCATGCCGCTCGCCGCGCTGCTCGGCCTTGGTCCCGATCCGCTCGCCAACATCCTCGGCACCGGGCCGCACGTTTCGCCGGAGAACACCGTTATCGTCGGCGTTCGCGACATCGACGCCGCCGAGAAAGAGAACATCCGCCGCGCCGGCGTCACCGAGGTCTACACCATGCGCGATATCGACGAGCGCGGCATGCGCACCGTCATGGAGGAGGCTCTCCGCGCCGCGGGCCGCGGCACCGCCGGCTACCACGTCTCGCTGGACATGGACTGGATCGACCCCGAAGACGCTCCTGGCGTGGGCACGCCCGTGCGCGGCGGCGCCACCTACCGCGAGGCACACCTCGCCATGGAGATCATCGCCGACCACGGCCGCATGCTTGCACTGGAAGTTGTCGAGGTGAACCCCGTCATCGACGAGCACAACCGCACCGCGGACCTGGCCGTCCAGCTTATCTCATCCGCGTTCGGCAAAAAGATCCTTTAGGGAATTTCAATCACTGCCAAACCCATCGGTGGCAGCGTTACCGTGAGCTGGTGGTCGCGGATCTCCTCGCCCTCGGGCGCTCCGATCTTCGCAGCCTGTCGCAACTCCTCCACCTGCTCCCGCGTCGGATATTTTGGGCTGCCCATCTTCTTCCACGCGTCCAGCGTGTCGCCGTGCGTGGCGTCCACGCGTTGAATCTCCGCGTAAGTGCCGTCCGGAACGCCCTTCAGATCGAAGGTGATCGTCTTGTCCGAGCCGGCATCACCCGGA
>JASIAO010000118.1 GCA_030041955.1 Acidobacteriaceae bacterium | reverse complement strand
TCGAGCCGGAAGGGGTTCAGGTCGGTGACCGCGACATACCGCGCCCCGGCATGCTTCACGATGGGGATGGCCATCAGCCCAATCGGGCCGGCTCCGGCGATCAGCACGTCTTCGCCGAGGACGGGGAAGGCGAGCGCGGTGTGCACCGCGTTGCCGAAGGGATCGAAGATGGCTGCGATCTCTTCCGGCACGCCGCTGTGGTGGCGCCAGATGTTGGTCATGGGCAGCGTGATGAACTCGGCGAAGGCGCCCGGGCGGTTCACCCCCACTCCTGACGTATGAGCGCAGAGGTGGCGGCGGCCGGCGAGGCAGTTACGGCAGCGTCCGCAGACCACGTGGCCTTCGCCGGAAACCAGGTCGCCGACCCTGAAGTCGGAGACGTTGGAGCCGACGGCGGCGATCTCCCCGACAAACTCATGGCCGATGACCATGGGCACAGGGATGGTCTGCTGGGCCCACTCGTCCCACTGATAGATGTGGACGTCTGTGCCGCAAATGCCGGTGCGGTGGACGCGGATCAGCACATCGTTGATGCCGTAGTCCGGTTCGGGGACGTCTTGCAGCCACAGGCCGCGCTCGGAGCGCGCCTTCACCAAAGCTCGCATTCAAACTCCTCAGAAAGTCCTCTATGAGGGTAAGGCATTTGGCGCGGGCAACCAAGGAACACGATCCTCGCCTTTGACACCACTTCTGATTGTTCTAATCTAGAACACTTTTGCATGCATTACGTAATACGCTCTCCGCGTGACTAAAAGGCCGGTCCGCTCAAAGAACCTAATCGGGAGCCGAGTAGCAGAGGGGCGAGCAACCGCGAATCCACCGCTAACCCAGGACGCTCTTTCGGGAAGGCTCGCGAAGTTTGGAGTTCAGCTTGATCGCGCCTCGATAGCAAAGATTGAGAACGACCACCGGCACGTTTTCGATTACGAAGTGAAGGCCCTCGCTGAGGCCCTGGATGTCGCCGTGGGGTGGCTTTTCGAGGACGCACGATGATTGAGCCGATTTCGCAGCTCCGCTCAGCGACCCGCCGGGCCAAGTCCGACGTGGCAAACAAGCTTGTGAGCATGTTTCTGCATGAGCTCAGCCGCAAGGTCGCGGAGGATCGGGCTCTCCGTGTGGAAAGCGAGGAATATGCGCTATTGGTGCGGCAGGCCTTCGGCAGCAAGTGCCCTTATTGTCTTTGTGATCTATCTGAATTTCAGTGTGTTGTAGAGCACCTCGACGGAATGAATCGGTACCGTGCTGGTTTGCATATTCCCGGCAACGTCCTTGTCGCCTGTCGAAGGTGCAACAGCGAGAAGCGTAGGGACGACTCCCTGAAGACCCTATCACTGGCGGGTTCAGGCTGGGCGTCATTTCTGAGCCACAGCGGTGAGCGCTGTACCGGGCCGTGTCAAACTTGCGCGTATTGGCGAGGCGTCTGGCCGGACGATGCCACCAGGGCGCTGAGGCTTACTGAAAACCGCGACAGGATCCGGTCGTTTCGCAGCCAGTTTCCAGAGTCTGAGCGGGTGATGGCTTCCTTGTCGAGTGCTTTGCCTGACCTTCTCGCAAAGCTGTATTCCGATTGCCAGAGCTTTGCGGAGCGCGAGATTGGTGTGCTCCTGGAGCGCTTTGGCGACAAGGGTGTTGCTGCGGCCTTGTCGCCGAACGTCTGATCGTCCTTGCTGCCGCCCTCTGGTCCGCTCCGGGCCTCGGGACCGCGGACGGCCCGGCCGACCATTCGCCCTCTTCATCTCATCGCGGGATCCACGACGCGGGACCACAGTCGTCTTCCGCGCCGCTGTGGAGCCTTTCAACGTCCCAGTCTGATAAATCCCTGTTGGTGTCGATGCGGATATCCAGAGCGCATTCCAATTCCAGCACGGCGTCCCAGAATTCCCCCTGGAGGTCAGTTGCGATACGCAGCAGGGCTTCGGCTCGCATTCTCTGTACTTTGGTCAGTCGCCTTGCTGGTCCAGACAGCGGAGTGCGCTCCATGAGCATAGATAACGCAGCTTCGACGTAGGCTCAAGAGGAATTACCGCCGCTGTCTCGAATTCGGACATGATAACGGTTGCGGACCGCGAGGCTCTACCGCCTCTTTGCCCCAAATGATCCAAGCTTGGGCGGCATTGAGTGACGAATGTACAAGGACGACAGATTTTCGGTGAGACCCGCCCCGCCGCCAAAACGCGGCGACCAGGGTGGGCACCCAGGATTCTGCCCTGCTTCACAGACACAAACGCACGTCGCTTGACTCCGCCACGCTAGCCGGATCCTGCGCTCACTTAACACCGGCGACAACGATGGCCACTCGGCATTACCCCCGTACCCCCCACCCCTCCGATTTCCCTTGCCTCCTTTTCTCCCGCCCTCTAACCTGAAATCGGAAAGCTCTGTCCTTGCGACAGAGCTTTTTCCTTTCAGGGGGAAGCAGCGAGCTTTTCGTACGCTGTATCCCGCCCCGGCCCAGGCCGAACGCCGTCCGCTCTTTGACATTGCCAGCCGCCCTCATGCGCTGCCTCGCCAGCCTGGGGTCAGCCCAGGGGATGTTTTCATCCCGATCCTTTGTTTTCATCGACATCCGGGGGGATGATGGGGATGATTTTAGAAAATCTCTTCGCCGGTTCGGAACGTCCTCTGAAGCTTTCTTTCGATCGGCATGTTGCTGTACGCTGTACGCTGCCACCTGCGCCCCGTCCCACCCGATCCTTTGGTTTCCTCGACATCCGGGGGGATGATGGGGATGATTTTAGAAAATCATCCCCGCCAGGTTGGGACGACAATGTGGCGCCCCGGGCTTTCTCCGCCGCTCCGCTGCAGGAGCGTCACTCCCTCTCCCAGAAGTGCGGGGGCTCGATGCCGAGGGCGCGCAGATACACGTAGCCCTGGCCGCGGTGGTGGATCTCGTTGTCGATGGCGTACTGGATGGTTCCGATGCCGGGGCTCGTCCACTGCCCGAAGGCGGTATCGACCTCGGCGAAGCGGTGCGGCGGGATGTTGGGGAACTTCTCGTCGAGCGCTGCCGTCTGCTCGTCCCAAAGCCGGAGCAGATCGGCTTTGGTCGAGGGCTTCTCGCCCGCGAACTTCTCCCACTTGCCGGTGGTAACGCCGTTGACGATGGGGATGGCCATGCCGATGAACTCGAAGGCCATGTCGGCGAAGGGCCGCATGCCGCCCACGGAGAAATGAAAAAGCTTGTCTTCGGGGAAGGCTTCGATGGTTCTGCGGGTGAGCCGGCGATGACCCTGCAAGTGCTTCAACAGCTCTTCGGCGGTGAGGACGCTGACTGTTTGTGTTGCTGTCGCCATGTTCGTGTTCTCCTTGTCGCCCGTATCGGGGATAAGAACAGCCTACGCGGCATTCCCGACAGAATCTGTCGTAAATTGAAGCGAGACTGGATTTGCCATGTACGACCCGATTCTGCGTGCGCTGACGGTGCTGGAGATCCTCCAGGCGCGCGAAGCCGTGACCGGAGCGGAGCTGGCCGAGCGCCTGGAAGTGGACCTGCGCACGGTGCAGCGCTACATCGTGCGGCTGAAGGATTTGAAGATTCCGGTGGAGTCGTCGCGGGGCGTGGGCGGAGCGTACCGGCTGCGGCCGGGGTATCGGCTGCCGCCGCTGCTGCTGACCAACGAGGAGGCGTTTGCGCTGTCGCTGGGGCTCCGCGCGCTGCGGCAGGTGGGGCTGGCGGCCTTCGCTCCGGCGACCCAGGGCGCGCTCGAGAAGCTGGGGCGCGTGCTGCCGGCGGCGCTGCGCGAGAGCCTGCGGACGGTCGAGGACGTGGTGGCCATCGAGCCGGGACCGTGGGTGGTGTCGACCTCGGTCGATTGCCTCATGCGTGCGGCGACCGCGATTCGCAAGGCGCGGCGGGTGCGCTTTCGCTACCGCTCGCATGACGGCGGGATTTCGCGGCGGCAGGTTGAGCCGTGGGCCGCGCTGCATGCCGACGGACGCTGGTACCTGATCGGCTACTGCCTGACGCGCAAGGCGCCGCGGACCTTCCGGCTGGACCGCGTGACGGAACTGGAGCTGTGCGCGGAGCGGTTCCGGCGGCCGGCGGATTTCGACGCGCGGCAGTATCTGGCGGAGCGCTTGCCGTTCATCCAGTCGGACTACCAGGTCGACGTGTGGATCGACATGCCGGTGGAGGAAGCCGAGCGGAACTTTGCGCCGTGGAGGATCGCGACCGAGCCGGATGGCGATGGGACGCGGCTGCGCTGCGGGCGCGACCGGCTGGAGATGATTGCGGCCATGCTGCTGAGCATGGGACGGCGCATCGTGGTGCACAGTCCGGCGGAGCTGCGGGAGACGTTCCGGCAACTGGCGGGACAGGCGATGGAAGCGGCGAGGGAGTGATGGGTCAGTCGAATCTAACTCGCCCAGTAGCTGCGGTCGAGGGTGCGGTATTGGATGGCTTCGGCGATGTGGGGGACGGCGATGGAAGGCTCCCCGGCGAGGTCGGCGATGGTGCGGGCAACTTTGAGGATGCGATCGTGGGCGCGGGCGGTGAGCCCCTGCTGAACCATGGCGCGCTCGAGGAGCTTTTCGGCGTCGGGCGAGAGCTCGCAGAAGGAGCGAATCTGGCGGGTGCCCATCTGCGCGTTGGAGAAGATTTTCTCCTTTGCCGAGGCGAAGCGCTGGCGCTGGCGGGTGCGGGCTTCGAGGACACGGGCGCGGATGGCGGCGGAGTTCTCGGTAGCGGCGGCTCCGCGCAGCTCTTTGTACTGGACGGCGGGGACTTCGATATGGATGTCGATGCGGTCGAGGAGCGGCCCGGAGACTTTGGCGACGTAACGCTGGATGAGCGGCGGGGTACAGTGGCACTCGCGCGAGCGGTCGTTGAAATAGCCGCAGGGACACGGATTCATTGCCGCAGCGAGCATGAAGGCGGCGGGAAAGGTGAGCGACATGGAGGCGCGGGCGATGGTGACGTGCCGGTCTTCGAGGGGCTGGCGCATCACTTCGAGGACGTTGCGGGGGAACTCCGGAAGCTCGTCGAGAAAGAGGACGCCGTTGTGGGCGAGCGAGACCTCGCCAGGGCGCGGAATGACGCCGCCGCCGATGAGGCCCGCATCGGAGATAGTGTGGTGGGGCGCGCGGAAGGGGCGCTGGGTGACGAGGCCGGCTTCGGCGTCGAGGACGCCGGCGACGGAATGGATTTTGGTGGTTTCGAGGGCCTCGTCAAAGGTGAGCGGGGCGAGGATGGACGGCAGGCGGCGGGCCAGCATGGTTTTGCCGGAGCCGGGTGGGCCGATCATTAAGATGTTGTGGCCGCCTGCGGCCGATACTTCCAGAGCGCGCTTGGCAGCCTGCTGACCGCGGACGTCGGCAAAGTCGAGCGCGTAGTGCTGGAGCTCGCCGAGGACCTGCTCGGCTTCCACGCGAAAGGGAGTCGCGTGAATGCCCCCGTTGCCCGCCTGGTTGAGCAGGTCGCGAACCTCAGTGAGCGAGATGACGGGGTAGACGCTGACACCCTCGACCACCGCGGCCTCGCGGGCATTGGCTTTGGGGATGACCAGGTTTTTGATGCCGCGCTGGCGGGCGGCGACGGCGACGGGCAGCATGCCGGGAACCGGGCGCAGCGTGCCGTCGAGGCCGAGCTCGCCAATGAGGAGGAAATCGTCGAGATCGCGGAGCTCGAGCGCGCCGTAGGCGCCGAGGATGCCGACGGCCATAGGGAGATCGAAACCGGAGCCTTCCTTCCTGATGTCGGCAGGGGCGAGGTTGATGGTGATGTGGGTGGGCGGCAGGTCAAAGCCGGAATTGCGGATGGCGGCGCGGACGCGGTCGCGGGATTCGCGGACGGCGGCGTCGGGAAGACCGACGGTCGAGAAGGTCTCGTGTTCGGCGACGAATTTGGAGAAGTCTACTTCGACGTCGATGATGCTGGCGTCGATGCCGTAGACGGCGGCACTGCGGGCTTTGAAGAGCATAATTCCCGGATTCTGCGGCGAGTTTACATCGCAAATCCTCGGGTTCGGCAGGGCTGTGGCTCGTGACGCGCACGACGGTAATGGGACAAGTCCGGTTGTGGGACGGCTACGCCTGTTGGGCGATTTCGCCGATGGCGCTCACGAGGAGGTCCAGGTCAGCGGGGCGCGTGTAGACGTGGGGCGTGACGCGGACGCAGCTGATGTTCTCCCAGACGATGCCGACGGTATGGATCTTCCAGCGGTCGAAGAGGGCGCCGGCGACCTGGCCGGGGGTCATGCCGTCGATGCTGAAACCGCCGATGGCGCAGGAGTATTCGGGGCTAAGGGAGGTGTGCAGTTTGACTTTGGGAGTGGACTGCACGCGTGTGGACCAGTAGTTCTTGAGGTAGAAGATGCGCTCCTGCTTGCGTTGGCTGCCGATGCCTTCGTGGAAGTTGACGGCTTCGCCGATGGCCTGCTCGATGGGGAAACTGCGGGTGCCGAGCGACTCAAATTTGCGAATGTCGGCGGAGTGAGGGTCGGCGGCGCAGGTGAGCGGCCAGACTTTCTCGATATGGTCCTCGCGGATCCACATCATGCCGCTGCCGATGGGAGCCGAAAGGAACTTGTGCAGGCTGGTGCCGAAGTAGTCGCAGTGGAGGTCGGGGATTTTGAAGTCGATGAGGCCGAAGGAGTGGGCGCCGTCGGCGATGACCTCGATGCCGTGGGCGTGGGCCATGTCGGAGATTTGCTGCACGGGCATCAACTGGCCCACCCAGTTGACCATGTGGGTGACGTGGATGAGGCGCGTCTGCGAGGTGATGGCGGCCTCATAGGCTTTGACGATGACGTCGGGGTCCTCGATGGGGAAGTCGAAGCTGATCTGTTTGTAGACGATGCCGTCGCGCTGGGCGCGCTGGCGGTATGCCTGGATCATGTTGGGGTAATCCTGCTTCGTGCCGATGACTTCGTCGCCGGCCTTGAGGGGAAGGCCGTAAATCATGGTGTTGAGTGCCTCCGTGGAGTTGCGGTCGATGGCGATCTCGCCAGGCTTCGCGCCGGCAAGATCGGCGAGCTTGCGGCGGAGGGGCTCGCGGCCCTGGTCGAGGATGACCCACATGTAATACGACGGCCCCTCGTTGGCGAGTTGGTTGTAGCGCTCAAGGGCTTCCTGCACGACGATGGGCGCGGGCGAGACGCCGCCGTTGTTGAGGTTGATGATGTCAGGGTTGACCGAGTAAGCCTGCTGGATGATGCTCCAGTAGTCCTCGCTTTGCGCGACCTCGGCGGGGGCGAGATTCCTGACGGCGTGGGCGGCGGCATCGAAGTCGGCGGCGTGCGCCTGGCGGAAGAGGCTGTTGGCGGAGAACGCGCCCGCCAGGATGGCGGTGCGCTTGAGGAAGGTGCGACGGTCGCTCGGCATCATGAAAAGCAATGTAGATGCCTGGGGCGAGGAGAATCAAGGGGAAGCGGTGGCCGTAACGGCAAGAGAGGCCGGCAGCCTGCCTGGCGAGCGAATATCCTGTTGCCCTGCCATCCGGGAGAGTGCAATGAAGATTGTTCCTGTGATCAAGTGTGGCGATTTAGAAAGGTCCGTGCGCTTTTACACCAGAAATCTCGACTTCGAGCGGAAGTGGCCCGGACATGAAGATCGCGAGATGGCCAACGGAGTCATCGATCTGGTTCGAGAGGGAGCCGAGTTGCAGCTCTCGCGTCATGCGGGAGACGGTGTATTCGGTTCGGTGAACCGCGTGTTTGTGGACGACGTCGACGAGCGCTACATGACGTTTCGCGCACGGGGGCTGGACACGACATTGCGTCCGGAGTCTCCAATCCACACTGCGCCAGTCGATCAGACATGGGGACTGCGTGAGTTTGCCGTGACCGATCCGGACGGTAACGGTTTGTGCTTCTGCGCGCCAATCAGACAAACTGGCAGACCATGATTCGCAACATTCTCGTCGAATGACGCACCCAGAACGAAGTTCCACCGGCAGGAGGCGATGTCATGAGCAGGGCAATTGACAATCTGACGAAGGCGATGGAGCTAGCGGCGGCCGTCCGGCCGAAAGTGGGAGGATTTCCTTATCTGGCAGAGAGTCTGCGGCGGGCCGGAGTTACCCGCAATGTGTGGGCTTTGCCCGGGTGCCAGAGCCTGTTTCTGACCGACCAGGGGCCTGTGGTAATGCAGGGCGCGCCGCTGGTATCCGGCACTGTCGACGTGCCGGCTTTCGATCAGGAGGCTCTGATCAGGGCGCTGCGGACCGATCAGGCCGGTGAGAGCACGTTTGCGGAATTTCTGGAGGCTACCTGGCGTGCGGGAGTTGTGCGCTATGAGGTGGATTTTGCCGCGCGCACGGTGACTTATCAAGGTTGTAATGGCGAGGAGTATGTCGAAGCGTATCGGGCTGTCGAAATTGGTGAGCCGGCATCGCAAAGGACGTGATTGAGCGCTTACCGAATCACTGATTCCCCGAAGGCGGGGATTCAACGCGGGCCGAATTGCGAGCTTAACGCAGCACCGCTACTGCGGTCGGCTCATACTCCCAGGCGTACAGAGTTTCCAGATACTCGACCTGGCCCTCAACGAGAAGGGTTTGCAGGCATTTCTCGGCCAGTGGATCGGTGCAGCGCTCGATCTGGGTATACAGCGCCGCCATCGCCCGTGCGATCGAGGAGAAACGTGCTAATGCCTCTTCGTTGGTCAACGCCGGCGGTGGCGCTGGTAAAAGCATCTCGTCCTGAACCTGGGCCGCGATCGTGCTGTTCATAACCAAACCTCACCTGATGAGAGTTGACGGGAACTTACTTCGGTTGCTGGCCGCTGGCCGATTTCAGCATCAGAACGAAGTCGGCTGGCAACTTCGGTACATACGGCAAAGGCAGATGCTGAATGGGGACTGCAATGGCGCTGTTCATAAGCAAACCCCTCGCGATGAAAATCGACGGCTGCGAGGCCCTGTGCTACCGCAAGCGTCCAAAACGGGCTCCGCAAGGGTCCAAAACGGGCGTCGACGCTGTCGGCCGCGGATTCGACCGATGCGATATCTGTCGCAATTGGCGTGCCAAACTCCGCGTCAGGCTCTAAATGACTGAGAGCGCGACCGGTTGACCACTCGCAGCCTCAATGCGCCTCGTCGCTGCCGATTGTCAATCCGGTGTCAGAAAGTGCCGGGTTGCGCAAACTCGCCTAGCCCGCTGCGCTGTCTGGCGCAGTTGCCTGCACCGCCATGCCAGGCGGAGCGTTACGCTGCACACGACGGAGTGTGCCGTCGTGCGATTACGCGTGCGCGCCGTGGGATTCGAAGTGGGCTTCGATTTCTTCGAGGGTCTTGCCCTTTGTCTCGGGAAGGAAGATGACGACCGTGAGGAAGTAGACCACAGTGAATCCCGCGAAGAGATAGAACATGGACGAGTAGCCGTACTTGCTGACGAAGGGCAGGAAGATGGCGGCGAGGGTGGTGGAGACGAGCTGGTTGATCACGAGCGCTATGCTCATGCCGTTGGAGCGGATACGGGTGGGCATGAGTTCAGAGAGCGCGACCCAGACGCAGGCTCCGGGGCCCATGGCAAAGAAGGCGATAAAAGCGTAGAGGCCGAGCGCGAGACGCCAGCCGTGCGCGGTATTGGGCACGGGCGCGATGAGCGCCTTGACGATGCGCAGGGGCGCGGTGCGCGCGGCGGAGAGATTGGCAAATGGGGCCTGGAAGAAGGCCTGTACTTTGTTGGCGGGGACGGCGGCGGAGCGGACGATGTGGACGGGCGGCGCACCGGGATTGTCAGAGCGGACATAGTCGGTGGTACCGGTGAATCCGCCGTAGGAGTAGATGACGCTGAGCGAGGCGCGATCGGGACGGATGCCGGCGGCCGCGGAGCCTTCCTGAGCGAGGAGACGCTCGGCTTCGGCGGGATCGAAGCGGAGGGTGAGCTGCTGATCGGGTCCAACGCTGGCCTGGAGGAGGTTGTGGCAGTCGATGCTCTCGTGCTCGGTGCGCAGGAACATGGTGCCGACGACGATCATGGAAACAATGATGCCGGCGGTGCCGAGGATGAAGAGGAAGCGGCGGCCTTTGCGGTCGACCATGGAGACGCCGACGATGGTCATGACGAAATTGACCGCGGTGAAGATGACGTAGCCCCAGTGCGCCTGAAGATCGGAGAGGCCACCCTGGAGAAGGATGGCGGTGTTGTATCCGATCACGGAATTGATGCCGGTGGCGGTGTTGCAGAAGAGAATGACGCAGGCGAGCAGGAAGGGAACGACGTATTTGCGGGCGAGCAGCGAGTCCCTGACCTTGCGGCCGGCTTTTTGCGTAGCCTGGACGTGCGCGGTCTCTTCCATTTCGCGGAGCTCGAGCGTGGCCTGCTCCTCGCTGCGGGAGCGGAGGAGCGCGGCGTAGGCGGCGTCGCGTTTGCCGCGGCGGAAGAGCCAGCGTGGAGATTCGGTGACAAAGAGGCTGCCGACGGCGAAGAGGATTCCGGGGGGCAGCGAGACCCAGAAGATGCTGCGCCAGGCTTGGTTCTCGACGGCGAGCAGGCCCGCGGTGGAGAGTATGCGCGCGGCGGCCTGCACGTGGTAGCTGAAGTACATGCCGGTGAGCGCGGCGGCGAGGATGCCGAGCGTGAGCAGCCACTGGAAGATGCCGGTGCCCTTGCCGCGATTGGAGGCGGCGAGACATTCGGCGAGGTAGAGAGGAACGACGATGCCGACGAACCCGCCGCTCATGCCCTGGAGCAGGCGGCCGAAGAAGAGTGGAGCGTAGCCGTGGGAGAGCGCGATGATGGGGATGCTGAGGACGAAGGCGAGGCCGCTGAGGATCATGAGAGGCTTGCGGCCCATCCAGTCGGCGAGCATGCCGGCGAAGAGCGTGGAGAAGACGCTGCCCAGGAGCACCGCGGCGACGATGACGGAGAGTTGCGCGGCAGTGAGGCCGGAGGTGGCTTCGAGATAGGGGAGCGCGCCGCCGATGATGCCGACGTCGATGCCGTAGAGCAGGCCGCCGAGCCCGGCGACGAGCAGAAGAAAGCGATTGTAGCCGCGGCGCGTTCCGTTGGGAGGGGACGCGACGGTGGAGGGCACAGCGTTCAGCGAGTTCGTTTTCACAGGGTCAGCAGGCCGTGAGGAGTTCTCCGTACGTTTATACCTGAGCGGAGGTGGTTCGCGGGCGGGCGATGACGGGGGTCCTGGGGGATGAGGATCGACGGCGGCAGGGAGGGAGCCATGACCCTTATCCTGAAATGTGACCGCGAGTCCACACCAACAAGCCGGGGGCGCGCACCGGAAGGGTTTCCTTCGACCCTTCCTTCGCTGGCTTGGCATCGGGGTGGTGGGGCTATGGTCGGTGCTCGCGCTGACGCTGGTGGCGCTGCGATGGATCGATCCGCCGACCACGGCGGTGCACATCGAGCGCAGGATGCAGGCGTGGATCGACAACAAGCCGTATCACGAACGCTACGAATTCGTTCCACTGAGACAGATCTCGCCCGATTTGCAGCACGCGGTGATCGCCGCGGAGGACGCGCGGTTCTATCAACACCATGGATTCGACTGGCACCAGATCCAAATCGACGCCGAAGAGGATGCGGATGGCGGGCGGCTGCGCGGGGCTTCCACACTGACGCAGCAACTGGTGAAGAACCTGTTCTTCGGGACGGAGCGCTCGATTCTGCGCAAGGGTGCGGAGGCGAGTCTGGTACCGGTGGCGGAATTCGCGCTCGGCAAGCAACGCATTCTGGAGCTGTACCTGAACGTGGTGGAGTGGGGGCCGGGAGTTTATGGCGCGGAGGCGGCGTCTCACTATTACTACGGCGTCGCGGCGCGAAATATCGGACGGGATGAGGGAGCGCGGCTGGCGGCGATTTTGCCGGCTCCCAGGAAGCGACGGCCGGAGCGCATGAACCACTACAGCGCGCTGATCGAAGAGCGAATGAGCCAGATGGGGTGGTGACCGGACGCGGTCCCGTTTTGCGCTACGCAGGTTTACTTAGCTGGGCGCGAACCGGTGATGAGGATATCGACCAGTCTCCTGGCGCTCTGCTGCCAGCCTGGGCCGGACGCTACATGCGAAACACCGATCAGGGCGCGTAGCAGGTCGAAGGGGTCGAGATCCTTGCGGATGTCGCCGCTTCGGATGGCGCGTTTCACCAGAGCTTCTATCGCTCCGCGGATCAGGCCGTGGGAACCTTCGTAGAGCCTCGATGGGCCGCCGACGACACTGTTCAGCGCGGGGGCAATGATCTGCTTGGCGGCGATGTGGTCGACGAAGAGGAGCATCCAGGCGCGCAGCGCATCGACGGGGGACAGGTTTGCGGCGAATTTGCGCTCCGCGGCGGCGAGCTTTTCGACTTCCGTCCGGTAGACCGCTTCGATGAGATCGTCTCGCGTGGGAAAGTGACGGTAGAGCGTTCCCGCTCCCACGCCGGCCTGTTTCGCGATGTCGTCCAGGCTTGCGTCCGCGCCGAAGCGGGTGAAGGCCTCTTTCGCAACTTCCAGAATGCGCTCGCGGTTGCGCTGGGCGTCGGTGCGGGGCTTTCGCGGGGCGGGCTTTGTGCGTCCTGAGGGCATACGCAAAAATAGTTGCAACCGGAGGCAGTCTCCGGTTATCTATTGATTCGGAGGATGTCTCCGTTTTAGTGGATGCGGCGGCGGTTGGTCAAGACCGAGTACAACGAGGAATCGCGGAGGAGCCGATGGTTGAAGGAGTCAGTTTGGCCGGGAATTTCACGTTTCCCGGCAGTTCGCGCAACGTAAACCGCATGGGCTACGGGGCCATGCAGCTTGCAGGAAGAGACGGCAACAAGGTGGTGTGGGGGCCTCCTGAGGATGTCGAAGGAGCGATCGCCGTGCTACGCGAAGCGGTCGCGAGCGGGGTGAACCATATCGATACCAGCGATTTCTATGGCCCTCATGTGACGAATCAGATCATTCGCAAGGCCCTCTTCCCTTACCCGGACGACTTAGTGATTGTGACCAAGGTTGGCGCGGCGCGCGGCGAAGACGGATCGTGGTTTCCGAGTTTTTCACGGGAAGCGTTGAAAGCCGCGGTTCACGATAATCTTCGCAATCTCGGTCTGGAGGTGTTGGAGATGGTGAACCTGCGTCGCGGCGGCGTGCATCACCCGGCTGAAGGATCGATCGAAGCGCCGCTGACGGTTCTGGCGGAACTTCAGCAACAGGGACTGATCCGTCATCTAGGGCTGAGCAACGTGACAGCCGCGCAGATCGCGGAGGCGCGGCGGATCGTCCCGATCGTCTGCGTACAGAACCACTACAACCTGGCACATCGGGCGGACGATGCGCTCATTGACGATCTCGCCCGCGACGGCATTGCGTACGTTCCTTTCTTTCCGCTGGGCGGGTTCAGTCCACTGCAGTCGGCGACGCTGTCCGATACCGCAGCGAGATTGGGGGCCACGCCGATGCAGGTTGCGCTTGCGTGGCTGCTGCATCGCTCGCCCAACATCCTGGTGATTCCGGGAACCTCCTCTCTCAATCATCTTCGCGAGAATCTTCAGGCCGCGACGCTGCAAATTCCGGCTGAGGCGCTTGCCAGCCTTAACTCAATCGAAAAGGAGTCATAGTATGCGAGTTTTTGTTACGGGCGCGACAGGTTTCATTGGTTCGGCACTGGTGAAAGAGCTGGTTGGCGCAGGCCATCAGGTACTGGGGCTGACGCGCTCTGATGAGGGCGCCCAGGCGCTGACCGCTGCCGGCGCCGAAGCGCAGCGCGGTGATCTGGGAGACCTGGAAAGCCTGCGCAGCGGCGCAGCCGAATCGGAAGGCGTGATTCACCTTGCGTTCCGGCACGACTGGTCGAAATTCGCGGAGAACTGCGAACTGGATCAACGCGCCATCGAGACGCTTGGCTTCGTGCTTGAGGGCTCCGACCGGCCGCTGCTGGTCACGGGCGGACTCGCGACGTTGGCGCAGGGACGCGCTGCGACGGAGGACGATCCGCCGGTTCCGGTTTCTGCCTCGTATCCCCGCGCTTCGGAGGCGGCGGCTGCGGCGCTGGCAGAGCGTGGCGTGAACGCATCGGTGGTGCGTCTCCCCCAAGTTCACAACACGGTCAAGCAGGGGCTGATCACTTATATGATCGCTGTGGCTAGGGAAAAGGGTGTCTCGCGGTATGTTGGCGAGGGGCTGAACCGATGGTCCGCGGTGCACGTGCTCGACGCGGCGCGGCTTTACCGGCTGGCACTGGAGAGGCGTGTGGCCGGCGTCCGGTATCATGCGGTCGCTGAAGAGGGTGTGCCGCTGCGAGAAATCGCTGAAGCGATTGGCCGAGGCCTGAAGGTGCCGGCGGTCTCCCTATCTGCGGAAGAGGCGGCGGCTCATTTCGGATTCCTCGCGCGGTTCGTGGAGAGGGATCTTCGAGGTTCCAGCGCGAAGACGCGGAAAGAGCTTGGATGGAATCCGACGGGGCCGGGGCTGATCGCCGATCTCGAAAACATGCGGTATTGATCCATCTGAACTGACAGTGCGCCTGCGGCGTTCTCGCGCCGCAGGACATTGTCAACGTCTGGCGC
>JASIAO010000117.1 GCA_030041955.1 Acidobacteriaceae bacterium | reverse complement strand
AGCGAGTTTCGACACGACCTGCACCCGTCCGAGATTTTTATCGAGTACGTCCTAGCCGATCCACACTCCTACGTCTTGGCCGTCACCCAGGATACCGTACATCGCTACACGCTGGCCGCGAAATCCCAACTGGAACGAGACGCATCGCAATACCGATCCGAGATCAGGCAACAGAAGACTGATATGCCTTTGGCAGAACGGCTCTTCGACGAACTGCTTGGCAAGATTCCCGAAGTTAAGAGGAAACAGGATCTCATCGTTGTGCCGGACGGAAAACTGCATCTTCTGCCTTTCGCTGCCCTCGCACAATCAGGGAAATACCTCCTGACCTCTCATCTCGTAACTGTTGCCCCATCGGGAACGGTGTTTGTCATGCTCAGGCATCGCGCCGACCAGCCCATACGGGACGATCTGCCGTATGTCGGCGTGGCGGCATGGATTTCGAAGGTATCCATCCGGGCAAGGCCACTCTTTTCGCAGAGTCGATTGCATGATGAAGTTGAGGCATGCGAGATGCGGGAGCAGTTGTTAAGCGTCGTCGTCGGAGCCAGGCAGAGGCCGCAAGCCTGGTACGGGATTTTGAGCAGAGCGGTTTGAGCCGTAAGGCATTCTGCAGTGCGCATGGTATTGCGCTGCACAGGTTGGATTATTACCGTGCTCGGCATCGGACCCGCCGGGCAACGCCTGCGGCCCAAGAGCTGTTGCCTGTCGACCTGATTAGCTTATCCCCGGCGAGTGGCTGTCTGCGCGTGGAGCTTGCCAACGGCCGTCGTATCGTTGTCGAAGCGGGATTCGATGTCAGTCATTTGAAGCGGCTAATTGCGGTTCTGGAAAGCTGAGGCGATGTTCGCCTTGGGCGCAGCAACGCGCGTTTATGTTGCCACCGGAAACACGGATATGCGGATCGGGTTCGACGGCCTGTGGGGCAAGATCCGCGAGGTGCTGGAGTGCGATCCGGCGAGCGGTCACATTTTCCTTTTCGCGAATTCGCGTCGGAATCGTTTGAAGCTGGTGTTTTTCGATGGTTCGGGGCTCTGGGTCTGCTCGAAGCGTATGGAAGGCGGCCGCCTATACTGGCCTGCACCCGCAGGCAACGAGAAGCGAGTGCAGCTGAGCCGGGAGCATTTTGCGTTGCTGATCGGCGGCATCGATCTGATCCAGACGCGGCAGCGGAAGTGGTATCGCCGAGCCGTGGGCGAGGAATCAGAAGAGTCACGGAAGACCGCATAAACACTGGCGATTAGCGATCTTATCCACAGCGATGTCTGCTATTCATAAGACATCTTGAGCCTTCCCGCACAGTCCAGCCTGCAACCTGATCCGATGCTCGCCGAGATCGTCCGGCAGCTTCAGGCGCAGCTTGCGGAAAGAGATCAACAGATCGAGGCCCGAGATCAGCAGTTGACGCGCAAGGATCAAGCACTGGCCCTGGCCGGGGTGAAGATCAAGGTTCTGGAAGAACGCCTACGCCTGGACCGCATCGCCCGGTACGGCAAGCGCAGCGAGACGCTGAGCGATTTACAACTCCAGTTGCTGGATCTGGAGCCGGGCGTATCGAGCGACGAAGTCGAAGCTGAGAGCGAACGCGAACCGCTCCAACCACAGAGGCCGCAAGACAAGCCGGCGAGTAAGCCTCGCCGCAAGCATCCCGGCCGGCAGGAGCTGCCCAGTCATCTGGAACGCGTCGAAGAGATCGTCGTCTGCACGCCCGGGCAGTGCAACTGCGGCCGTTGCGGCAAGCAAACCACGGTGATCGGCTACGAAGAAACCGAAGTGCTCGATGTTCGCCCCGCGGAATACTTCGTTAAGGTGATCCGGCGGGAGAAGCGTGCCTGCCGCGATTGCGACCAGCAGGGCGTCGCGACGGCGCCGGCGCCGGAGCGCATCGTGGCCAAGTCGGTGCTCTCCGACCAGATGATCATCGAAGCGGTGGTTGCCAAGTACTGCGCGTCGCTGCCGCTCTATCGACAGCAGGCCATCCTCAAGCGCGATGCCGGCGTCCAGATCGCGCTATCGACACTCAACGATGGGGTGCTGCGGGTCGGCGAGTTACTGATGCCGATCTCGGCGGCGATGAAGCGTGAGGTGCTGGCCGAAGCTTACATCCAGGCCGACGAAACTCCCATCGGTGTTCAGACGCATGACAAGCGCGGCCGCAATCACCAGGCGTACATGTGGCAATACGGCTCTCCGGGTAAAGGCGTGGTATTCGACTTCCGCATGGGCCGTGAAGGCGAGGGGCCGAAGCAGTTCCTGGGCAATTTCAATCGCCTTTTGCAGACCGACGGCTATAAAGGATACAACCACGTCGGCGGTCCGAAGATGGTTCACGCCTGCTGCCTCGCGCATGCGCGGCGCAAGCACGTCGATGCCGTCAAGATCAATGCCAACGATCAGGAATCGGCACGCATCGTTGCCCTGATGGACGAGTTGTTCGCCATCGACCGCGAAGCCCGCGAACAGAATATGGATCACGCGCAACGCGATGCACTCCGACAGGAGCGTGCCCCCAAACTGCTGGAACAGTTGCGCGCTACGGCGCTGGCCTTGCAGAAGACCGCGCTGCCCAAGAGCGCAGCCGGACAGGCGGCCAATTACACACTGTCGTTCTGGAGCAAGCTGACGGTGTTCCTGAAGCATCCGGAGCTCGAGCTGAGTACGAACCTGGCCGAGAACGCGATGCGCTCCATAGCGATCGGAAGGAAAAACTGGCTGCATCTGGGCAGCAAGGAAGCCGGGCCGAAGATCGCCGCCATCTTCTCGGTGGTTGAAAGCTGCCGTCGGCTCAATATCCCTATCCGAAAGTATCTCGCTGATGTCCTTCCAGGACTGGCCAACCGCTCGATCCAGTCCCTCGCTGAACTGACCCCCACCGCCTACGCCACCAGGCTGGCAAACTAATTTCTCAGCTCAGCGCCCAAGCCGTCAACCGTGGAGTTGCCCGGATGGCTACGATAGGCGCTCTTGTGTGACACGTCGTGACCGAGTGCTTCGGCGAGCGCACCGCGGTCGTTCGTAAAAATCTGCGCGTCGTACTGGCCGCGTGAGACGGACACGTAGGCCATGCGGTTGTTGAGAAGGTCCCTGGCGGCGAGATTGGTGTCAACGTGGATGAGGACGCGGTCGGCGGTCTGGCCTTGGCCTGAATAGCTTGTCACGGCGTAGCCGTGATCGATGTGCAGATAGCGTTCGGGGTTGAGGTTCATCTCGCGTCCGCTGTCCAGTTTGATTCGCATGGCGCCATCCGGCGAAATATCCTTC
>JASIAO010000116.1 GCA_030041955.1 Acidobacteriaceae bacterium | reverse complement strand
GCCGAATCCATTGAGGAGCCATGGCGATGCGTTTCCCGAAGCTGCGTATGGATGAGACCCGTCCTATTGGGACGGCGGAGCCTGGACGAGGCGGGCGGTGGTGACGAGCTGTCCGGTGTGGCGCTGGGTGTGGTCGGCGCAGTGGACGAGCAGTCCCGCGACGGTGGTGGGCAGCGCTTTGCGGCCGACGGCGCGGGGCTGACTGAGGTCGACGGCGGCGAAGGCGTGGATGCGGCCGAGGGCCGAATCGAGGCCGGAGCGGAATTCGGCGAGCAAATCGGGCTTCGAGGCGGGCGCGGAGTTCGGGGAGTCGAGCTCGGAGCGGAGCGCGTGGAGCTGGGCCGGACTGAGCGGGTCGCCTTCGGCGTAAGTGAGCAGGCGGTCGAGGCTGCGCGGGATGTGGCGCAGGTGGAAGGCGATGGGCGCGACACCGGCGGGGCGAAGGTGGAGCGATTCGCCGGGGAGCGGGGCGCAGGCCTGCTCGACGTCCTCGCGGGCGAGCTCGAGGGCGTGGACGACGGCGCGGAGAACGGCGGGGAGATCGGTGTGGGTGCCGCGGAGCCAGGGTTCGGGTTGGGGCATAGAGGTATTTTCCACCAGGGATCAGTCGTGAGTGATCAGCGATCAGTGGCGAGTGAACAGCGATCAGCGATCAGTGATCAGTAGCCGGCAGCGAGTAGCTGGTGGCGAAGGTCACGTTCGCCCAAGGCCGTTCGGCTCTCCTTTTCGATTGCAAATGACGCTGCGATGGAGCAGGATGGTGGTCCACATCCGCTGAACCCGCTGAACATTGCTGCAACGGAGGCGCGCATGAGCACCCCAGGCTATCTGGCGGCGGGCCTTGTCCTTTCTCCGAGCTCGGTTTTCTCCGCGCTCGTGCGGGAACTGCAGCAGGACCTGCGCTGCCTCGGCTATGACAAAGGACCGTTCGACGGGATCTTTGGCCCGGGAACAACGCAGGCGGTCGAAGCGCTGCAGTTCGACCTGCTCAATAACAACGGCGCCAGCAGCGCTTCGGACGGGAGCGCACCGGTTGCGGTGCAGAGTTATAACGGCGGCCGCGTCACTGCGGTGACGGGACTTGTGGATCAGGGGACGGCTGCCGCGATTGCGGCGATGCTGGCCGATGCGGCATTTCCGAGGCTTCCCTCCTCTGCGAATCCGGCGAGCGACAACCTGGCGGCTCTGACGGCGATCGGGCAGCTACAGGCAGCGCCGGTTCCGATGCCGTTCCTGATGGCGATTCTGGAACAGGAGAGCGGATGCCGGCATTATCACGTACCCGCGACGGGGGACAGCGACACCTATGTGACCACGGGGCTGGACAGGAACGACGCAGCGCACCCCTACGCGATCACGTCGCGGGGGTTCGGAATCGGGCAATACACGCTCTTCCACCATCCGCCGACGGCCAGCGAGGTCGCCGGGGTGATTGCCGATCCAGTGAAGAACGTGAGCCAGACCGTCTTGGGGTTGAGCGACAAATTCAACCAATTTGTGAATGGCGCGACGGCCGATACGCAGGCCGACGACCGCATTGCGGAGGTGGGCACGGGGCCGCTGCGGACCTGCCGATATCCGGCGGGGGATCCGAAACATATGAGCGACTGCGCCCAATGCATGAGCGGGGCCGGACAGACGAATATCGTCGGCGGAGTTACGCCGTTCTATGCGGGAAGCCCGGACACTTATGCGCGGACGCAATATCACCAGGGCAGCTATACGGATGTGCCGGTGCGCGCGAATCTGCTGTGCGACTGGGCGTACGCTGTGCGACGGTACAACGGGTCGGGCGTGAACTCGTATGACTACCAGGCCGAGGTGCTGCAGCGGATCGGGAGTCAGTGATCGGTGATCAGTGATCAGTGATCAGCGATCAGCGGACAGCGATCAATGGTGAGTGATCGCCGGGGTAGGGTAGCCTGGCGTCTGCGCTGTTCCCTGGTCTACCAGGGCTTTGACATCATGTCCGGCTGGCCGGTGGTGAAGTCGACCGGGACCGAATTGTGCTCCTGCACGATGAGCCACTTGCCGTCGATCTTGCGGAGGACGTCGGTGGTGCGCACGGCCAAGTGGCTCTGCTTGCCATCCTTGTCGGTCATGAAGCCTTCGTTGATGCAGTGGGTATACGCGACGGGGCCGACGACGGTGATGCTCAGATCGGAAACCGTGTCAGATATCGGCCCGGGATTGGCGGCGAAGAGATCTTCCCAGTCTTTTCTGTAGGCCGGGGCGCCGACGTACTGGCGAGGCGGGATGACGTCGAAGACGAAGACGTCAGGGGCGTAGGCGGCCATGATGGCGTCGACATCCTTCTTGTTGAAGCCGTCGTTGAAGCGCTGGTAGAGCGCCCGGATGGCGGCTTTGTCGGAGGTTTGGGCGGATGCGGGAGTGGCGGCGGTGAGTCCGAGGAGGCAGACGGCGGCGAGGGCCAGGGATATCCGGACGTTCATGGGATGGGCTCCTGGGGATGTTTTTGGGGGGAGCAGTGAAGGTACGGCGGGCAGGGAGGGGTTGTCAAAGGGGGGTGGGTTGATCGATGCCGAGCGGAAACGAGGAGTGATGGGCAGAAGCGCTGGGACGCGCAACGCACTTCTTTCGTAACCTTCAGACCTGGAGGTGTGCCGGCGTGGGATCCGTCGTGCGGCTCGGGTGGACCGATGAAAACGGAAAGTCCTCAGGATTTGCGGCGAGATGCGCGCGGACGGGATTGGCGTGGATGTAGTCGCGGTGCGTCTTGAAATCGCGCGAGTCCTCGATGCGACGCAGGGTGAAGCTCTTCTCCCAAACGGGAAATTTAGACCTGAGGCGGAAGGAGAATCCGCCCTTGATGAACTGCACGGCCTTTTCGATGGAGACGTCGGGCGCGGGCGTGAGGAGCAAGTGGATGTGATCGGGCATGAGGACGAAGGCGTGGAGTTGGTAGCGTCCTTTGGCGCGATCGTCGTTCATGAGATTGAGGAGGAGAGTCGCGTTCGCGTCGGTCTGGAAGAGGCGTCGGCGATTTGCGGTGACTGCGGTGATGAAGAAGGTGCGGATTTCCTGCGGGGCGAGTTCGGGCACGTTGCGACGGTAGCGCGTGGCGCGGGGTCGCGGAAGATTACGAAGGTGCGGGAAGGGCCCGCGGCTGAAGCCGCGTATCGTTTCGGGGCGTTTCTTCCACGGCCTGAAGGCCGTGGCTTCTACCGCCGCCTCGCGGAGCG
>JASIAO010000115.1 GCA_030041955.1 Acidobacteriaceae bacterium | reverse complement strand
GCGCGGCGCCAGTGCGATGGTGTTCCGGAGATGTGCGTAACCCCGCTGGACCCGGCGCGCGCCAGGAAATGCGCGGTCGATTCTTCCGCGCTGGAAAGTACGAGCGATGTTCCGGTAAGCGCGGCGCGAAGCAGGATTTGGAGACCGCCGTATCTGCGAATGTCGTAGAAGGTGCTCCAGATAACCCGGTTCCCTTTCCCGCTGCCCGGCTGAATTGCCGCGGTCAGAGATGCAAAGGTGTGTGCGACGAGCTTCGGCAGACCGGTCGTCCCGGAGGTGAGGAGAACCCACTCCGTCTGATCGGCTGACCAACCTATCCGCGACGGTACACCCGCGGTCAACGATCCATCGGACCTGCGCTGCTCTCGCACTCGCACAGTCCCCTCATCGGAAAGGATGAGGTCTGCCGCCGCCGCCCGGACGACATATTGGAAATGTTCCGACGACAGACCCGAAGGGCACAAAACAACCCGTCGCGCCCGGCCATCGAGCTGCATGAGAGCAGAAGCCGTCGCGATCTGAGATCTCGTCGCCACCAGCACTGATTTGCCTGCCGTCTCCATATGTTCCCGGGCCGGTGCCACTCCCCGGAGACGAGGGGGCCACGCAATGCGCCCATTCGCATCCTGGATGAAGCGCTCATGGACACTACCGGAATTGTTAAAAGCCTCGCCGAGACTGGCAAAGCCTGATTGCGATGTCGTCATAGACGCAGAGTTCTTTCGACTCGTGGGAAAGAAAGCTGTGAAGCAGGATCTGTTACCCGATGCGAGCGGTGCCGCGGGAGCTGATCTTCGGCTTTTCCGGCATGGTCGGGACCGGGCTGTTGAGCGGCTTCAGGGCCCTGGAGAAAGCCTTCAGAGAAAGGTCCTGCCGCAGCGGCACGCCACATCGCGCTACCGGAACCGCGGGATTCCCCTCGACAACCGTCATCGCCGGCACCGACTGCGATACCACGCTTCCCGCCTTCACCACAGCTCCGCGCCCGATCACGACATTGGGAAGAATGATGGCGCCCGGTCCGATAAAGACGTCACGTTCGATCCTAACGCCCCGGAACTCCTTAAAATGCGCGATGATCATCGCCCGGATACTGATGGCCACGCCGTCTTCGATGGTGATCAGGTCCGGCCTCGCGGTCTCCAGAACGACATCATAGCCAATCCAGACGCCTTTCCCAATCTTGACGCCGCGAGCGCGGTGAAGCATGACCCGAAGGGTCTGCGCTCCCGGAGCAACCCTTGCGAGAATCTGAAGGATGCGGCTGTAAAAGCCCCTCAGCCACGCTTCCTTCGGCTCCTTCCAGTCACCAGCCATCAGTTGTGACGTATTCATCCGAATGCCGGGCCGTGGGTCGCAGAGGTCTCGTATAACTGAACAAACTCGCCGAACGTTACCGGAAACAGAGTATTTTCCGAACTAAATGGATCCACGCCGAGTACATCCTCGAGCCGGGTAACGATGATCGCAAAACAGAGCGAGTCGAGTCCGGACTCGAGGAGCGGCATATCGTCATGAAGCGATGGCATGGGCCTGCCGTGCTCGTGAGCGACGCGGATGAACTGATCAACGACTGCCGAGCGGGTACTCATTTGGATCAGGCTGCCTCCGGCCGGCCACTGACGATGCGCTCGATCACGGCACGCAGAAGGTACACGCCTTCGAGAACATCCTTTCCATCATTAAGCGGGCTCACGGAGTTCTCGATCGCGAGCGCCTGGAACAGACCTTCGGTATGCGCGATGTCACAGACGCCATGCACGTCCGTGTATTCCATTTCGGTCGATCCCTCAGCTGCAGCAAGTTGCGCAAGAAAAGGCATAAAACGCTGAATAAAGCCTTCGAAGAAAGCCATAGCGGCCAGTGACTGCACTCCGGAAAGACGCCCCAGAAAGAGGCGCATATTCGTCAGTTCTTCATGAACTGCGAGGGCGTCGCGATCGGTCGGAACTGCATGCGCGGCAATCGCGAACTTGCGCATCATGTGTGGGTGAGCGTCGCGAACCTCCTCGTGAAGGTTATCCAGAATGATCGGCTTTGCCCCGTCAGAATGGACGGCGAGAAGCGTTGCCGTCATCCAATAGATAAAGTTGCCCTCGAGCACCGCGCTGTAACGTGCGATGATGCCGCGGCGCTCGGCGCTGGTCAGTTTTTCGGGCTTGGGCAGCGCCCCGATAAGGTTAGCGATTATGCTCTCAATGGTCGCCTTAGTCGCGACGTCGAAATCGCGGTTCTGCAGCAGTTCATCTTGCACCGCAATCGTGGCCATCTTCAGTCATTCCTCCTGTTTTTACCCAAAATATTCCTGAACCGATGCCGGCAACATCCCCCAAACGGGGAGGTTCCGGGGTCGATTTGATTCAAGTTTTCGACTGTGCTCTCGAGCAGCATGCTCCGATGAGCTGACGCGCGGACCGGATCAGCGGTCGATGGGGCAGCGTCGAGGTCTCAATCCTGTCTTCTGTGGCGATGCATCAACGAGGATTGGTGCGAAATTGAACATAGCCTATTGCGTAGCTCTATGGTTTCCGCGTAGGCCTAATGCTCAGGTCTGTTATTTCAGCGGTTGCAGGCAGCGTCAATGCGTGCGCGATTACAGATGCGACATCTTCCGGCTGCAACAGGACTTCCGGGTTGTACGTCCGACCTTCCGCCTGGAAAAGGGCTTCCTGCATTGGGGTAGCGGTTCGGCCGAGGTAAACCGAGAGCACTCTCACACCTTTCGGATTGACTTCCTCGCGCAGGCTGTCAGCGATCGCCCTCAAAGCGTATTTGGTAGATGCATACTGCCCAACATCCGGTCTTCGTGCTGCCAACCCTGCACTGGAGTTGACAAACACTATCTGACCGCGCGAGGCGATCAACTGCGGCAGCAAACGCTGGGTCAATACATATGGTGCACGCACATTCACCGCATACTGGCGGTCCAGATCCCGAATAGTGGCATTCTCCATCCGGTCCTGGTGAATGATTCCGGCGGAGTGAATCAGGAAGTCAACTCGACCAACCTGAGCAATGTATCGCAGGGGAGCGTCCATTCCTTCGTCTGCCGTCAGATCAATCTTCAACGCCGTCGCCGGCACGTACTCCTGTGTCGCGGCGACGGTCTCGGCCAGGGCTTTGGCATTTCTTCCTAAAGCGCATACGCGTATCCCGTTCCGAGACAGCGCAACAGCAATTGCCCGACCGATCCCACTGCTCGCACCGGTGACCATCGCAACGCGTTCCCCCGGGCCACCAGTTCGATCTGTCAGGCCGCTCTTGATTTCGGCGTCTTCCGGAAAATATGAGATTTCATCCAGCATTTATTCGTGCGGCCTTCTGTCCGCGGCTCAGGCATGACGGCATGTATCAGCCCTTAAGAGTTGACAGCGACCCGAGAAGGCGACCTGAGAGTCTTCAGAAGATCCAGGTAGAATGACTTTTGGCCGGTCACAAAGAGGAGAATTGCGGCATATGCAGCGAGGAGCACCGTGCACTCGATAGTTAGGCGTCCTAGCGGGGACAGCAATTGCGCATAGACCGGGCGAATTGCAGTAGCAATACCTCCCGCCATCAGGCAGGAAAGCAGCGGCCGACTGATTGCGGCAAAGATATCTCGCATACGCACCACGGTCCCGTGGACACACCAGGCGATATGTGGAATGACCCAAAGAATCAACACCGTGGAATAACCGAACGCGACACCCCGCGGCCCATAAGGTAACCCAACGACGTAACCAGCAATGATGAGCGGCGCAAAGACGAGGGCGATTTTTAGGCCTCGTGCAACCATGCCGAGGGCGTTAAGCAACCATCCCAATGGATTGATGATGGCAAACACAGCGATCGTGGGGGCGAGCAGTCGAAAGATCGCCGTGGCTCCCTCCCATTTGGGCCCCAGCAACACCAGTATCATATCGTGGGCGAAACACGTGCAGGTCATCGTGATTGGGAGTGTCAGCCCCAACACCAGGGAATATCCCTTCAGAAAATAGCTCTTGAGACGTGCAGGATCGTGCTGGACTCGCGACAAGGCCGAGAAGGCGACTTCCCCAACGGCAGAATTCAGGTTGCTCGTTGGGATGTTGCTCAGCTGATAGGCCCTTCCATAAAGCCCTATCGCATCCGCTCCCCAAAAGCGGCCAATCAGCACCTTCTCCGAGTTGTAGGCTAAGTAGGCTACAAGACCATTCAGAGTAAGAGTACCGCCAAATCGTACCAGCGAGCGAATGCCGGCCAGGCTCCGTGGCGATGCGGGGATCCAACCTGTAGTCAACCAGAACCCGATCGTTGCGACGAGCGGCATGGTAACTGTCATCGCCACAAGCGACCAATATCCATAACCAGCCATCGCCCCGGCGATGGCCACGACAGTACCACAGGCCAGAGACACAACCCCTATTACCGCCAACGCTGTGAAACGCATTTGCCGTTGCAACAATGCCGAATGCTGAACGCCGGCTGCATTGAAGAGAAACCCAACCGACAGGACAGCAGTCACGCCCATAAGCTGTGGCTCCCGATAAAAGGAAGCGATAGCGGGGCCGCATGCCAGCGCCAAAAGCGCGATCAGGCATCCAACCGCGAGGTTGACCCAGAACAATGTCGAACTTTGGTCCTCTGTAATCGTCGGGTTTTGCACTGCAGCGGCGGAAAGACCAAAATCGCGGAAGAGATCCAGCACACCGGTGAACGCAGTAACCATGCCCACCAAGCCGAAGTCCTTCGGAACGAGCAAACGGGCTAATACCATAAGGGATCCCAGGCGCAGGACGAACGTCGCTCCCTGAGCGCACAGTCTCGCAACCCCTCCGCGAACCGTTCGCTGCTTTAAATCTTGCATCATCCCTCCATGGTTCCGGGCTGAACAGCCGCTCCTCAGACCCCCACTCCCAGCGACTTGGCAACGCACATGCGCGCAATTTCGAAGCTGGGGTGCTTGTCTCTGAACAGCAGACCGTTCTGACCGTCATACCCGCGTTTCGCATTCCATCGCGACTTGCGGCGCCTGCCAATCAGGCGCCAAGTGTTTGCGATCGTCTCACTAAATAGTCGCTTTCCGACAATAAAAAGCCTCTGCGTGCCCGCTGGCGGCGTTGCATTCCATCCCCCGCAGTCGCATGAGGGAGAGAAAGGTCTCCGGCTCGAACCAGTGCTTCGTCCGCTGCGAGCCAAAGGCCTCCATCAGATGCGCAACTTTGGCCTCGCACAATTCGCGCCGCAGGGGAACGAAGACCGATGGGCGGCCGAGGTCGCCGTCGTATTTGGGAATTTCGTACTCGATGATCAGGTGATTGCGAAACGTGTTCCATGTGAGCTGATTGAGCAGCCTGTGATCCTGGTGTGCGTCCTGGCCGTTGTGCGTGAAGATGATGTCGGGAACCAAGGTCTTCAGCTCGTTCTCGAACACCGTTTTAACCTCCGAGCCGGCCCACGGCATGAATCCATCCCGAAAATCTTTGAAGATCGGCCCTCTGAGGCGGGAGCCGGCAAAGAGCTGTGCAGCGCGCCTGGCTTCCGCCTCCCTCACCCCGACCGCGCTAAAGACCGCCCAGTGAAATTCACAACCGGGATACTCCTCGGCAACGCGGAGAATCGTGCCGCCGCAGCCGATCTCGATGTCATCGGAGTGCGCCCCAATACAGAGAACTTTCAGGGAACCACTGCTGCTTTCACCCAGACGAAACGGAATCATAATTGCGCGAGGACCGCCAGCTGCGAATTCTCCTCGAGTGCGCTGGTTCGATTAGCTGCGCAATTCTGACTCCACACCTTCCAGGGCGCCGCAGCCTGGTTGAGCGTTTCCAGATGCTGCTTGTCCTTAAACGTATCCATACACTGCCAGAAGCCCCGATATTTATAGGCCAAAAGCGCCTGCTGTTCGATGAGACGCTGCAATGGCTCGCGAACCAGTTCCTCACCCGGGCGGATGTACTGGAAGATCTCCCGGCGCATGGCGAAGAAGCCGCCGTTG
>JASIAO010000010.1 GCA_030041955.1 Acidobacteriaceae bacterium | reverse complement strand
CCCGCCGGACACCGTCTGGGCGAAGTCCATCATGCCGTCGCGATTGAAATCCCCCATCACTGCCGTGCCCAGGTATGTGTTTTCGGAAGTGAAGAACCGCTCCGGCGTCTGCTGAAACGACCCGTCGGCATTGCCCAGCCACACGAACAGGCCTGAAGGACTATTGGTGCATGCCGACGTGGTGCACTCCGTGGCGCCCACCGCCACAATGTCGCCGTAGCCGTCGCCGTTTACGTCAACACCGAAAATCGGGCCAATACCGTCGGGGTTATCTCCCGAGGGGTCGTTCACCAGCGTCCGTTTGTAGAGTTGATTGTTGCCCTGGCCGTAATACGCATCGAAGCCGACGCAGAAGCTGGCCCCGGAAGGTGGCGCGCAGCCATATCCATAGCTGACCAGGATATCCATCTCGCCATCTCCGTTCAGACGGCTTGTGGTCATCGTTGCGTCGTTATACGTGCCCAGCGTCTGCTGGGTAAAGTTCCCCTTGCCGTCGTTCCACAGCACGCTGAGCTGGGTGTTTTCTGTCAGCGCGGCAAGATCCGTGACCCCGTTGCCGTTAAAATCCCCTGCGGCAATGGCCGGCGTGGAGCCGCCGCCCACGTTGACGGATTCGTCAAAGACGAACGTGCCGTTGCCCTCGTTCCGGAACAGATCGATATCGCCGTTATCGAGCGCTACGGCCACGTCGGGATGACCATCGCCGAAGAAATTGCCCACCACCGTTTGCAGATTGCTCGCCTCTTCCGGATTGCCCGCCTCGGTCAGGCTATAAACCTGCGGCGCCTGAAATGTGCCGTCGCCGTTTCCCAGGAACACCAGCAGTTGTCCGTTCCCATCGGTCGGTATCTGCGAAGGGTCATTCACTCCCACGCCGACCAGATCGAGGTTTCCGTCGCCGTTCACGTCGGCGGCGGCCACGCTCACGAGCGTGATTGGCGTCGAATAGGCGACTGCCGGCGCCTGAAACGTGCCATCCCCGTTGCCCGCGACGAATATCAACTGGTTGCTGCTGTTGCAGCACTCGATCAGGTCCGGCTTGCCGTCGTTGTTAAAATCTCCCGCGGCCAGGGGTATGAGGTAGGGGTCGGTACTGTACGCGTTGGCGTAGGTTTCAAAGCTGACATTCGACTGCGCAGCAAGCGTCGCAGTGGTTCCGGCGAGAAATAGCAAGGCAAGAGTTCGGACAAGCATGGCTGGGAGCGCTCCTGGTCTCCTGTGTCGTGCAGAGCTGGATCGTTCGTGGGGGGTGAAGCCGGGACACCGCGAACGTCCGGCGGACCTGCACTGGCAGCGAGAGCGCGCGCTTCGCTCGCCAGCCTTACTGCATGAGTTATTCAGGAATCCCGATTGAGTTCGTGGCGGGAAGGGGTGGAGGATAGGAGGACAGCAGTCGCGACCGGGAGGCCGGGAACCATCGGTGGAGCACTCCTGGAGCTCCTGTGCATTCTTGGAAGAGCCCAGCACCGTCCCTGGTTGCTCGGCAACGGCATCCATCGCGGCAAACCGGCTCTACAATATCCCCATGCTCCTTGAAGGCATTTTCCCGGCCATCACCACGCCTTTTTATCCCGACGGCCGCCTCTATCTGCGCAAGCTCGAGCATAATGTCGAGCGCTACTCCCGCACCGCTGCAGCCGGCATGGTCGTCCTTGGATCCACCGGCGAGGCCGTCATGCTCGGCGACGACGAGACCCGCGACGTACTCCGCACCGCCGCCCACGCTGCCTCGCCCGATAAAGTTCTTCTCGCCGGCGTCGCTCGCGAGAGCTTCCACGAAACCCTCCGTCTCGCCGAGTTCGCCGCCGATCACCACTACGACGCCGTCCTCGTCCGCACGCCGCATTACTATGGTCCGCAAATGCAGCCCCTCGAGCTGCTCACTTATTACCGCTCTCTCGCCGATCGCTCCCCGCTGCCCGTCGTCCTCTACAGCATCCCGAAATTCACCCACCTCGAGCTGCCCACCGACGTCGTCGCCGAGCTCGCCCAGCACCCCAACATCATCGGCATCAAGGATTCCAGCGGCGTGCTCGATCGCCTTGCCGCGCTCATCGCTGCCACGCGCTCTGCGCCGAAGCGCAGCGTCCTCGTCACGCCCATCTTCCAGGCCGTCACCAGCCGCATGATGCTGGCCGAGGCCGAAGCCGAATTCGCGCTCGCCGCCAGCCTCATTCCGATTGACGCTCTCAGCCCCAGCGCGACCGTCGCCATCGCTCCACCCGCGCCGCGCGTAAAAGCCATGCGCAGGAAGGAGGTCGGCTTCCAGGTGCTCACCGGAGCTGCCGACAATCTCCTGTCTGCGCTCGAATCCGGCGTCTCCGGCGCTGTGCTCGCCTTCGCTTCGCCCGCGCCCCAGGCTTGCCAGGAGATCTACACCGCCTGGAAGGAGAACGACCCGCGCGTCGCCCAGGAAAAACAGCAGCGCATCGTCGAGTCCTCGCGACTCGTCGCCGGCAAATACGGTATCTCCGGCCTCAAATTCGCCTGCGACCTTAACGGCTACTACGGTGGAGTCCCGCGCATCCCGCTGCTCCCCCTCACCGCCGATCAGAAAAACGAAATCGCCGCCGCCATGGCGGACATTCGTAACTAAAAATGTTCCTCAAACAGTACTACCTCGGCTGTCTCGCGCACGCCTCCTATCTCCTCGCCGACGAGGCGACCGGGACCGCCATCGTCGTCGATCCTCAGCGCGACATCCAGCAATACCTCGCCGACG
>JASIAO010000114.1 GCA_030041955.1 Acidobacteriaceae bacterium | reverse complement strand
AGCATTTCGGTTTCGAGACGGCCCACCGGACCATCGTGCTATTCAACGCGGAGACATCGGGGCTGAAGCCGGAGCAGCTGGACGATTTTTACCGCAAGCTGAATGACTCGCTGTCGTCGATCCCGGGCGTGGAGCGCGTGGCCGATTCGGGATGGAGCCCGATGGACGGTAACAACCGGAGCGAGGACGTCTGGATCGATGGGCAGCCCGCGCCGCCGCCGGGATCGGCGGCGAATCTTTCGTCGTGGGTGCGGGTGAGCCCGAGCTATTTCGCGACCATCGGGACGAAGGTGCTGGACGGGCGCGATTTCGCGGAGAGCGACAACCGGACCGCCGCGCCAGTGGCGATTGTGGATCAGGCCTTTGTGAAGAAGTATCTGCACGGCGAAAACCCGATCGGCGCGCACTTCGGGGATTTCGATGCCGCGCACCCGGCAATCTACACAATTGTCGGGGTGGTGGAAGACGCACAGTACTGGCCACCCAACGATCCCGATGACGTTGGAGGGCGCCCGATGTACTTCCTGCCCTCCGCGCAATGGGTGGCGCCGCCCCCGACCAGCTCTGAGGCGGCTTCTTACGCGGACTACCTCATCAACACGCATTACCTGCCGTCGATCGAGATCGAAACCCACGGCGCGGTGCCGGACCTGGAGGAGCAGGTGCGCAACCGCCTGGCGGAACTCAATCCCAACCTGATGGTCGTGCATTACCACAGCTTTGCGCAGCAAGTGCAGCTTGGATTCAGCCAGCAGAACATGATCGTGCAGCTCACCTCGCTCTTCGGGCTGGTCGCGCTTGCGCTGGCGGCGATCGGCCTCTATGGTGTGACCGCGTATGGCGTGGCGCAGCGAACCAGCGAGATCGGAATCCGGATGGCGCTGGGTGCGAACCGCGCAAACGTGCAGGGGATGGTCCTGCGCGGCGCCTTCAGGCAGGTGGGTCTCGGTCTGCTGATGGGAATTCCCGCGGCGATCGAGGCAGGACGGTTGATGGCTGCGGAGCTGTTCGGGGTTGGGGCCGTGAATCCGCTGGTGTTGAGCGTAACGGTCGCGGTGTTGGGGACGGCCGCGCTGGTGGCGGCCGCGATTCCGGCGCGGAGAGCCGCCTCGGTCGAGCCGATGGAAGCGCTGCGGGACAGCTAACTGCGCCAGCGCAGCGTCACCGGGCCATCGATCGGGTGCTTCATAGGCTCGCCGGTGCGGACCGATTCCAGCCGCGCCTGCTTCAGCGCGAAGTACCACTTCGCCGGCTTATCGGCGTCATCGATGAGCATCAGCGCAGGATCGTAGCGCAGCCCCTGCGCCTGCTGGATCATCGTCACCTGATCCTGGCGCACGAACATGTTGCCGAAGAATCTCAGGATTGACGTGAGGAACGGCACGCTGTAGAGAACGTTCCAGGCACCCACGACGTCGATGCGGCATGCAGTCGGTGTGGTCGGCGTGACCGTAGTAAGGCTCGAAAACCATTTGTCGCCGCAGCGGATCGTCTCGTAGCGCCGGTTGGGCAGCACGAAATCGATGGTCGTGGCGATGGGCTCGCCGTAAACGCCCAGCAGCTTGTAGGGCGCGCTGTTCGCTGAGGGCGCATGGCTGGCCATGCGGAAGCCCTGCGGGATGGGCTCGAAGCGCTTCTCCTTCTCATGAATGCTGGCCTGCTTGCGCCACCACCAGGACTGGTGGACGAACGGTCCGTGCGCGGGATCCATCAGGCCGATGATCCCGTGATCGACGTTGCAGGGCAAGTCGGCGGTGAGGTGCGCGCTGCGGAAGCGCTCGCTGAACTTGGGCACCTCCGGTACCGGCGGGAGCGCGGGATCGCCCACTCGCATCCGCCCGCTCCCTGGCTCCGGCACATACACCCAGGCGTGGCCATCGCGTTCCTCGCAGGGGAAAGCTGTGCCGTAGATCTTCGTGGGATCGAGGTTGTCGTGGCTGGTGAGCGAGGGGATCTCAACGCACTGGCCGGAGACCGGCTCAAAGCTCCAGCCGTGGTATTTGCAGGTCAGCGTCTTGCCGTCGAACCATCCGCAGGAGAGCGGGATGCCGCGGTGCGGGCAGTTGTCGCGCATCGCGAAGAGCCGGCCATCGGCGCGCCGCCCCAGCACCATAGGAATCCCCAGCAGCAGCGTGGAAACAAGTTGGTGGCCCTGCAGCCTTTCGCTGCGCAGCGCAGGATACCACTCGTTGTAGAGGAGCGTGGCCGGCGGGCCGGCGGGCGCAGGGATAGTTGCCATGGCGTAGAGGAACCTGAGTTCCACTATAGCGACTGGCGGCCATTTTGCACGCCTCTCCCAGTGCGCCCGGCAAGGCGAATGCCTCGCCGGGCCGATACCAACGCGCTGCAGTCGTTACTGCTTGCCGCCCTTCTCGAGCGCCTTCGCGGCATCAAGGTGCTTCTGCAGAACCGGCAGCGCGTTCTGCGCATACGACTTGATTGCCGGGTTCTGCGCGTCGTCGGCTTCCTTCTTATAGACGGCGATGGCCTTGGTGTGCCCGGCGATCATCTCCCGGATGTACTTGTGATCGAAGGCCGCGCCGTTCAGCTTCTGGAACGGGTCAATCATCTCCTTGTTGTGAGCCGAGTCAATGGCCGTCGGCACGGTGAGATTCGCCTGCTGGGCCGCGGCATTCAGGTCGCTGAAATCCTTCGTGTGGTCGGCGGCTACCGTCTGGCCGTAATCCTTCACGTCCTGCGATTTGGCGTTGGTCTGGGCCAGCTGGCCGAGGTTGGCTTCCACCATGTCAGTTTGAGCAGCGAAGTCGACGAACTGCTGGTCGGTCATGGCGGGGCCGGCCGCTTTGTGCATCTTTGTCTGGGCCATCCCGGGCAGGCAGCAGAGCGCGAGACCGAGACAGCAAACACCGGCGAGAATCCGTTTCATGTCCAATTTCCTCCTGCGGAAAAATGTGTTGGGACAAGGTCCGAAACTTTTAGATGCACAAAACCGCGCTTAGGGGAGCGGCTTACAGCACGGGTGGGTTTTACGGGGCAAAAAGGTGCTTCCGCGGCGGATATGCCTGGCCAGGCGAATCCGGGCCTACTGCATGTTGGCGGGCAGCACCTGGTCCGGATCGGTGCTGAAGGCGAGGCTGGTGACAATCCAGCCCGTCCCACTGCGATAGAGAAGGAATCGCGCGAAGAGCGGGCCGCTGTCGTAGTCGAGAACGAGATAGACGGCGCGCGTGCCGGGGGAGAAGCCCTTGATGCCGATGGGCTCGAAGCCGCGGTAGTTGCCGTACAGGTGCTGAGCGGCATAAAGCTGGTGCGCCTGCGTTGCCGCCTCGCTGCTGCCGTCGAGGGGGCTGTTGCGCAGCCAGACGCGCATGGCCTGGTCCGGGCCGGCGCTGTGGTACGCGTCGAGACCGGCGGCCACGAGGCCCGGCAGACTGGGTGCGGAGCCATCCTGGGCGGTGGCGAAGGAGACAGGCAGAAGAACGAAGGCGGCGAGCAGGAGAGCGAGCTTTCGCATGATCGTGAGTTTCCCTGCAATGGACGTGCGCGTCCATCGTAACGCTCGCGGCCCGGGGGGAGCGAACTGCGCTCGCTCCCCGAGTCCTTACGCGTTACCGATGGCTACCCCGGCTTCCAGCGGGATGCCCGCGCGCGAGACTACCTCGAAGCGCAGCGCTCCACCCTTGCCCGCGTCGATACGGACGTGATCGCCGTGCAGCACCTCGCCGTCGAGGATCTTCATCGCCAGCGGGTCCTGGATCAGCCGCTGAATGGCTCGCTTCAGCGGACGCGCGCCGTACGCGAGATCGTAGCCCGTGGTGAAGATCTGGTGCCGCGCTGCATCGGTCAGCTCGATCGTGATGTGGCGATCCGCCAGCAGCTTCTCCAGATCCTTCAGCCGCATATCGACGATCTGCGTCAGCTGCTTCTCGCCCAGCGGGTGGAAGATCACGATATCGTCGACTCGGTTCAGAAACTCCGGCCGGAAGTGCTCGCGAAGGACCTTCATCACGCTTTCCTGGGCGTGCGCGAATGCCGTCTCGCTCGCCAGCGATTCTCCCTGAAGGAAGGCCGCTCCGAGATTCGACGTCATGATCAGCACCGTGTTCTTGAAGTCGACCGTCCGGCCCTTCGCGTCGGTGAGTCGCCCGTCGTCCAGCACTTGCAGCAGCACGTTAAACACATCGGGGTGCGCCTTCTCGATCTCGTCCAGCAGGATTACCGAATACGGACGCCGGCGGACCGCTTCCGTGAGCTGCCCGCCCTCGTCGTAGCCCACATATCCCGGAGGCGCGCCGATCATGCGTGCGACCGCGTGCTTCTCCATATATTCCGACATGTCGAGGCGAATCATCGCCTGCTCGTCGTCGAAGAGGAATTCGGCGAGCGCGCGGGCAGTTTCCGTCTTGCCCACGCCGGTGGGGCCAAGGAAGATAAACGAGCCAATCGGCTTTTTCGGATCGCTCAGGCCGGCCCGGGAGCGGCGAATGGCGTTGGCCACGATCGAGAGCGCGGCATCCTGGCCGACCACGCGCTCGCGCAGCCGCTCTTCCATTTGAACGAGCTTGCGCACTTCGCCTTCGAGCATGCGGGAGACCGGAATGCCGGTCCACTTGCTCACGATGCGGGCAATGTCCTCCTCGTCGACTTCTTCCTTGAGCATCCGAGGCGTGCCGGCAGCGCCGTCCTGCGCGGCCGTCAGCTTTTTCATTTCCGCATCGAGCTTGGGCAGATCGCCGTACTGAATCTGCGCCGCGCGCTCCAGGTTGCCGCGGCGGGTCTGCTCTTCGGCTTCGAAACGCAGGGCCTCGATTTGCCGCTTCAGGTCACTGAGCCGCGAAATGGCCTCACGTTCCCTCTGCCAGCGTGCGCGCAGGCTGGTCGCGCGCTCACGAAGCTGCGCCAGCTCGCGCTCGACTTTTTCGAGGCGCTCTTTGGAGTTGGGGTCGTTCTCGCGCTTCAGCGCGGCGCGCTCGATTTCGAGCGACGTGGCTTCGCGCTCCAGTTCGTCGATCTCGGTCGGAACGGAGCCGATCTGGATGGCGAGCGAAGCCGCGGCCTCGTCGACTAAATCGATAGCCTTGTCCGGCAAAAAGCGGTCCGAGATATAGCGGTGCGAGAGCGTCGCTGCGGCCACGATTGCCGAGTCGCGGATGCGCACCTTGTGGTGCGCTTCGTAGCGCTCCTTCAGACCGCGCAGGATCGCGATGGTGTCCTCGACGTTGGGCTCGCCGACGTAGACGATCTGGAACCGGCGCTCCAGCGCGGCATCCTTTTCGATGTATTTCTTGTACTCGTTGAGCGTGGTGGCGCCGATGGCGCGCAGCTCGCCGCGAGCCAGCGCGGGCTTGAGCATGTTCGAAGCGTCAATCGCGCCCTCCGCCGCGCCGGCCCCAACCAGCGTGTGCAGCTCGTCGATGAAGAGGATGATCTGGCCGTTCGATTCCTCGATCTCCTTCAGAACCGCCTTGAGCCGGTCTTCGAATTCACCGCGGTACTTCGCGCCGGCGAGCATGGAGCCGAGATCGAGCGAGATCACCCGCTTATCGCGCAGAATGTCCGGCACATCGCCGTGGACGATGCGGCGGGCGAGTCCCTCGACAATCGCAGTCTTGCCCACGCCGGGCTCGCCGATGAGCACCGGATTATTTTTGGTGCGGCGCGAAAGCACCTGGATCACGCGCCGAATCTCCTCGTCGCGGCCGATCACCGGGTCCAGCTTGCCGCGGCGCGCAAGGTCCGTGAGGTCCTTCGCATATTTCTCGAGCGCCTGATACTTCGCTTCCGGATTCTGATCGGTTACGCGCTGGCTGCCGCGTACCGTCGTCAGGCTCTTCAGGATTGCGTCGTGCGTAGCTCCGAACGAGGCCAGCAGCAACTGCGCTCCGTCATTCTTCTGCCGCGTGAGCGCCAGCAGCAGGTGCTCTGTGGAGACGTAATCGTCCCTGAAATTCTCGGCCTCTTTGAAGGCCTGATCGAAGACCTGGTTCAGCGCGTTTGAAGCGCCGGGCTGCGCCGAGCTTCCGCTCACTTTCGGCAGCTGATTGACCGCGTCGAGGGTCTTCGCTTCCACCTGCGGCGTTGCCACGCCGATTTTGTCGAGGACGGCGGGAATCACGCCCTCCTTATCGGCGAGCAGCACAGCGAGCAGGTGCAGCGGCAGAATCTCCGGGTTGCCGTTTTCGGCGGCAAGCTGGCTCGCGTTCTGCACAGCCTCCTGCGACTTGACCGTAAATTTGTCCCAGCGAATTGCCATGGGTTTGCCCTGTTCTTCCTGTTGAGATGATTGTGCGCCTGAAAAAAGCGGGAGGAAACTCCCCTCCCGCCCTACCAAATAACAAAGACAATTTCCTCGTCTCGGCGTGCCTTCAGTTCACCCGACAGCCAAACTGAACGCTGCACGCACCCTGGCCTTAAGCAGCCGGCTTCACGTCTTTCTTCCCGCCTTCGACCGACTTGCCAACTTCCACCTTGATCTGCTTCGGCTTGGCTTCGGCGCGCTTCTCAAGTTCGAGGCGCAGCACGCCGGCGTCATACGCGGCCTTCACGCTCTCCGGATTCACGGTATTCGGAATGGTGAACGAGCGGAAGAAGCTGCCGTAGCGCCGCTCGATGCGATGGAAGTTCTCTTCCTTCTCTTCCTTTTCGAATTTGCGCTCTCCTCTGATGGTGAGCACGTTGTTTTCGAGCTGGATATCGAGATCGCTCTCCTTCAGCCCTGGCACTTCCAGCTTGAGCACGATCTTGTGCTCGTCCTCGTAGATGTCGACGGGCGGAACGAAAGCAGCGGTGGTCAGCGCGTCATTGTCGCCCTGGCCGCGGTTGAACTCCTGGAAGAGAGAGTTCATACGGTTCTGCAGCGTCAGTACGTCGCGAAATGGATCCCAGCGAGTGATAGCCATGATTGAAAACCTCCGTGCAGGTGAAAATTTTGAGTGTTGGGGCCAGCCCCGGTAGGGCGGCCATCACAACATCTGATGGAAACTATAGCACAATAGATGCAGAAAATATGAGTGTT
>JASIAO010000113.1 GCA_030041955.1 Acidobacteriaceae bacterium | reverse complement strand
ATTCAATCCTCGGGCCCGGCCCTCGCTTCGCCTGGAATAACAATCCAGTCATCGGCTGTGCCGTCGCGTGCCTGCGCGGGGCAGCATGGGCGAGATGGATGATTCCACGGCCACGCTTCCGGAGTCGCGAGGCGCCGAACCCGCCCATCGGCGCATTCTGACCGTCCATGTCGGATAACCCCTCCCTCACCTTTCTCCTCCTACTGAATAGAGGGAAGGAGAGACAAGCATGATAGGCGTAGCTATCCTCTTCGTTATCATCATCTTTGGGCTGTTTTTTCTCTTTCGTGCCATGGGTCGGATGGGCCAGCGCCCCGCTCCTCAGGAGCGCGCCCGCCATTCTGCCGGCGATGGACGAGGTCCCGGCCCCCGCGCTACCGGCCTGAACTGAACGGCTATTTTTGTGTCGCGAATCCCGGCGTCAGCGATGCTCGTGTGCCCGGCTCGGCCGCTTCCTGCAGCAGTCCCCTGGCCTCCGCCGGTGTCGTCCCCTCGGGCACTGGCCGAAAATCTGACCGCACCTCGCGCTCATTTCTGCTGACCGTCTTCAACAGCAGCAGCTTTCCCTCCACGTGGACATCCACCAGGTCCGTCTTCCAATGGTCGGCGCTCACCTGCTGCCGGTGGATCTCGAACCATCCGCCCTGGTCCACGTGCCCCAGCAGCCCGTATCCGAAGTCGACCCGCTGCGCCACCACACCGTGCATCTCGACCAACCGCTTCATCCGCAGATTCACCGTCATTGTTCCGTTCAGCGCATGGACAATCCGCGCCTCATATCCATCGGGCGTATAGGCCGGATCAGGTCTGAACGCAATTCGTGCCAGGTCCCCCGAGGGCGATCCCTGGTACTCGAACAGCAGCGCCCGCGGCAGAACCTGCATTGCCTGGGCCACATGGTCCTCATCGTCCTCATGCGCCCGCTTCGCCCGCGCCATCGCCGCCGGATCGTTCAGATACGCGTTCAGCCGCTCGTTTTCCCTCTCGCGCTCGGCCGCATCCAGAGCGCTCCCGTTCTCCGCCACCACGCAAAACACAGGACCGTCGGCCGTCTCCACCTGCTCGCGCACCACATTCTGCGTGGCCGTCACGCGTGCGCTGCGGTATTCCCAGTAGCTGTCCCGCTCCCGGTCGTGCAGCTCGTTGTAGATCACATCCCGCACCAGTTGCTGCGCGGGTTCCACGCCCGCCGCGCCAGCCGAGGCAGGCGTCTGCGCCGCCAGCGGAAGAGCAACCGCTGCCGCTACTGCCGCGATGAGACCACGACCTCGCATGCCACCCCCTCCCGATTCGATCCGGACTCAGACTGACCGAGTTGCTTCTCGGCCCTGTGAATCGCCTCTGAAGATTCCGTGACAGCCCCGGCCCCCGAACCAGACTTGTTACACTTCCGGCAGGACAGCCAGCACCGCGGCTCCTGTTCGATGCCTCTAACCCTTTCCGTCGCCCTCATCACGAAGAACGAAGAAGCGAATCTCGAGCGAACTCTCTCGAGCGTCCGTTGCGCCAACGAAATCGTCATCGTCGACAGCGGCTCGACCGACCGCACCGCCGAAATCGCCCGCCAGTTCGGCGCCAGATTCTTCGTCGAGGACTGGAAAGGCTTCGGCGCGCAGAAAAATTCCGCCATCGCCAAATGCACCGGCGACTGGGTGCTCGCGCTCGACGCCGACGAAGAGGTCAGCGAGCCTCTGGCCCAGGAGATTCGATCCCTCCTCGCCGGCCAGCCCATTCACGACGCGTATTTCCTGCCCCGCCGCAATTTCTTCCTCGGCCGCTGGATTCGCCGCGGCGGCTACTATCCCGACCCTAAACTGCGCCTTTTTCGCCGCGGAAGCGCGTTGTTCGAGGGGCGAGCCGTCCACGAAACCATGCGCTCGACCGGGTCCACCGGCCGCCTGCGCGGCGATCTTCTCCACCACGCCTACCCCACCCTCGACGCCTGGATCGAGCATATGAACCGCTACAGCGCGCTCGGCGCCGCCCAGGCCGTTGGCCGCGGCAAAACCGGCCGCTCGCTGCTCGCCTTCCTCTGGAACGTCTACGTCACCCCTGTCGCCACATTCGAGTACAACTACTTCCTCCGCCTGGGCTTCCTCGATGGCCGCGAAGGCTTCCTGCTGCACCTCTACCATTCCGTCTACGTAAGCTGGAAATACGCCAAAGCCTGGGAACTCGCCCGCCGCGCTCAGACCATGAGCGCGCATCCCACCCAATAGGGCCCTGGTACGGCGCGAGCCCCGCAAAACAAGCTCGCCAGCTTGCTCATTCCACCTTGGCTCTCCTATGCTGAAACGTCCTATGCCGGACAAGCCCACAGCCCCGCAAGCAATTCCCGATCTCACCGCCGGCCGCCATCCCTCCGCGGCTGAGCGGCGCTGGGCGGAACAGACCCTTGCGCCCGCGCTCGCCAGGTCCCCCGAGCAGCCCATCGGCGCGCCTACCGGCGTCAACCGCGATGAGGACGGCAACGCGCGCTTCACCACCATCTCCGGCGCGCCCATTCGCCGCCTCTACACCGAAGCCGACCTGCCCGAAGACTGGTTCACCAGGCAGGATGACTATCTAGGCCTTCCCGGCCAGCCCCCCTACACGCGCGGCATTCACCCCACCGGCTATCGCGGCAAGCTCTGGACCATGCGCCAGTTCTCCGGCTTTGCCTCGCCGGAGGAGACCAATCAGCGCTACAAATACCTGCTCGAAGGCGGCGCGGGCGGCCTCTCTGTCGCCTTCGATTTGCCTACGCTGATGGGCTGCGATTCAGACGACTCGCGCAGCGAGGGCGAAGTCGGCAAATGCGGCGTGGCCATCGATTCGCTGGAGGACATGGAGACCCTCTTCGCCGGCATTCCCCTGGCCGACACCACCGTCTCCATGACCATCAACTCCCCGGCCGCGGTCCTCTGGGCCATGTACCTGGTCGTCGCGGAAAAGCAGGGCGCCTCGTGGAAGCAAATCTCCGGCACTCTCCAGAACGACATCCTCAAGGAGTACATCGCCCAGAAGGAGTACCTCTATCCGCCCGAGCCCTCCATGCGCCTCGTTATCGACACACTCGAGTTCGGCGCGCAGCATACTCCTCGCTTCAATCCCATCTCCATCTCCGGCTATCACATCCGCGAGGCCGGCTCCACCGCCCTCCAGGAGCTCGCCTTCACCCTCTACGACGGCGTGGAGTATGTCGAGTGGGCCCTCCGCCGCGGCCTCGCCGTCGACGATTTCGCGCCTCGCCTCAGCTTCTTCTTCAACGCCCACAACGATTTCTTTGAGGAGATCGCCAAGTACCGCGCCGCCCGCAAAATCTGGTACCGCGTCATGACCGAGCGCTTCGCGGCGAAGAATCCCCGCTCCCACTGGATGCGCTTCCACACCCAGACCGCGGGCGTTTCGCTTACCGCGCAGCAGCCGAAGAACAACATCGCCCGCGTTGCCATCCAGGCCCTGGCCGCGGTCCTCGGTGGCACGCAGTCGCTGCATACCGACGCTTTTGACGAGGCCCTCGCGCTGCCCACCGAAGACGCCGCGCGCATCGCCCTCCGCACCCAGCAGATTCTTGCCTGTGAATCAGGGGTCGCTCAGACCATCGACCCCCTCGCCGGCTCTTACTTCGTCGAAAAGCTCACCCTCGATATGGAGCAGGGCGCCTTCCGCTATTTCGAAAAGCTCGACGCCCTCGGCGGCATGGTACGCGCCATCGAATCCGGCTATCCGCAAAAGGAAATCGCCGAGGCCAGCTACGCCTATCAGCGCGCCGTCGAGGCCGGCGAGAAGATCGTCGTCGGAGTCAACCGGTATGCCATCGACGAGCCCTCCCCCTCCATCCTCTACATCGACGAGAGTGTCCGCGAAGCGCAATCTCGCAAGCTGAAGAAGCTGCGCGCGGAGCGCTCCGCCGAATCCGTCCAGCGTTCGCTCGCCGCCCTGCGCCGCGCCGCCGAACAGGAGCCCGAGGCGCAATCCGCCTCGCTTGCCGCTGCGAATACCATGCCGTTCCTCCTCGACTGCGTTCGCGCCTACGCGACTCTGGGAGAAATCTGCTCTGCCCTGCACGATGTTTTTGGTGGCTGGGAAGAAACTTGAGGCCCGAAAACCGCGGAATCTGATATGTTTGGAAGTTCCATGAGCTCCCGCACTGGGGCTCTGTCAAGCTGATGACCCAACGGAAGTCCGAGTCCACCAAGGCCGAATCCGTACCTGCCAGCCGAACGCTCAATCTGAGACAGCTAGCCGACCACCTGCGCCTTTCGCAGACCACGGTTTCCCTGGTCCTGAACAACTCGCCCGCCGGACGCTCTATCCCTCAGCGCACCCGTGATCGCGTCCTCGAAGCCGCTCGCCGCTTCCATTACCGCCCCAATTATTTCGCCCGCTCCCTGCGCAACAGCCGCAGCATGTCCGTCGGCGTCATTGTCCCCGACCTCAGCGACGGCTATTTCCCCGTCGTCATGAGCGCCATCGAGCAGCGGCTCCTCAAGGCTCACTACTTCTACGTCACCGCCAGCCATTATCGCCGCCCCGAGCTCGTCGAGGAATATTCCCGCCGCCTCATGGAGCGCGCTGTCGACGGCCTTTTGCTCCTTGATACCCCCGCGCAGATTCACGTTTCCGCGCCCACCGTCGCCGTTTCCTCGCACAACCCCGCCCCCGGAGTCACCAACGTTGTCCTGGACCACGACGAGGCCGCGCGCCTCGCGCTCTCTCACCTCCGCGATCTCGGCCACACGAAGATCGCCTTCATGCGCGGCGCCCGCGGCATCACCGACGCCAAATACCGCTGGAAGAGCATCGTCAGCGTCGCTCGTCAGATGGGTATTCCCGTCACCGCCGAGCTCTCCATGCAGTTGCACGAGTCCCGGCAGTCCCCCGAATCCGGCTATCACGTCATGCGCGATCTGCTCGCCCGCACCCGGGATTTCACCGCTGTCTTCTGCTTTAACGACATCTCCGCCATCGGCGCCATTCGCGCCCTCTGCGACGCCGGATTGCGCGTTCCCGAGGATATCTCCGTCATCGGCTTCGACGACATCATCACCGCTGCCTACGGCAAGCCCAGCCTCACCACGGTCAAGCAGCCGCTCCAGGAAATGGGAGCCGCCGCCGCCCAGGCCCTCCTCGATCGCATCGCCGAACCCTCCAAAGAGTGGCCCGGCGAAATCGTGATGGAGCCCCGGCTGATCGTGCGCGAGTCCACCGGCCCCGCTCCCCGCTCCGCGCAAAACGGCCACGCATAGGTTCTCCCTTCCCCGCGACCGTCCGCCGGCGAAATGCCCCGGCTCAACTTTTGCTCTAGAATGCAACTGGCGTGAACATTGTCAAGGCCATCTATCCCGGCAGCTTCGACCCCGTCACCAACGGCCATCTCGACCTGATCGCACGCGCGGCGAAGATCTTCGACCACCTCGTCGTCGCCATCCTCCGCAATAGCCTGAAAAACCAGTCCCTCTTCACCGTGGAAGAGCGCGTCGCCATGCTCTCCGAAGGCACCGCGCAGTTCTCCAACGTCTCCGTCTCCACCTTCGAAGGCCTCCTCGTCGACTTCGCCCGCGAGCAGCGCGCTCAGGCCGTCGTCCGCGGCATTCGCGCCATCAGCGATTACGAATACGAGCTGCAAATGGCCCACATGAACCGCCGCCTCTCTGCGGAGCTTGAAACCATCTTCCTCATGCCCGACGCGCAGTATTCCTTCGTTAGCTCGCGCCTCGTCAAGGACGTCTTCCGCCTCGGCGGCTCCGTCGATGGCCTCGTTCCCAAGTTCGTCATCGAGCGCATGAAGGCCAAGGGCCGCGGCTGAGCGCCCTGCGGATGCACGTCCTTGCTTTGAAGGGGCAGGAATCGCAGCTTGCTGAAAAGCGTCGCCGCTTTGTACGAGCACGACCTCACAGCTCGCCAAAAGCATTCGCCGCTTTGAAGGGGCACGGCTTCAGCCGTGCCATCCTCGTTCCGAAATGAATACGGCTTTAGCCGCTGAGGGATGCTTTTCCAGCATGAGCGCGGCGCCGCACGACTCTTTCCGCAAGCTTTTCAGCCGTGCCATCAAGCCCCCAAATCAAATGGGCTTTAGCCCCAAAGGGGATACCTTCCCTCTCCACCACAGTGCCCGGGCAGGTTTCTCCAACCCTAAAACCCCTCGGCACCTTTCTCTTTCGCCGCCCTCTTCATCGCGCTGAAGGCTTCCAGCGCCTCGGCTCGCGCGTGCGCGTGATCCACCATCGGCAGCGGATACGTCCCTCCCAGCCTCACCTTGGCCTCGGCCAGCGCCAGCGGTGGCGCGGCCCACGGCTCGTGGATCCACTCTGTCGGCAATTCGCGCAGCTCCGGCACCCACTTCCGCACGTACTCTCCCTGCGGATCGAACTTTTCTCCCTGCACCACCGGATTGAACACGCGAAAATACGGCGCCGCATCCACGCCGCATCCCGCCGTCCACTGCCAGCCCATCGTGTTGTTGGCCACATCGGCGTCCACCAGCGTGTCCATGAACCACGCCGCTCCATCCTGCCACGGAATCAGCAAATGCTTCACCAGAAATGACGCTGCCACCATGCGTGCGCGATTGTGCATCCATCCCGTCGTCCACAGTTCCCGCATCGCCGCGTCCACAAACGGATATCCCGTCTGCCCCCGCTGCCACGCCTCCAGCCGCCGCCGGTTGCGCCGCCACGGAAACCCGCGAAACTGCGCCTGAAAGGGCTCGCGTACTGTCTCCGGGTGCGCGCAGAGCAGGTGATACGAGAATTCCCGCCACGCCAGTTGCCGCAGGAAGCTCTCCGCTCCAGGCTGCTCCGCAACCGCCTGCCACACCTGCGCCGGACTGATCTCCCCAAAGTGCAGATGCGGCGACACCCGCGACGTCCCCTCATGATCCGGCCTGTCGCGTTCCTCCCCGTACCGTCCCGCCGCACTCTTGGCGAACGTTCGCAGACGTTTCCGCGCACTGTCCTCGCCCGGCGTCCACGCCGCGCGAATCCCCGCCGCCCAGTCGATCTTCGGCTCCAGCCCCAGCTCCGTAACTCTCAGCGATGCCGGCCACTTGCTCGGCGCTGAAATCGCCTTCGGCTCGTTCAGCGGCTCCCGCAAAGCTCCACGCAAGTTCCAGCACGCACGCCAGAACGGCGTAAACACCTGGAACGGCCCGCCCGTCGTATTGCGAATCGACCCCGGCTCAAACAGCAGACTGCCGTTGAACCTCTCCAGCGTCACGCCCCGCGCGCGCAGCTTACGGTCCACCTCGGCTTCGCGCTCCAGCGCCGTCGGATCGAACACGCGATGGCAGAAGACCTTTTGCGCATTTGTCTCTTCCGCCAAATCCGTCAGCGTCTCCGCCGCCGGACCTCGGCGCACAATCAGCTTTGATCCCTTCGCTCGCAGCGCCGCATCCAGCCGCTCCAGAGAATAGTGCAGCCACCAGCGCGACGCCGCCCCCGGCGCCAGCGCTTCCTGCGCATCCCAGACGAACACCGGCACCACCGGCCTTCCCGTCGCCGCTGCCGCAGCCAATGCGGGATGATCCGCCAGGCGCAGATCGAGCCGGAACCAGAGCAGAACGGTCTCGTTAGCTGTCATCCTTTACGGCGCGCAGGGCGCGCCCAACCTCCGCGGGAACCGACCATCTTCTCACGCTCCCGCGAGCTCGGTCCGCCGTTCCTCTACGCAGTCCGCCGTAAAGGATTCTCTGGCGCAGCATCCCGGGCGCCGTTATGCGAACCCTCCGGCAATCCCGGCTGCTCCGGCCATTTCGCCTCGAACTCGCCTCGATACCGCGGCAGCCCGCCCGGATAATTTTTCTGGATGAAGTCGATCATCTTTTCGCGAACCAGGCATCGCAAATCCCACGCATCGCCGGAATTCCGCGCATCCATGAGTGCGCGTAGTTGCATCTGCTGCTGGAACAGATCCGACACCTGGAGCGCGCAGACTTTGCCGGACCACAGTTTTGTGGATTCGCAGATGCGCCGCAGTTCCGCACGCAGCGGTTCCACTGGAACCGTGTAATCCACATAGATATAGCAATGCCCCAGCAGTTCGGCGCTGGTCCGCGTCCAGTTCTGAAAGCTGTTCTCCAGAAACCACGAGAGCGGCACCACCAGTCGGGTGAGGTCCCAGATGCGCACCGTGACGTACATGGTGCCGATCTCCTCGATCCAGCCCCAGTTACCCTGGATGACCACGGCGTCTTCGATCCGGAAGGGCTGCGTGAACGCGATCTGCACACCCGCCACCAGATTCGACAGCGTGCCCTTCATCGCCATTCCCACCACCAGGCTGGCCAGCCCCGCCGACGCCAGGATGCTCACGCCGATGTGTTTGATCGCGGGGAAGGTCATCAGCGCAATCGACACGGCGACCACCGTCACCATAATCACGACGATCCGGTACACCATCTGGAATTGCGTCCGGATCCGCCGCGCCGCGAGGTTGTCGGCCACGTCGATGCGGTAGCGCCCTGCCAGAATGTCCGCGGTCACCTCGACAAACAGGATCACCATCCACGCAATCGCAGCAATCAGCCCGATGCCGGTGATGTGCTCGAGCGCCAGCATCAGCTGGTGCGGCAGCGGCAGCCCCGGCAGCACGCATAGCGCGGCCAGCAGCGGAAAAATCCATCGCGTGGGCCCTTTCCCATGCCTTACCAGGGAGTTGCCCAGCACCGTCCCCTTGCGTCTCGTCATCCTCTGCAGCAGCCAGAAGACAATCAGCCGCACGATGAGTGAAATGAAAATCGCGGTGCCGAGCCAGATGCCCGACCAGACCAGATCATGCCAGTTGCGCTCGAAATACTGAACCATCAGACCCTTGTTCGCCCTCCTGTTTCTGGGATGCGGCGAAGTTTGGCCCCGCAACCGCCCACCAGCCCGGCTATTCCAGCTTCACCTGCCCGTACTCCAGCAGCGTCACCAGGATCACACCGCCCGCAATATTGCCGAGAGTCGCCGGCAGCAGCCATCGGAAGAATGCGCCCGCGGTCACTCCGTGCGCGAGTACAGCCGACAGAATCTCGCCGCTGGTCGCGATGCAGTGAGCGAAATGTCCCAGCCCCACGATGAACGCGAACAGCCAGATCACGGCGAACGATCCCGTGATGGAATGGCTTCCGCTCACCAGCCACGCCACCATCGCAATCAGCCATCCGCCCGCCACGGCACTCCAGAAGATATGGCGCATGCTCGGTTCCGCCGCCGCTACTCCAAGCTGTTTGAGCGCCTCCAGCATCGGCGGCTGCAGTGCCTTGGTGCGGGCCGCCAGCAACGCAAACAAAAACGCTCCCGTCACGTTCGACGTCAGGACGACCACCCACAGCCGCACCGTGCTCCAGAAGTACCGCCGCTCCGCAAGAATCAGCGCTACCGGATACAGCGTGTTCTCGGTAAAGAGCTGTGCGCGCCCCAGAATCACCGCCAGGAATCCCGCCGGGTAGAACAACATCGCAACAAAATTCGCCCACGGCGCGTTGCCCAGCACCGCATGGGCTACTGACACGCTGAGCCCCGTCAGCCCCATCGTCAGTCCGCCCACCAGGCCGGAGATGGCCAGCGCGCGCACCGGTCGCTCCAGCTCGCGCCGCGCATTGCGCGAAACCTGCTCATAAATCTCCGATGCTGTAGGACGATCCAGATCCCGCTGCTTCGATTTCTGAGCAGCCTTCTCCGGATCGGGTTCGATTTTGACGTTCCGCAGCGGCATCCTGCCTTGGAGGGCAAATACGCCTCCGCTGGTTGGATGGCCCGCCGTGATAGCCTTGCCCTTCCCCCGGTGTGAGGAGACGATGAGCCATCCGCTGCACTTTGACCTGGCCGCAGCCGCCCGCCAGGCGATGACCAATCGCGGCTTCGAGCCCCAACTTCCGCCCGCCGTCGCGCAACAGCTGGATCAGCTCCGCCGGCGCCCTCCGCAGCCGTCCGCATCTGCGCGCGATCTGCGCAATCTCCTCTGGTCCTCCATCGACAACGACACCTCGCGTGATCTCGATCAGATCGAATACGTCGAGGCCCTCCCCAACGGCAGTCATCGCGTTCTCATCGGCATCGCCGACGTCGATGCCTTCGTGCCCAAAGGCTCGCCCATCGACCAGCACGCGATGCGCGAAACCACCACCGTCTACACCGGCGTTCAGAATTTCTCCATGCTCCCCGAGGATCTCTCCACCGGCCTCACCTCTCTGCTCGAAGGCCAGGAGCGCGCCGCCGTCATCATCGAATTCACCGTCGACGCCCAGGCGAACATCGCCGCCAGCGACATTGATCTCGCCCGCATCGTCAACCGTGCACAGCTCGCATATCCCTCGGTGGGCGCGTGGCTCTCTGGCCAGGGCGCTGCGCCGCCGAAAGTCGCGTCCTCACCGGAGCTCCAGCAGCAGCTCCGCATGCAGGACGAGATTGCCCAGCGCCTGCGCGGACAGCGCTCCAATCACGGCGCGCTCAACCTGCAGACCATCGAAACGCACCCCATCCACATCTCTGACGGCTCCATCGACATTGAAGCCGAAGTTAAGAATCGCGCCACGCAGCTCATTGAAGACTTCATGATTGCCGCCAACGGCGTCGTCGCCCGCACGCTGGACGCGGCGCACTTCTCATCCATTCGCCGCGTCGTCAAAACGCCCGAGCGTTGGGACCGCATCGTAACCCTCGCTGCCGGTCTCGGCGCCAAACTCCCCGCCACGCCCGATCCAAAACCGCTCCATGATTTTCTCTGCGAGCAGCAGGCGAAAGATCCCGATCATTTCGCCGATCTCTCCCTCGCCGTCATCAAGCTCCTCGGTCCCGGCGAGTACGTCCTCGAGAAACCCGGCCAGCCCGCTCAGGGTCACTTCGGCCTCGCCGTGCAGGACTACACCCACTCCACCGCGCCCAACCGCCGCTACGCCGACCTCGTCACGCAGCGCCTGCTCAAGGCCATGATCGCGCAGCAGCCCTCGCCTTATTCCGACGACGAGCTGGCGGCCATAGCCGCGCAGTGCACCCGCATGGAGGACGCGGAGCGCAAAGTCTCCCGCGAGATGCAGAAGCGGATCGCCGCCGTCGCCATGAGCAACCGCATCGGCCAGCCCTTCGACGCCATCGTCACCGGCGTCAATCAGCACGGCAGCTTCGTGCGCACCATCCAGCCGCACGTGGAAGGCATGCTCGTCCGCGGCGAGCAGGGCGTCGATGTCGGCGACAAGCTGCGCGTCACCCTCGTCCGCACTGACCCCGCCCGCGGCTACATCGACTTCGCCCGCGCGTGACGGAGGTAAGGGAGAGCACCGGGTGATGCGGCTGGGCGCGGCAAGGCTGCTTCCTATAGGTTAGGGGCAGGCGATATGCGCGCGAACCTCGCCACATTTCTCGAAGATTTCCGCCGCCATGGCGATGCGGCTGCCATCGTCGTCTACCGCGGCAACCGTCGCATCGTCTCCACTTGGTCTCAACTCGCGGCCATGGCCGATCGTTTCGCCGCCGAGCTCATCCGGCGCGAAATTCCTGCGGGCGACCGTGTCGTCCTCTGGGGTCAAAACGGCCTCGCCTGGATGGGCGCATTCTTCGGCTGCATCCAGCGCGGCGTCATCGCCGTCCCTCTCGATCCCGCGGGAGCCTCCGACTTCGCCGCCCGCGTCATCGCCAACGTGCATCCCCGCCTCATCGTCGGTGACGAAGAGCTGCTGCGCGAAATTCGCTCCGAAACCCCAACGATCGCCTTCGAAAATTTCTCCGATGCTCTGCCTCTGCCGCCATCCTCCAGCCTGCGCGAACCCTCGCTCACCCTCGATACGCCCTTTCAGATTCTCTTCACCTCCGGCACCACCGCCGAGCCCAAAGGCATCGTCCACACCCACCGCAACGTCCTCTCGAGCCTCGATCCCATCGAGCGCGAGATGCCGAAGTACCTCAAGTACGAGCGCATCTTCCACCCCATTCGCTTCCTGCATACGCTGCCCCTCAGCCACGTCTTCGGCCAGTTCATGGGCCTCTGGATTCCCCCGCTCATGGCCGCCGAAGTCCACTTCGAAAACCGCCTTCAGGCCCAGCGCCTCGTCGAAACCATCCATCGCGAGCGCATCTCCGTCGTCTGCTCCGTCCCGCGCGTCCTCGATCTGCTGCGTTCGCACCTGCTCGCGCTCGATCCCGGGCTCTCAGCGGCAGTCGCGGCCCGCGCCGGAGAAAAAATCTGGAAGCGCTGGTGGCATTTCCGCCGCATTCATCACCTCTTCGGTTACAAATTCTGGGCCTTCGTCTGCGGCGGCGCGTCGCTCCCGTCCGAGCTCGAAAATTTCTGGACCACCCTCGGCTTCGCCCTCGTCCAGGGCTACGGCATGACGGAAACCTCCGCGCTCATCACCCTCAACCACCCCTTCAAGCCTGGCAAGGGCACCATCGGCAAGGTCCTTCCCGGCCGCGACGTCCGCATTACCGACGAAGGCGAAATCCTCGTCCGCGGCGACATAGTTTCTCGCGCCACCTGGCACCAGGGCGCTATGCAGCAGAACCAGTCCGAATGGCTGGCCACCGGCGACCTCGCCCAGCGCGATGAGCAGGGCCAGCTCCATTTCGTCGGCCGCAAAAGCCAGGTCATCGTCACCCCCGCCGGCCTCAACATCCATCCTGAGGATGTGGAGGCCGCGCTCAACGCCCAGCCCGGCGTCCAGGCCTCCGCCGTCGTCCCGCTGCTCACCCCCGGCGGCACTGAGCCCGTCGCCGTCCTGCTCTTCCGCGGCTCGCGCGACGAAGCCCAGCAGGCCATCGTCGCCGCCAACGCCCAGCTCGCCGAATATCAGCAGATTCGTCAGTGGCGCCTCTGGCCCGAGCTCGATCTGCCCCGCACTTCCACCGGAAAAATTCGCCGCCCCAAAGTCACCGAGTGGGTCAACGCTCAGCGCCCCGAGGGCGCCACCGGCTCAGCCTCCGATCCGCTCCTCGCGCTGGTTCTCTCCATCACCCACGCCAGTGCAGAAAACGCCGGCGACGACGCGCGCCTCTCCGAAGATCTCGGCCTCGACTCGCTCGGCCGCGTGCAGTTGCAATCCGAGCTCGAGCAGCGCCTCGGCCTCACCATCGAAGACGAAACTCTCGAGCGCATCGTCACCCTCGGCGATCTGCGCCGCGAACTGAGCCTCGACAAAGCTGCGGGTCCATCAGAATCCTCTCCCGAATCCTCCGCCGCGCCCTCTGCAACTCCCGCCGCGGCTCCCGCGCTCGCGCACGACGAGCCTCGCCGCCGCGGCGAAGACGACGTCTACCCGCACTGGCCCTGGTGGCTGCCGTTTCGCCTCATTCGCATCGCATTCCTTGAGCTCATCGCGCAGCCCCTTACCCGCTTCCTCGCCGCGCCCCGCGTCGAGCGCCCGCCGCATCTCGATCCCGGTCGCCCCGTCATCATCATCGCCAACCACGTTTCCACCTACGACGCTCCACTGGTTCTTTACGGCCTGCCCGGCCCCATGCGCCGCCGCGTCGCTGCCGCCATGGCCGGCGACATGCTCCGCAACTGGCGCCACATGCGCGGCCTCGGCCCGCCGAAGGTCCTCGATCCCCTCGGCCCCTTCGCATACGTCCTCGTCACCGGCCTCTACAACGCGTTCCCGCTGCCGCGCAGCGCCGGATTCCGCCGCTCCTTCCAGCACGCCGGCGAAGCGCTCGACCGCGGCTACAACGTCCTCGTCTTTCCTGAAGGCCATCGCACCGAAAGCGGCCTCCAGCCCTTCCGCCCCGGCATCGGCCTGCTCGTCCGCGAATCCGCCGCGCCCGTGCTGCCCGTTGCTCTTGCCGGTCTCAGCGAGCTCAAGGCGCGTGGGCGCAAATGGTTTCGTTCCGGCGCGCTCACCGTCCGCGTGGGCGAGCCCATCCAGTTCGGCCCCGATGATTCCCCTCAGGAAATCACCGACCGCCTCTACCAGACCCTCAGGTCGATGCTCGACCGCCCATAACTCCGCACCGGCCGCGGCCGCCGCATCTCACTTCGGGAGGGTTTCCTATGAGCACAGAGAAAACCGGCAACCGCCCGCAGTCCCAGCAGCACCCCACCGTCACCGAGCACCCGGAGCAGAAGCGCCAGGAAGAAACCGGGCGCGAAGATCCTTCCGATGCCGCCAATGTCGGCCGTCCGCCCTCGCAGAGGGCGGTAGCGATCCGCAGAACACCGATCAGGCCGCGTAGCGAAGCCTCACACGCGCCCCATCACGATTGCAGACACCCCGCCCGCGCGCGGAACGAATTCGGAAACGCACCCCTGCCTTCGCCCGATTTCAGGCGCACAGATGCGACGAGGGCCACGTTGGCCCTCGCGTTTCCGCAGTCGATGGGAATTAGCTCAGTAGCGTCCGCGTCCGCGGCTCGCGCCGCGTCCGCCGCCCGCGCCGCCCTTTTGCGCCTGGTAGCAGTCCCGGCAGTACACCGGCCGGTCGCCCCGCGGCTCAAAAGGCACGGTCGTCT